>SVTR01000025.1:0-24145 GCA_015063685.1 Oscillospiraceae bacterium | reverse complement strand
CCCATTTTTGTCGCGAGCGACACGGTCGAATATAAAATTTATTTGCGACGCCGCAAAGCGGCGGAACAATAGAGATGCGCGTGAAAGTACAGAAATCCCGAACCAAAGTTCACTGTTTCACGCATAATTCTCCCTAAAAATGGGACCCAACCCATTTTTGTCGCGAGCGACACGGTCGAATATAAAATTTATTTGCGACGCCGCAAAGCGGCGGAATGGAGATTCATATGAAATTCATCAACATCGGTTACGGAAACATGGTGGCCGTGGAACGAGTGGTCACCCTGGTCAGCCCTGATTCCGCCCCCGTCAAGCGCCTCATTCAGGACGCCAAGGACGACGGACGGATCATCGACGTTACCTGCGGCCGTAAGACCCGCGCCGTGGTCATCACAGACTCTGAGCACGTGATCCTGTCTGCCCTCCAGACCGAGACCATTGCCAACCGCCTCAACAACAGCGAAAGCGGCGCCGACACCGACGGTGACGAAGAGGAAGTCGCTGACTGACGGGCCCCCGAAAAAGTAAAATTTATCTGTCATATAAGAAGGAGAAGAAAATATGATCTACCCCACCATCAACGATCTGAGCAAGGGCGAATATAACCGTTATGAGATCGCTCTGGCTACGGCCAAGTGCGCCCGCATGATCACCAACGAATACGTACACCAGCGTGAGGAAGCCGAGCGCGCTACCTCCGGCACCAAGGAAGGCGACAAGCCCCTGAACGCCCTCATCGACCGTGAGGTGCGTGACGAGAAGGCTGTCAAGATCGCCATCGGCCGTATTTACGAAGGCAAGTATCACATCGTCCACAAGGATCCCGCCGAGCAGGAAAAGGCCGAGCTGGAGATTTTGGAGGGCCTGCGCCGCAAGTACGACGAGATGTATGAGTATCCCAATATGAGCTTTGTCAACGATACCGCCGACGACGCTGAAATCGAGGCTTCCGAGGATGACGCCGAGGTGGAGGATTCCTTTGAGGATGTCGCTGAAAGCGAAGAGATCTGATTTTGATGCTGTGCCCCCGATGGGGGCACAGCCTTTCATTATGTAGAGAGGAGGGCATATCCGTGACCCAATCCGATATCAACCGCCAAGGCATTGATCCCCGTACCTTGTACGTTACGGCAGAGGTCTATATTCTGGACAACCCCTTTGTTATCGACCGCGCCTACGATTATTATGTCCCCTCGGACATGAGCGGCGTGGTCAGGGGGGCGTTTGTCACGGTGCCCTTCGGACGGGGAAACCGCAAGCAGGTGGGCCTGGTAACCGAGGTCCATCAGCCCGGGGAGATATCCGAGGCGCCTGCGGCCGACGGTCAAAAGACCGAGAACGCTCCGGAGATCAAGCCCGTCTCTGCCCTGTGTGCCGAGCGGATGTTTCTCTCTGCGGAGCAACTGGCCCTCTGCTTTTACCTCAAGGAGCAGACCCTCTGTACCATAGGAGAGGCGGTGCGCACCGTAGTGCCCTCCGCGACCATGGCCAAAATGGCAGAGGTTTATTGTCCCACAGACAGCTTTACCCAAAAGGACGTGGCAGGCCTTACACCCGAGGAGCGGGAGGTCATGGCGGCGGTCATCAAGGGCGGACGCCTGTCTCTTACGTCCCTCAAGCAGAGATTTGGCGCGCAGGTGCAAAAGGATTTGGAGCGCTTGTTGGCACACAAAATGCTCCGTCGTGAGTGGGTCGTCAAGCAGCCCTCGGTGCCTACCGAGCGGCAATACGTCCTGGCTTGCGCGCCAGAAACGGCCGCAGCGATTCTGGCGGGACATCCCGACGCGCCCCTGCGCCTGACCTCAGAAAAGCAGAAAAACGTCCTGCGCATCCTGCTTGACTCGGAGGAGCCCATGGCCCGGAAGATGCTGGAAGCCTCCTCCGGCGCGGGAAAGACCCAATTCGACGCGCTGGTGACCAAGGGACTTGTCAAGGAGCAATCCGTGGTCTCCCTGCCCACCTCCGTGGGCATCTATCAGGATGCATGGGCGGGAGAGAGATCCCCCTTCGATCTGAACGAGGAGCAGTCCGCGGCTCTGAGGACACTTTGCGAGCTGGCGGATACCGGAGAGCCCAAGGCGGCCCTGCTTCACGGCGTGACAGGCAGCGGCAAGACCTGCGTCATGCTGGAGATGATCGACCGTATGCTGGATCGGGGCAAGGGTGTCATCGTCCTGCTGCCCGAAATCTCCCTGACCCCCCAAATGCTGGCCATTTTCCATGGGCGGTACGGGGCGTTGGTGGCAGTGATCCACTCGAATCTGTCGGGCGGAGAGCGCCGCGTGTCTCATTTGCGGATTTTGAACGGTGAGGCGCGGGTGGTGGTGGGTACCCGCTCGGCGGTCTTTGCCCCGGTGCAAAACCTGGGTATGATCATCATGGACGAGGAGCAGGAGCACACCTACAAGTCTGACATGAATCCCAAATACCATGCCCGTGATATTGCCCGTTACCGCTGTGCCGTCAATAAAGCGTTGCTGCTTTTGGCCTCGGCGACCCCCTCGCTGGAGAGCTACCACAAGGCCAAGGAGGGAAAATATACCCTCATCACTATGAAAAATCGGTACGGCCAAGGGGGGCTGCCTCGGGTAGAGATCGTGGACATGCGCGGAGAGGCTCTGCTGGGTAACACCACGCCTCTCAGCCACCGATTGGCAGAGACTCTGACAGAAAAGCACGGCGAGGGTGATCAATCCGTCCTGTTCCTCAACCGTCGGGGCTACAGCACCCGTTTGGTCTGCCGAAGCTGCGGCAAGGCGGTGACCTGCCCTCGCTGCTCCGTGGCCATGAATTATCATACCCGCAAGGACGATTATACCGACGGCACCCTGGTATGCCATTGGTGCGGCACCCGCGCCCGTCCCGTAAGTGAATGCCCCGATTGCGGCTCTCCCCATCTGGTGCGGATGGGCTACGGTACCCAACGGCTGGAGCAGGAGCTGGGAGAGCTTTTGCCTGATGCCCGCATCATGCGCATGGATGCGGATACCACCACCACAAAGACCGCCTATCACGAGCTTTTGAGCAGCTTCAGACAGGGAGAGGCGGATATCTTGCTGGGTACCCAAATGGTTACCAAGGGACATGATTTCCCCCGTGTGACCTTAGTGGGCGTGCTTTTGGCCGACGCCTCCCTGTACCTGGATGACTACCGTGCCGCCGAGCGCACCTTCTCTATGCTGACCCAGGTCATTGGCCGCGCGGGGCGGGGGGATAAGCAAGGCCTGGCGGTGATTCAGACCATGAACCCCGATCACGACGTCATCAAGCTGGCCTGTCAGCAGGATTACCCCCGTTTTTATGAAGGAGAGATCGGCTTGCGGCGGTTGCTGGTGTTCCCGCCCTTCTGCGATATCGCCCTGCTGACCCTGACCTCCTCGGACGAGAAGGAGCTCCAAAAGGCGTCCCTGCGGTTGTCGGAGGAATTCACCGCTCTGTGCGACGGGGAATTTTCGGACGTGCCCGTGGTGTCCTTCGGGCCCTTTGAGGCACCCGTCTACCGGGTGGACAACGTCTACCGTATGCGCATGGTGGTGAAGTGCCGTCTCAACAAGCGATCCCGCGCCATGTTCGCGTCTTTGCTCATGAAATTCTCGGCAGGCAGTCGGAATAGCCGTCGTCCCGTGCTCAGCGTGGACTTTAATCCCTCGGGGATCTGATGCCGCGGAACCCCTAAAAACATAGAAGCCCCACCCGACAGTCATCGGCTTTGAACGCCGTGTATCGGGTGGGGCTTTTTATGAAATTATCCTTATCTGTCCGAGCTTGCAGAGGGATCAGACGTCGTTTCTGCAGATATCCTCAAGGGTTTCCCGCCTGACGGCCACGTAACTTTCGCCGCCGCTGACCATGACCACAGGGGGCTTGGGGATGCGGTTGTAGTTGGAGGACATGGCGTAGTTATAGGCGCCTGTGGTGAGCACCGCTACGGTGTCGCCGCGGGTCACGTCGGCAGGGAGGGTCACGTTCTCCTGGAGGATATCGCCGCTTTCGCAGCAACGGCCTACCACCGAGCAAATAAAGGTCTCGCCATCCTTCGCGTAGTCCTCGGAGGCGCGGTTGGCCAAAAGGACGGTGTAGGGAGAGCCGTACAGGGCAAAGCGGGGGTTATCTGCCATGCCGCCGTCCACCGAAACGTAATTCTTGTAGCCGGGGATGCGCTTGACGGTGCCCGCGGTGTAGAGGGTGAGTCCCGCGTCGGCCACGATGCTGCGTCCGGGCTCCATGCGCACGGCGGGAAGCTCAAGCCCCAGGGCGGCACACTTCTGCTTCATGGCGGCGGCCACCTCGTGAATGTTGGCGGCGATGTCAATGTGCGGATGGGACTCCAGATAGCGGACGCCGTAGCCGCCGCCCAGATCCAGCTCGGGGGCGGTATAGCCGTATTTATCCTTAATATGAGCGATAAACTCCAGCATGATCTCGGAGGCGCGGAGGAATACGTCGGAATCAAAGACCTGAGAGCCAACGTGACAATGGAAGCCCATGAGCTTGACGTGGGGGAGGGTCAGGGCATAGGCGGTGATGGCCTCGGCCTGTCCCGTCTCGATGGCCGAGCCGAACTTGGAGTCTACCTTACCTGTGGCCACGGCGGCGTAGGTGTGGGGGTCAATACCGGGGGTCAAGCGGAGCAGGACTTTTTGGACGATGCCCTTTTCGGAAGCGATGCGCTCCACCGCGTCCAGCTCCTCGTAGTTATCTGCCACGAAATAGCCGATGCCGCAGTCCATGGCGTAGGCGATGTCGGCGTCGGTCTTGTTGTTGCTGTGGAAATAGGCCTTTTCCATGGGGAAGCCCACGGAATGGGCGGTGTAGACCTCGCCGGAGGATACCACGTCAACCCCCATGCCCTCTTCCTTCATGATGCGGTAGATCTGGCGGAAGGAGGCCGCCTTGCTGGCGTACAGAGGACAGGCGGTCTCGCCGAAGGCCTCTTGCATAGCGGTGATATAGGTGCGGCAACGCTGACGGATGCGATCCTCGTCCATGACGTAGAGAGGTGTGCCGTATTGACGGGCCAAATCGACGGTGTCCATGTCGCCTATGCAAAGATGGCCCTTTTCGTTGATCGAGAGATTGGAACAGAGCATAAATAAATAAAACTCCTTGTGCAGTAAAATGGAATCAGCCCTTAGGAGAAATCTCCGGGGGATCAGTTGTCGTGGCTCGTGGGGATATAGGGAGCCAGCGTGGCGGCCATGCCCGAGATGGAGGTGGTCTGGAGCCAGATCTTGCCGGGGCCTGTGAGGATGGTGTTGAAGAAGCCCTCGCCACCCAGGAATTTGTTTTTCAGACCGGGCACCTGGCGGATGTCCAGCTGTACCGTGGACTCAAAGCCCACCAGATTGCCTGTGCTTACTACAAGTTGGCGTCCGGGGTCCAGGGTGTATTCCACCAGATCTCCCGCAATCTCGGCGAAGGCGAGACCGTAGCCGCTCAGCCGTTGCATGATAAAGCCTTCGCCGCCGAAGAATCCCACGCCCAGCTTTCGGTTGAAGTGGATGGAGAGCTGTACACCCACCTCGGAGGCGAGGAAGGAGGTCTTTTGAAGGATCACGTCCTTACCGGGGGCGATCTGCAGGGTCAGGATCTCTCCGGGAAAGCTGGAGCCAAAGGTGATGACACCCTGCCCGTGGGCGGTGTAGACGTTTTGAAACAGACGCTCACCCGAAAAGGCACGGGAAAAGATGTTGCCGATGCCGCCGCCCTGGGTGGTCATCTCCATATTGGGGGACATCCAGATCATGGAGCCGCTCTCCGCGATCATGGACTCCCCGTTTTGCAGCTTGCAGGAAACGGCGGGAAAAGAACCGCCGATGATTTTATATTCCATAACGTCATCTCCTTTGAAGTTTTTAGAGGGGTCGTTTATTTACACATCATAGATACCGTCGTACACGCGGACGGCGTCGCCCGTCATGGACAGGCGCAGATCCGATGTGCAGACAACGGTCAGAGATCCGCCCTTCATGCGGACGGTGATGGGGGTGTCGGCGGGGCAATGTCCCAGGAGCACCGCCGCCACTACCGAGGCGCAAGCGCCCGTACCGCAGGCCAGGGTCTCCCCACTGCCTCGCTCCCAGACACGCGTCTCTAAAGTGCGGGGGTCTGTAATACGAACAAATTCAATATTGACGCGCTGGGGGAACAGGGGGTGGTGTTCCAAGGCCGAGCCGATGGGGGGCAGGTCAAGGGCTTGGGGATCGTCCGTGAAAATGACCGCGTGAGGATTGCCCACGGACAGAGCGGTGATGTGATAGGTCGCGCCCAAGGCAGACACGGGGGCGTCGATCAAGGGCAGGTCACAGGACAGGGGGATATCTGTTGGGGATAGAGTGGCTTGTCCCATATCTACGGTGGCGCTATCTATCTCCCCGTCGATGCCCGGGTGCAGGTCAAGATGCCTGATGCCCCCTTTGGTTTCCACGGTCAGCTTGAGGCCTTGGAAATAGCCCTCGTCGTGCAGATATTTGCCCACGCAACGGATGGCGTTGCCGCACATAGCGCCCTCGCTGCCATCGGCGTTGAACATGCGCATGCGGGCGTCGGCCTTGTCCGAGGGGAGGATCAGCACCAGACCGTCAGCGCCAACGGAGGTGTGTCTTGGGGACATACGGCGGGCAAGCTCTGATGGATCGATGGGCAAGGGCGGTAGGGTGGGATCCATACGATCCAGATAGATGTAATCGTTGCCGGCACCTTGCATTTTGGTGAAATGAATAAGTTGCTTCATAATAGATATAGCTGTGGGGCAGGGGCCCCGCATGGGCGGTAAATGAAGCTCTGTCTGATGATGCGAACGTCCCCCGACAACTCAAAAGACACTATCTTTCTTTTGGGTGTTCGATCATTTTGTCAAAGCCCGGTTGTCTTAAAGTTCTTGGGGGTCAAGGGGGCTTCTTTCAAGAAGCCCCCTTACGTACTCCCCGTACTCCTCAATTCGCGATCATGGCCTGCATATCGTAAAGGCCGGATGGCTGCCCTACAAGATAAGCGGCGGCGGCCAAAGCTCCCTCGGCGAAAAGGGCGCGGCTGTGGGCCTGGTGCTCCAGGGTGATGGTCTGGGAGTCGGTGGCCACAATGACCTTGTGCTCCCCTACCACGTTGCCCATGCGCAGGGCGTGGATGCCGATCTCGTCAGGGGTGCGTCCCGCGTGGCCGTGGCGGCCAAAGACGTAAAACGCCTTCTCCCGCACCGTGCGGATGGCGTCGGCCAAAGCCAGAGCGGTGCCGCTGGGAGCGTCCAGCTTGCGGTTGTGATGGGTCTCCACGATCTCAATATCCGCGTCGGGAAAGGCCTTGACTGTGGTCTTGGCCAGCTCGCAGAGCAGGGCGATGCCCAGTGACATATTGGCGGCGTGAAAAACGGGGATGGACTTGGCGGCTTCCTTGATGGCCTCCAATTCCTCCGGGGTGTGTCCCGTGGTGGCGATGACCGTGGGGATGTGACGGCTGACCGCAAAATCCAACAGGGCGGGGGTGCCTGTGTGGAAGGTGAAATCAATGATGCAATCAATGGCGGTGTCGGTGGGAACGGCATCAATGCCTTGGTAGACAGGAAAATCAAAGCCGTCCACGGCGTGAATATCCACGCCACCCATGGGGACAGCCCCACGGTAGCCCTCCAGCGCCAGCTTGGCCACCTCGTGACCCATGCGGCCGCCAATGCCGCAGATCAGGATGTTCATACGCGTTGATCCTTTCTTTGTGAATTGGAGTGTAAATTGTTGTTTGCCGACCGTGCCGGCTGCCATTGCTCGGGGATGTTCAACCCATGCAGGCTGCATCCCGCGATGGGGAGTTAGGCATGTAAATTGTTGTTTAGCGGGCAGTGCCCGCGGCCATCGCTCGGGGTAGTGCATCCCGTGCCATAGGCGTCACGCGAGGGGCGGTACAACGATAAATTGTTGTTTATGGGCGTTTACTGACCAACGCGGTCATCCTGAGCGAGGGCGATGCCCGCGCCGAAGGATCTCTTTATACCTGTAAAAAACCATTGTCATAAAAAGGTTTTGCTTCCTGTGGGATCCTTCGACTCGGGCATCGCCCTCGCTCAGGATGACTGTTTCAAGGCGGGGCACAACAACGCTAAACAACAATTTACATGCCTAACTGCTCATCGCGGTATGTGGTACGCATAGGATGCACCACCCCGAGCCAGAGCCCCACCGCAGGTGGTAAACAACAATTTATCTCATTTAATCAATCCCAGCTCCTTCATCATGCCCAACATCTTTTCCTTATGGGCATCCTCCATGGGGGTGAGGGGGAGGCGAAGCTCGTCGTCGCAGTAGCCCATGGCGGTCATAGCGGCCTTGACGGGAATGGGATTGACCTCGCAGAACAGGGCGTTCACGAAGTCCAGAAGCTCCAGCTGGAGCTTGCGGCTGCCCTCGATATCGCCGTCGAAGAATTTCTGACAGATCTCGTGGGTGGCGCGGGGCATGGGGTTGGACAGTACCGAAATCACGCCCTTGCCGCCCAGAGCCAAAATGGGCACGATCTGGTCGTCATTGCCGGAATAAATGTCGATCTTGTCGCCCACCAGCGCGGCCAGCTCGGCGATCTGAGAAATGTTACCCGAGGCCTCCTTGATGGCCACGATGTTGGGATGATCCGCCAGTACGGCCACCGAGGCGGGCAGCAGATTGCAACCCGTGCGGGAGGGGACGTTGTAGAGGATGACAGGCTTGGTGCTGGCATCGGCGATGGCGGTGAAGAATTTGATGAGACCGTTCTGGGTGGCCTTGTTGTAATAGGGGGTGACCAGCAGCATGGCGTCGGCGCCCACCTCACAGGCAAACTTGGTCAGGTCAATGGCGTAGGCGGCGTCGTTGGAGCCTGTGCCGGCGATGACGGGCACGCGGCCTGCCACCTGCTCTACGCAGAAGCGGATAGCCTCGCGATGCTCCTCGTCGGTCAGGGTGGAGCCTTCGCCGGTGGTGCCGCAGACCACGATGGCGTCGATGCCCTCGCTGATCTGCCATTCAATGAGCTTGGCAAATTGCTCGTAGTTGACCTCGTTGTTGGTGAGAGGGGTGATGATGGCGGTAGCGGCGCCGGTAAATACGGTGTTTTTCATGGGGTTCCTTCTTTCTATATAAACGAATTTGTAACATACGAAAAAGGCAGATCCACGCGAGACGCGGTGTACTCTGCCTTTGATGCAAACACATGACAGTCCCACGGAGGGACACAAGCAGGATAGCACTCCGCATTTCTGCGACAGCAAAACGGATATTGTCCGAGTTGCCAGAAACACCCGCGCGCAAAGCGGGGGATCTTCGGCACCCGACCCTTTCGCTACCGCAACGCCTGCGCAGGCTATCACGCGATGGCTACTCTTGTCGAAGTGCGCCTCTATCTTTTACGGGGTCAGTATATCATGTTTTTTCTTGTTTGTCAATAGGTTTTTGGCTTTTTTTGAAGGGTTGGGGGGATTTTCCTGCAAACATATTGACAAATTCTGTGAATTGGGGTATAATAGGGCTGTAAACAAAAGGCAGGCTGTCGCACTCGCAATACGACAGCCCTGCATAGAAGTGAAACCGGCACGCCTATACAACCGGATAACCGGCACCCAAAAGATATTATAACATATTCTTTGGTGTTTTGCAAGAGGTTTTCGGCAGATAGGTTTTTTCTTGACGGATTTTTTCATCCGCGCCAAGCACTTCTATGCTTTGGGTGCGGATTTTTTGTTGCCCGCCCAAGGCGTCATTTTCATTTTGAAGTTCTCTGAGTGAGGCAAAACGCTAAATCCTTATCCTCGCAAGTTAAGGGTTTGAACGTACAAACCGGATACACCGCCCCTTGAACACCGTGACCGTGAAGGCAGAACGCGGTGTGGGGCGGAGAGAGCGCGGTCGGCGACACAGCCGCGCACGCCATGCGTTTTGTTTCATGAGGACTTGGGAGGCCGTTCTTTTCATGTCTCAAACGGTCTCCGTACTCTGCCGCTTTGTGTGCTGTTCTCCCTGCTCGGAGAATAGCACATGAGGCAACGGCGCAGGCTCCGATTGCCGCGACACAAAACCCCGCCGAGAGGCGGGGTTTGCACTATCAAGACTTATCAAAGAGAAAACGAGCCCCCGTGTCGGAGGCTCGTTCGATTTTATTTCATCATCTGCTCGATCTCATCCCGCTTGGGGGCAGACTCGGCGGCGCCGTGTCTCGTCACAGACAAAGCGGCGGCGGCGTTGGCAAAGGCCAGGGCCTCCACGGGAGACTTGCCCTCACCCAGGGCTACGGCAAAAGCGCCGTTAAAAGTGTCGCCCGCGCCCGTGGTCTCCACGGCCTTGACGGGATAACCGGGAACGACGGCCTCGTTTTTGCCGTCCGTCCAGTACGCGCCCCGCTTGCCCAGGGTGATGACCACGTTCTTCACCCCTCTGTCAAGGAGGACCTTGGCGGCGGCGCGGGCGTCGTCATCGTTGTTGACCTCTACACCCGTGTAAAGGGTCACCTCGGTCTCGTTGGGAGTGAACCAGTCCACGAAAGCCCAGATCTCGTCGGGGAGAGGCAGGGCGGGCGCGGGATTGAGAATGAAGGGCTTGTTGTACTTTCTTGCAAGCTCTGCGGCGGCCATGACACCCGTCATGTTGATCTCCAGCTGGGTCAGTACCACGTCGCAGGTGGCAAAATCCCCTTCGGCGGCCAGCACCTCGTCTCGGCCTACGTGGCTGTTGGCGGCGGGGATGACCATGATGCGGTTCTGGGCATCGGCCTCGTCGATCTCAATGAGGGCGCAGGCGGTGTCCACCTCGTCGGAAACGAGGATGTGATCCTTGCGGAAGCCCTCCTGTTCAAAATGGGACTCCAGCACCTTGCCGAAGGTGTCCTTGCCGAGACGGGTGATGAAATACACGTCACCGCCGGCTCTTGCGGCGGCGGTCATCTGGTTGGAGCCCTTGCCGCCGGGGCCGATGGCCAGACGAGTGCCCATGACGGTCTCACCCGCCGTGGGGAGCTTGGGGGCAAAGCCGGTCAGGTCTACGTTGCTGCTGCCGGGGCCGATGATCTTGGGGTTTTTCATATGCTTGTTTCCTTTCGGTGATAATTTTCGAATATGCGGTTGAGGTCTTGGCTGTCCCATACGGGCGGATATAGAATCCGCCCCTACGGTGGTTCAGGAGATGATTCTGTAGGGGAGCATTCCATATGCTCACGAATACATTCGTAAAATTTATTCCACTCTGATACGCAGGGTAAATTCCCATTTGCTGCCCCTCGGTATCTCGGAGCAATAGCCGCTTTGCATGGCGCGGTCGGGAGCGTCGTAGGGGGCGGTGGCGCACTCGATGGCGATGTTATAGTAATTTTTGAAGCTGCCGTTGTTGATCCACACCCCCAGGTAGGGCAGAGCCGAGCCAAAGGGGGTGCCGAAGTCCATCTCAAAGCGGTGACCCGACGCGGTATAGACCGCGCTTACGAAGCCGCCGTCGGAGGGCTCGTCAAAGTAGTATTTGTAGGCGCGGCCAAGACCCGGCTCATATCCCGACAGACGGTCAAGAGGCAGACCGTCGGCGGGGGTGGCACCGAACATATAAGTCAAGGGGGTGCCTTGGGGGTAGGGGGTGATGATGCGGAGATCGTCCTGCCCGCGGAGCATACAGTGGGCCGCCCAAATGAAGGGAAGGGGCTCGTTACCGCTATTTTCAATGGTATAGGTCACGGTGAGACTTCCGTCGGCCTGGGGGGTGATGACCTTCTCATAGGTCAGGGGCAGGATGCGGGAGGCGGCGGACAGCTTGACACTCCCGCCGTTGATCTGCACTTCATAAGGCAGACGGCAGGTCTCCCCGTGGTCGGGGTAGGTGATCCCCGCGTACTCGCCCGTGGGGAGGGTATAGGGATCCACGGTGGGAAACATATCGTCGAAGGAGGCGCACTCGGCGTTCACGTAACTGCCGTCATAGGCAAGGGGCGTGTAATGGGGCGCGGGATTCTGACAGAGAAACTCAAAGCCGTCGACGGCCGTAAGGGATGCCAGCTTGCCGCCGTCCTCGGGGAGAAACAGGGCGGTCATGGCGGGGGTGGTGACTGCCAGGGTGGGGCGGGACTTGTAGGTTGTGCGAGTGATGGACATGACGGCCTCCTTTCGGGTGATGAGGTTAGTATAGCATATTTTGGGGGGATTGTCAATGAGGGGAGAAGGAAAACCGCCATGAAGTCCATGGCGGTTGGAAATATGGAACTTAATTTGTAATGAAGAGCGGAGGTCCGCACTCTCTGCGAATATGACGATCAATCTTGCTTTTTCAATTTTCTGCTGGCTACGATCCAACTGATAGCATTAGCGACAACACGGACGGGGAAAAGGACCATGCCTACGATCTGACAACCGATAAGAATAATCAGACCGAGCAAAAGCGAGGATTGAATTTTGTCTTTCAACCAAATACTAAGAAATTTAAAGCCCACACCGATGGAAGAAATGATATATCCTGCACCAAAAGCGGCGAGAAAAACGGCGATCCAATTTTCAACAGCAGTGGTGTCCGATTCGGTAAAAATATCGCGAAAGCCTCCCAGATTAGTTGCTTGACCGATGGCAAATAAGATCAGGATGATGCCGGTTGCGATGCCGTACATTCGCAGGTCTCCGAGTAGTTGCTTTTTGGCTTTTTGTTTAGCTTCAATCATGTTATTGTCCATGCAATAATCTCCTTTTTTCTTTTAAGTAAGATGAATTGAGTTGTTGATGATGCTGTAAATCGCAGAAAGTACAATATCAGTATACCATAGTATTTTTATAATGTCAAGAGATAAATTATAATAGTATTGTAAAATTGTACTTGGAGGCCCATATGTTAAACGAAAGAATCCGAAAATTGCGCCTTGAGCGAAACCTCAGCCAGGTAGATTTGGCCAAACGGCTGAACGTAACCAAGCAAAGCGTGTCCAACTGGGAGAACGACAACATTCAGCCGTCCATTGAAATGCTTGTTAAGTTGTCCGAGACTTTTTCTGTCTCCACCGACTATCTTTTGGGACGGGACGACCGCCGCTATCTGGAGATCACGGGACTATCCGATGAGGAGGTCAGCCACATTCAGGTGGTGGTCGAGGATCTCCGTTCAAAAGCAAAATAGAATGCGAAACCGCAACCGTAAAATCACGGCTGCGGTTTTGTCTTACCCACACAAATTTACTTGTGTTATGCGCCTGTTTTTTGTCCAAACCGCTTGACACTTCGACCGAACTATGGTATCATTACCTTGAGTTATCAGGAGCATTTCCCTTTGGGAAATGTTCGACCACTTCATCCGCCGCCCGCCGCGAAGCTGGGCGGCACCTTCCCCTACTGGGGAAGGCAAATTAAAAACAAGCCGTACAACGGCAGGGGATAGATTGACCCCGGGAAGGAGAACTTATGTTACCAATTGCCATCCAACTGTACACCGTCCGCGACCAGGCCGCCGCCGATTTTGAGGGCACCCTGAGAGCCATCAAGGCCATGGGCTATGAGGGCGTGGAATTTGCGGGTCTCCACGGCAAGACCGCCGCCGAAGTCAAGGCTCTCTGTGCCGAAATCGGCCTGACCCCCATCTCCGCTCACGTGCCTTATTACGATATGGTCGCCGACCCCAAGGGCGTGCTGTCCGACTATGCCGAGATCGGCTGTGAATATGTGGCTATCCCCTACCTGACCCCCGAGTGCCGTCCCGGCACCGATGGCTTTGCCAAGGTGGTGGAGAACGCCGAGATGCTGGGCAAGGTGGCCAAGGAGCTGGGTATGTACCTGCTTTACCACAACCATGATTTTGAGTTTGAGAAGATCGACGGTAAGTATGCCCTTGAAGTGCTGTACGATACCGTTCCTGCCGAGCTTTTGGGCACCGAGCTGGACACCTGCTGGGTGCGTGTGGGCGGTGAGGAGCCTGCCGCGTACGTCCGCAAGTTCTCGGGTCGCGCTCCCGTGGTGCATCTGAAGGACTACGCCGGCGGCAAGTCTGAGCATATGTACGAGCTGATCGGCATCGAGTCCGAGGACAAGGCCGTGGAGGAAAATCCCTTCGAGTTCCGTCCCGTGGGCTTCGGCGTACAGGATATGCCTGCTATTATCAAGGCAGCCGAGGACGCCGGCGCCAAGTGGCTCGTCGTGGAGCAGGATCAGCCCTCTATGGGTCTTACTCCCCTTGAGTGCGCGAAGAAGAGCATTGACTATTTGAAGAGCCTGTAAGGAGTACGCAAGGGGAACCGAACTGCAAGCAGTTCATGAAAAAGTCCCCTTGACCCCTCAAAACCTTTTAACAACAGGACAATCATCAAACAATCGAACATTCGTTGCCTTATTGCGCGCCCCATGGGACTCCTCCCCCCTTCGAAGCAGACGTTTCCCATGGTGAAGGCGATGATGGCAAACGAGGGGAAATCCGCGCATAGCGGTTTTCCATTCCTTATCCCCAAGAAAGGAGCAACCTATGAAACACATTCGACGCCTGTCCGTCCTTGGCCTTTGCTTGCTGGTGTGCGTCTTGATGGCCTGCAACGGCGGCGGCACCGAGGATCCTACAAGTGTTCCCGAAACGGAGCCCTCGGCGGTGACTGACGGGATGACCGATGGAATGACCGAAGCGCCGACAAGCGTCCAAACCGAGCTTTTGACCGAGGCGTTGACGGTTGCCGTAACGGTAGACGAGACCTCCGCTGAAACTGTTGCGGAAACTGCCATGGAGACCGTTTGGGAAACCGTCGCGGAAACCGTCGCGGAAACCGCGGCGGAGACAGTCCCGGAAACGACACCCGACACCGAAGCCGACACTGTTATCGAGGAGATGACCATGGAACCCAAAGCCACCGTGACCGTCATTGCCGACGGCAAGACGGATTATACCATCCTGGCTTCCGCCGATCTGCAAGAGGCCAACGGACAAGAGATCGCGTATCTCGCGTCGGTTATGGAGCGCAAATACGGCATCTGTCCCCCGGTGGACGAGCGCGGCGATGGCAAGGTTATCTCTCTGTCTTACACCGATGGCGGCCTTGATTACGCCTTGTCTGTGGACGAGGCTACGGGCAACGTCACCGTGACCGCAGGCGGTACTGAGGCCATGTCTCGTGCCATCCGCTATTTCGTGACCCAATACTGCGGCAATTCCGACGGCGATCTGTTGATCCCCGTGGAGGATTATGCCTACACCTACGCCGAGGATCAGATCGACAACAGCCACTTCCTCTCCTATGAGGGCGGTGACAAGACGGTGCTTGCTCCCTCCGACAAGGACGGCATCCTCATGACCCCCGCATGGCTGGACACCGCCGTCATGGTGGAGCTTCGCATTGATACCGCATCCATCGGCGGTGCTTTCAAGGATTCCTATGACCTCATCGACTTCTACGCTTCCACGGGTGTCAATGTCCTGTGGCTGTCCCCTGTCTATGAGCGGGGCGCCGGCGGCAACGGCTACGGCAACGTGGGACTTCACCGCATCGAGCCTGCGCTTACGGGTACCCAGGATCAGACCGAGGGGTGGAACGAGCTGAAGAAATTCGTGGACTATGCCCATTCCAAGGGCGTATATATCCTTTTGGATATTATTTCCTGGGGCACCATGTATGCCTCTCCTCTCTTTGAAGAGCATCCCGATTGGTATGACGGCGAGGCCTGGGGCAATGCCGCCTTCAACTGGAAAAATGAAGAGTTCCGCGAATGGTTCATTACCAACGCCGTGGAAAACCTGAAAAAGACGGGGGCTGACGGCTACCGCTGCGACTGTGAGCCCTTTACCGCGGGCTACGAGGTCTTTGAGGCCATCCGTACCCGTTGCAACGAGCAGGGAATTTATCCCGTCATCATGGCCGAGGCCGAGGCACAGCGCAAGAACGTCTTTGACATGGAGCAGGACGGCGTCATCGACATGGATCGAGGCACCCTGTACCAGCATCCCGTCAACTTCTTCGTGGACGGACATCTGAAGATGGTCACCGACACCCAACGGGGCAGAGGCATGATGAAGCGCGGCGTCTTCCGCTACTACACCAACTGCATCACCAACCACGATTATCAGGAGCGCAACGTCAACGGCAACCGCCTCAAAATCGGCTACGCCGCCATCTACGCCCCCTATATTCCCCTGTGGTACATGGGTGACGAGTTCGGCGTGACCATGCCTTACCGTGCGGTGCTGTATGATATTTCCGTGAATTACGGCGCGGTTGGTACCAACGCCGACCAGACCTATTTCTACGAGGACGTGAAGCAGATGATCGCCATCCGCCGCACCTATCCCGAGATCTTTGAGTATTATCCCCTGTCCCACAAGGAGACCAATATCTGCGAGGTGAAGGTGGAGGGTCTGACCTCTTTGGAGAACTACGCCCGCTTTGCCGACAACAAGATGGTCATCGTGGTGGCCAATAACGAAGAAGGAAACAACGGTGTCTGCACCGTCAAGATCCCCTTTGAGGAGGGCTTCGCCGAGACTTACAAAAACTACAAGGTCACCGACCTCTTGACAGGCCGCGTCATTGCCGTGGGCTATGCCGGGACCGTGGACAATTTCTCGGCCGTCGTGCCTTATGAGTATTGCGGCGTGTACCTTGTGGAAGAGATCGCGTGAAAACGACGTCGTATGACCATCGGCTTTGCATGAGTGAGTCATTTGTGGATCGTATGATCCGTAGGGGCGAACTGTGTTCGCCCGATGATCTTGCTCGTCAGATGGATATTGGGAATGACCGGGCGAACGCAGTTCGCCCCTACAGAATGCAAATGAAATGTCAAACATTGACCGTCATCTGCGGCAGAACAAAATAAAAAATCTCGTTGTTAACCGTCTGTTCACACACGGTTTTCAATGAACACAAAATTATAGGATATAATACCCATATCTGCATAAAACCAATGCGGATTCTTATGCTAAAGTCAACAAAAATCTCAAATACAAAGGAGACTTACAACCATGGCTGAAAAAATGGATGCTTTGCTGGACTACTCCGGTTCCAAGGATGAAAAGGTAGTAGACGCCAACAGAAAAATGAGAGTCGGTATCATCGGTTGCGGCTGGATCGCAGACGCACACGTTGATTCCTACAAGCGCATGCCCGACGTAGAGATCGTGGCAGGCTCCGACCTGATCCCCGGTAAGGCCGCCGAGTTCTTCAAGAGACACGGCGTGGAGGGTGTCAAGACCGACTATGCTTCCCACAAGGAAATGCTGGACGACGAGTCCCTGCAGTTGGACGCTGTGTCCGTCTGCACTTATAACCGTCAGCACGCCGCTCCCACCATTTACGCCCTTCAGAAGGGTGTCCACGTTCTGCTGGAGAAGCCCTTCACCGTCACCCTGGACGAGGCCATCGAGGTCATGAAGGCAGAGAAGGAAAGCGGCAAGGTGCTGTCCATCGGCTTCCAGCCCAGACTGGATCCCAACATGCAGATGATCAAGAAGATCGTGGAATCCGGCGAGCTGGGTAAGATCTACTACATCCAGACCGGCGGCGGCCGCCGTCGCGGTATCCCCACCCCCTTCAAGGAGGTCACCTTCATCCGTGACGAGACCGCAGGTCTCGGTGCGCTGGCTGACATCGGCTGCTACTCCCTGGATATGGTGCTGAACGCCATTGGCTATCCCAAGCCTCTGACCGTCACGGGCTTCAAGTCCGACTACTTCGGCAAGAACCCCACCACCTATCCCAACAACCCCGAGTACGCTGCCAAGTTCGGCGTTGACGACTTCGCCGCAGCCTTCATCCGTCTCGAGGGCGGTATCATTCTGGACTTCCGTATCGCGTGGGCCATGAACATCGACACTCCCGGTGACACCATCATCCTGGGTACTCAGGGCGGTCTCCGCATCCCCTCCACCGACTGCTGGAACGGCACCGTGGGCGGCCCCATGACCATCTACAAGACCATCGGCGGCATCAACTACGAGACGCCCGTTCCGATTATCAATGACGGCGGCCCCAGCCTCTTCGACCGCAAGATCCGCTCCTTCCTGGACGCTTGCAAGAACGGCACCCAGGCTCCCGTTCCCACCTCCCAGATCATCTACAACCAGGCTATCCTGGACGGTATCGCCAAGTCCGCAAAGCTGGGCCGCGAGATCGAGATCGAAATTCCCGAGGTTTGATCCTACATTATTATGTAGGGCCATGGCCGTCCCCGCGATCGCGGGGACGGCTCTTTTATCGTAAGGGCATCTCTAAAAACTCGCCGCACGCTGAGTATGTAGAGATGCCCTTAACTCAATTTCAAATTGACCCACTCCCAACTGACGAGGACTGGACAGATCGCCAAAAATGTGCTATCATATATTCACAGACCGGTCAAGTAATGGGCATCTCTAAAAACTCATCGCACGTCGATATGACGGTGCTTTTTCCGTCATACGTCACAAAATTCTTTCGCATAGGGTCAACTATGCGTGCAGATTTTTGTTTAGTCTGACGAAAAAATCCCTCGCATCTCGCCGCACGCTGAGTATTTAGAGATGCCCTAATGATTAAGGAGTTTTATATATGTCATTCGGACAAAGAATCAAAGCCCTGCGCCGTGAGGCGGGCATGACACAGGAGCAGCTGGCGGAGCTGTTGTCTATCTCGCCCCAGGCGGTCAGCCGTTGGGAGACGGATATGGCCATGCCCGACATTTCTCTGCTCCCGCCGCTGGCCAATCTTTTTCACGTCACCACCGACCATTTGCTGGGAATGGACACTCTGGAGCGAGATCAGCGCAAGGCTGAATTTGACGAGGTATTTCGTGAATATTGGCTGAAGGATGAAGAACTCAGCTATCAAACTGCCCTGCGTGCCGTGGCCGAGTACCCCGGGAACATGGAGTATATGGAGTGGCTCGCCTCGGCTGAATACTACGTGGCTATTCCAATGGCGGACGATGCCGAGCATACCCGCTTACTGGAAAGCTCGGTGCGGCACCATCGCATCGTGTTGGACAACTGCAAGGGGCAGAAGCTTTACGATAAAGCGTTGCACGGGATCGCCTACGCGCTTTGTATGCTGGGCAGAAAGGACGAGGCCAAAGCATACGCCGAGCAGATCGAGAACGAAAGAGATCGCGACAGGCTGCTCGTGTGGTGTCTGGAAGGGGAGGAAAAGGCTCGTCACAGCCAAAAGGTGGCAGAAACGGCTTTGAATTATTTCATTACTGATCTGGCCTTTTCGAGTAAGACGCTGACTCGATGTGACGCGGTGGAAAAGATCCTGGAGATCATGTTCCCCGATGGGAATTATCAATATTATCATAATTACTTGCAATGTAACGCCATTGACCGTGCCTTTATTCTGTGCGGAGAAGGGCGGTATGATGAGGTGATCGCCGCGCTTCAAAAGGCGCGCTTTCACGCCGAGCAGATCCAACCCTTCCAAAAGGCCGCTCACTACCGCTTCACGGCTCCGCTGTTCGGACTGGTGGAAGGGGATAAGCAGGCGAGCGATGCCGATGCGGGTGACGTGGATCACTTCATTCGTTGCCTGGAGAACAATACCTGCTTTGACCCGATCCGCGACCGCGAGGATTTTAAGGCCTTGTTGAAAAAGTAATCGCGAAGCCCTGCCTCGGCGGGGCTTTTCTAAACTCGAACGTCGGTTGAATTTCCGTCAAAAAACAAGTTATTGACTGTTTTTCGTTATGTGATATAATATTGTTGAAAGCAGAGCTCGCTTATCTTTTTATAATGGAGATTTATATGAAGCATATAGGCATCAAAATTAAAGAATTGCGCAAAAAGAAAGATATGACGCAGGAAAAGCTGGCAGAATACCTGAATGTGTCATTTCAGGCGGTTTCCAAATGGGAGACCGGTGTGGCATCTCCCGATTTGTCCATGATCGTTCCCCTCGCTCGCCTACTGGGGGTCTCCACCGACGAGCTGTTCGGGCTGGTCAGCGCAGAGGAGGATCCCCGTATGAAGGAACTGGAAGCCGCATGGGATGAGACCTACGAAACCGGCGATACCGCTAAACGCTATGAGATTGCTAAAATAGCCGTGGCTGAATACCCCGGGAATTTCGACTATTTGGAGTGGCTGGCGTTGGCAGAGGAGTCCTACGCCGTGCATAACTGTGAGCGGTATTCCGAGGAACAAAAGGAGCATTTCAAGGCAGCCGTCAAACTCTACGAGACGATCTTTGAGGATTGTGACGATGTTATTGCCAAAAACGGCGCCATCTGGGGATTAGTGCGTAATCTTCCCAACGTAGGGCGTAGAGAAGATGCTGTTTTTTATGCCAAGCAGCACCCCGACGACGAAGATGAATTGCTCATGTGGTGTCTGTCGGGGGATGATTTGACTGCCCACAGACAGAAAATGATTGACAGAAAGATAGGAAATCTCGTGAACGATCTGGAATGGGGCAAGCAGGATCTGCCCGCCATTCGTGCAGCGGAGGCTATCATCAAAATCGTCATTGACGATGGTAATTACCTATACTACAATGAAGCCCTGATGCACAACCTCATTTGGCAAGCCCTGTGCCTGACACGCGACGGAAATTATAACGAAGCGATTGAGACCTTGAAGCACTCTCATGCATATGCTGTGGCTTATGAGAACGATCTCGCCCGAGCCCGTGTGAAGCCTATTCCGTATACCTGCTCTATTCTCAACAAGCTGTCTTTCGATGCCAAGGATCTGGAGGTCAGCGGCACCTCCACCCTCACGGAGGATTTCAAAGAATATCTGGGCTGGAACGGCTTCGACGCTCTCCGTGAGCGGGAGGATTTTAAGGCGTTGTATCAACTTTGATTTTTGCCCCGCCTCGGCGGGGCTTCTCTTGATTTATCCCTCCCGATATGGTATAATCAATTCAACGCGCCGTTGCAAAAAAATCATGTTTAAGTCGCTTCTTTTGCGGCCTCTCCGGTGTTATCATATAAATGCGGTGCCAACAAACAATAACGGAGGACTACACTAATGAAAGAAACCATGGGACAAATTATCAGAAGGCTACGCAAGGAGCGAGGACTTACGCAGGAAGAGCTGGCCGAGCAGTTGGGGGTGACCTGCCAGGCGGTTTCCAAGTGGGAGAATGATGCGGGAATGCCTGATATATCACAGGTGGTACCTTTGGTTGCGGTATTCGGAGTCAGTGCGGATGTGCTGTTCGGAATCACGGGAACAACGGCGGAGGAAGAAGTGTGGAAGATCGTCGCGGATGCTGACAACATCCAAAGATATGGAGAGCCGGACACTTATCTTGCGGCTTACGATGTTCTGATGGAGGGCTTGAAACGGTTCCCCAATCATCTCATTCTGATGAATCGTTGCATGAACTTGGGCTTATCCCTTTCTCTGCCTGAAAACGGCTGGATTTATGCGGGAGATCGTGCCGGGCGGATCGCTTTTGAAACTGTCAAGCAAGCAAATTATATTGCTGCAAACTCAAAGAATATTTCGGATGTGATGAGGGCGCGCCAGGCGTTGGTGTTTTTGTATTGCGCCGAAGAAAAATTCGATTTTGCTATCAGGCAAGCCCAAGACTTCCCGACACGCACGGATTTTACACTTTGCTCTCACATGGCTATGGTGGAAGAGCATAGGGGGAATTATCAGCGGGAGGCGGCCTATTTGTGTACGGATATTGCCTATGCTCTTCAGACGTTGGAGGATAATGCGGTGAGATTGGGCAAGGCTTATTACCATGACGGTAGATATCATGATGCTATCGAGGTGTATCAAACGTATTTTGGGATCATGAAAGCCATCTTTAAGGATGACTGCCCCCCACCGTATCACGATTTTGATTCCGGGGACTGTTATTTGCTTCTGGCGCAAGCGTATCTTGCCATTGGCGAAAAAGAGAAAGCCATGGATGAGGTGGAAAATGCTGTTCGATATTATTTGGATCTGCGTTCTGCCTATGATGAGACTCGCATCAGTTGGAAACGAATGATGCGAGCTCCCTTGGTGCGAGAGACCGAGAACTTGGCCTATATTTGCAAGGAAGTTATTCAAGCACGATTACTGAATAAGCTATCGGACGAGGCGATAGCGCCACTTACAGAGGAGACGCGGTTTATTGCGTTGCTCGATGAGGTTAAGCGTATTTAAATTTGCGCGCAAAGGGGGCTATTTGGGGAGTCTTGGGTCATTGTATTAAAATAACTCCCCCGCGGTGCGGGGGAGTTATCCTTATATGTATCTATTGTAGATTACTTTTCTTCCTTATCGTCCTTGATACCCAGCATCAGGTTGGTCAGAATACCCAGGATCAGAGCACAGGCGATGGCAGTGAGGGTAACCTTGCCGAAGGAGACGGTGAGACCGCCAATGCCTGCGATCAGGATGACCGAGACCACGAACAGG
Source organism: Oscillospiraceae bacterium (assembly GCA_015063685.1). GTDB lineage: Bacteria > Bacillota > Clostridia > Oscillospirales > CAG-272 > CAMEON01. Next base: position 1,871 of record SVTR01000025.1, on the reverse strand, counting down.
TTGCGGTTCTTTTCCAAATCAACCTTCTGAATCATCTTGAGACCCGAAACGGCGATAAAGCCGTAGAGTGCCATGCAGACACCGCCCATGACGCAGGAGGGAATGGTGTTGACGAAGGCCACGAAGGGAGACAGGAAGGAAATGACCATAGCCAGGATGGCGGTGGTGAAGATGGTGACTACAGAGGCGTTACCGGTAATGGCCACGCAGCCCACGGACTCGCCGTAGGTAGTGTTGGGGCAACCGCCGAAGAAGGCGCCGGCGATGGAGCCCACACCGTCACCCAACAGGGTGTTGTGGAGACCGGGCTCCTCCAGCAGGTCGTGCTCAATGATGGTGGACAGGTTCTTGTGGTCGGCGATGTGCTCGGCAAAGACCACGAAGGCAACGGGGATATAGGCCACGGCCACGGTACCGATGAAGGCGCCGTCAATGTCCTTAATACCCTTGAAGGCTTCCACGAAGGTGAAATCGGGCAGGGAAACGATGGATTCAACACTGAAGTTTGTGAACAGACCGGTCAGAGGCGCGAAGTTGATGACCTTGAGGGCATCAATGGAGGCAACGTTGCCGATAACGGTGAAGATGGTGGCGGTGAGGTAACCGGCCAAAATGCCCATGATGAAGGGAATGAGACGAACCATCTTTTTGCCGAAGGTGGCGCAGAGCATGGTGACGGCCAGGGTGACCAGACCGCAGATGATGGCCACATAGGAGGAGCCGCCTGCGGGAGCGGTCTGCAAATCGCCAATGGCGTTGCCTGCCAGGGAGAGACCGATGATGGCAACGGTGGGGCCGATAACCACGGCGGGCATCAGCTTGGAGATCCACTTGACGCCGGCAAACTTAACGATCAGCGCGATGATCACGTAGACAAGGCCTGCGAAGGCTGCGCCGATGATCAGACCCAGATAACCGGCCTGAGCTGAAACGGCACCGGCGAAGGCGGCGCACATGGAGCCGATGAAAGCGAAGGAGGATCCCAGGAACACGGGGCTCTTGAAGCGGGTGAAGAGCAGGTAGACCAGAGTACCGACGCCTGCACCGAACAGAGCGGCGGCGGAGCTCATAGCGGGAGCGCCCTCGGGCATGGTGCCGCTGGTGTTGATGATAACGGGAACCACCAGAGTGGCGGCCATGATGGCCAGGAGCTGCTGGATTGCGAAGACGATGACCTGCCCGAACTTGGGCTTGTCCTTGATGCCATAGATGAGTTTCATGCGATTGTTGTCCTCCATTATTATATAATATAGCGGCGACCCGCTTCGGGACCGGGTGATACGGGCAAAAAAATAAGCCCGCTGGGATCGTGGGCGGACGGCTTGGGACCTGCGAGTGGGTGATATTTGATTTCTGACAATTTCACCTGACGCATCTGCCGCTCCGTGATTTTGACCTCATATAGTATAACACACTTTTGGAAAATTGTAAAGGGGAAAAGAAGGAATTTTGAAGAATTTTTGAAAATCTTGGGGATGCGATCCTCGAATGTACGGCGTGGGAGATGGGAGGACCAAGCAGACCGCGAGGATGGGGCGGTGTGTTGCCGACCGGGGGCAAAAAATGTACAATTTGCACAAATCAGGGTACTTGGAATAGTCCAAATCAAACAATCCTCCAAATCGGATTTTTTTGTCAAAAACCGCTTGACAAACCAAAATGAAAGTGCTATAATATGCAAGCTGTCAACGAGCGGTGCTCGGGTGAACGGCGGCCACGAAAAAAGTTTTTAAAAAACTTTTGAAAAACCTCTTGACAAAGAGAGAGGGATGTGGTATAATACCAAGGCTATGCGCACGGAAGTGAGTATGGCATGAAAAAATTGATCATTGAAAATTGAACAACAGGAGATAGAAGTACAAGCAAAAGCG
>SVTR01000024.1 GCA_015063685.1 Oscillospiraceae bacterium | reverse complement strand
CCTGCGATTACGTATCTTCTCATGGTATTCAATTTCCTTTCGGTTTTGATTCAGTTTCGTTTCTGTTCCAGCATCCAGGCCATGACCTCGGGATCGTCGTAGACGTAGATCCAGCAGCCGTGCCCCGCGCCGGGGTAGATGGTCAGCTTGGCATTACCGCCCATGGTGTTGATGCCCTCGATCATCCTCACGGTCTCGGTGTAGTGGATTGCTTCGTCACAGTCGCCGTGGAAGCCCCACACGGGAATGTTCAGCATTTCGCGAACACCCCAAGCGATACCCGCGCCGCAGACGGGGAGCAGAGCGGCAAAGCGGTCGGCGTTGGCCTGACCCCACAGGTAGGTGCCCGTGCCGCCGTTGGAAAGCCCCGTCAGATAGATGCGCTTTTCATCCACGGGAAGGGTGGCGATGAGATGATCCAGAAACAGATTCAGGGATTCAATGTAGGCGCCCCAGTACTTCCCCTCGGGGAGCTGGGGACTGATGAGGATGAAGGGGTACTCTCGCCCCTGACTTGCGTGCATGGGGTAGCCGTGAATGGCTACGCGGTCCAGCTCAGTGGTGCCGTTGCCACACTCGCCTGTGCCGTGGAGGAAGATCACCAGCGGATAGCTTCCGTTGGGATCGTAATCCTTGGGCAGGGCTTGCAGATAGCCCCAGAACATCCCCGTCCCGGGGACGACATAAGACTCGTGGGTGTTCATACCTTCACCTCTGTAATGTCTTTTTTGAAAGTTTTGGGAAGTCCAGAAACCCTTTTTCAAAAGGGTTTCTGGCGGGGGTCAGGGGCAGAGCCCCTCGTTCCTCAATCTTACTCCTTGTCCATCAGGCAAGCGATGCCGGGAAGCTCCAGACCCTCGAGGAACTCGAGAGAAGCGCCGCCACCGGTGGAGATGTGGGTGATGCGATCGGCGTAGCCCAGCTGCTCGCAAGCGGCGGCGGAATCGCCACCACCGACGATGGAGATGCAGTCGGAGTCAGCCAGAGCCTCGGCCACGGAAATGGTACCCTTGGCCAGGGTGGGGTTCTCGAACACGCCCATGGGGCCGTTCCAGACGACGGTCTTGGCGTTCTTCACAGCCTCGGCGTAGAGAGCCATGGTCTCGGTACCGATGTCCATACCCTCCTTGTCGGCGGGGATAGCGGAGGCGGGAACCACCTCAACGTCGATGGGAGCGTCAATGGGGTTGGGGAATTCAGCGGCAACGGTGACGTCCACGGGCAGGAGGAGCTTGACGCCGTTGGCCTCAGCCTTGGCCATCATCTCCTTGCAGTAGTCGATCTTGGACTCGTCCAGCAGGGACTTACCCACCTCGTAGCCGCGGGCGGCCTGGAAGGTGTAGGCCATACCACCGCCGATGATCAGGGTGTCGACCTTGCCCAGGAGGTTGTTGATGACGTTCAGCTTGTCGGAGACCTTTGCGCCGCCGAGGATCGCCACGAAGGGACGGGCGGGATCGGACAGAGCCTTACCCATGACGGAAATCTCCTTCTGGATCAGGTAGCCGCAGACAGCGGGCAGACCTGCATGCTGGACCACACCTGCGGTGGAGGCGTGAGCGCGGTGAGCGGTACCGAAGGCGTCGTTGACGAAGATCTCAGCGAAGGAAGCCAGAGCCTTGGAGAACTCGGGATCGTTCTTGGACTCTCCTGCGGTGAAACGGGTGTTCTGGAGCAGAACGATGTCGCCGGGCTTCATAGCGGCGACCTTGGCCTTGGCATCCTCACCGACGGTATCGTTGGCGAAGACAACGCCGCCGCCCAGCAGCTCGTTGAGCTTATCGGCGACAACCTGCAGGGAGAACTTCTTGACGTCGCCCTTTGCCTTCTCCAGAGCGGCGGCGGTAGCGGCCTCCTGCTCCTCAGCGGGCAGCTTTTCGATCTTGGCGATCTCCTTCTTGTCCAGCTTCAGCTTGGCGTCAAACACGTTGTGGGGCTTGCCCATATGAGAGCAAAGGATCACCATAGCGCCCTGATCGCGCAGGTACTTAATGGTAGGCAGAGCCTCAACGATACGCTTATCGCTGGTGATCACGCCGTCCTTGAGGGGCACGTTGAAATCGCAACGCACAAGGACTTTCTTGCCGGCAACGGCAATGTCTTCAATGGTCTTCTTGTTGTAAGTCATGGTATTTTCCACCTTTCTTTGAGATGGGACAGGGGTATAATCCTGCCCAAATTTCTTCACTATATACTATACCACATTTTTCCTGCTTTATCAAGTGGTTGAGCGAATTTTTTTGCATTTTCGGTGAATAATTGGCTTGAGGGCAGGTGATGATAGGAGTGTTCAAATCAAAAAGCGGTCATTTGTTGTTCGCCTGTACGCCCGCCAAACAACAATCCACCTTATCTTTCAACATATTCAAGGAGGACTTATCATGCCCAAAAGATTTTACGTTGCCCTCGTCATTGCCATGGTCATCCTCATGGCCCTCAGCTACCTCCCCATCCACGGAGAAACCGAGATCTACGACACCGTCCTGCGCCTGCACGTTCTGGCCAACTCGGACACGGAAGAGGATCAAGCCCTCAAGCTCAAGGTTCGAGATGCCGTTCTGGAGGTTACCTCCCCGCTTCTGAAGGATGCCACCGACAGGGACGACGCGGAAGCCATTGTCCGTGCCCACATGCCTCACATCCAAGCCGCCGCGGAAGCCGTCGTAGCTGCGAACGGCGCGGATCAAGCCGTGACGGTGATGCTGGATGTGGAGGACTACCCCACCCGCAACTACGAAAGCTGCGCCTTCCCCGCCGGGGAATACCTGTCGCTCCGGGTGTGTCTCGGAGATGCCGAAGGGCAAAATTGGTGGTGCGTGCTGTTCCCACCCCTATGCCTCTCTGCCGCCACCGAGAAGGAGGACACCGAGGACGCCTTCATTCAGGTGGGGCTGACCAAGGATCAGTACGGCATCATCACCGAAACCGAGGACACCAAATATCGGGTGCGGTTTAAGATCCTGGAGACCATCAAAGGGTGGTTTAACTGAGGCTGTCCATCAAGGCAGCCTTTTTGTTAACAAAATGTAAAATCTCGGTTTCGAGTGAAATTTTTTCTCGTCTCGGTTGTCATATATGTATGAGAGGTGAGCGAAGCCATTGACATTCATCTGAACTTACTGTATAATGGAAGTAACAACACCTCTTGCCATGGCGGCTATGCCAAATCAACCAAACGCAGGAGGTCTTTATGAATCAGTAATAATTACGAGGTACATTATGAAAAAAACAATGTTACTTGTCTCTATTATATTATGCATAACCGTGCTATTCGTCACAACCTCCTGCGGCACGAGCAACACCCCCAGGGTATACGAGGTCAGTGGCACTTATGACAGCAACTCCTTAGGAGCACACAAGGACGAGTATGATCTTTCATACCATACAGGCACAGAAAAATCAGCAGATAAAAATATCTGTCTCCCTTTCGGGAAAGAAACATTTACCGGAGTATACAGCTCAACCACATCATCTGCCAAATATCATGACAAATTGAGGGAATATATCGGCACAACCGAAAACGGTGAGGATGTACATTTTTCTATTCACCCAACAAGTGGCGAAATACAGCGATTTAGTATCCAAGTTTCTCCTGCGAATAGTAATCAAGAAGCCTCTTCGATACAACTAACCGAAGACGAATGCTTGTCTGTTGCTCAACAATTTATTTCTGAGAATATTAATTCTGCAGATGATTATAAACATTACGATACAAAAAGCCATGATTATTTATCCCTATACGGAGGTGCACTTTATGTTTTCTTTTTCTGTACTACCACAGATAGTGTAAAAACAGATGAAAGCATCATCATTTCCATATCTGCCGCTACGGGCAGAGTAGAATACTATTATGCCTCCCTTCTTAACGCCATCGAGCCGTCAGAAATTCCCGAATACGATCTTGAAGCTACCAACGCTGCCGTTGCCGATAAGGTGGATGAAATTTACGGAGATTCCGGAGTTCACTCTTATACGCATAAGATTACTGATCTTCGGATCACACGTCTGGAAGACGGAAAATATTATTTGAGATATGTACTCGACATGAACATATCCAAAACCGCCGAAACCCAATATCCCTATAGCGAACGCGTTGAACTGCTTGTTTCATTAGGTTCATAACTTCATACCTCCGCAAGCTCTGTTTGCGGAGGTACATTTTATATTCCTCATTTTCACCTTTCAATCTTTTTCGCGACATCCCGAACGGCTCAACAGCCCTCGTCTTTTTATATCGTTTTGGCTCGCCGAAAAAAAGCCTCTTCTCTTAAAAGATTTCGGGTCGGAGCACCTCAGTGCTCCGACCCGAAATTCGTTCTTTGAAAACGGCGCTCAGCCATGTCCTTTGGCCGACAGATAGCCTTCCGCCATATGAGCTGCCACAGCGCCGTCAGCGGCGGCAGTCACCACCTGCCGAAGGGCCTTGGTGCGCACGTCGCCTGCGGCGTATACCCCGGGGATGTTCGTCTCGGTGGTCTCACCGCTGACAATGTAGCCCGCCTCGTCCAGGTCGATCTGACCTTTGAACAGGGCGGTGTTAGGCGCTTGCCCCACGCTGACGAACAGACCGTCCAGCGGCAGCTCCACAGTCTCCCCCGTCTTGACCTGACGAAGGGTGACTCCCGTCAGCCTTTGGTCACTGTGAAGGGTCTCCACGGTGGCGTTCCAAAGGATCTGGATGTTGCCCGTGTTCTCCAAGGGCTCGTGATAGATTTTTGAAGCGCGCAAAGCGTCTCTCCTGTGGATCAGGTAGACCTTGGCGCACACGCGGGACAGAAACAGGGCGTCAGCCGCCGCCGTATTGCCGCCGCCTACCACCGCCACGGTCTTGCCGCGATAGAGCATACCGTCGCAGGCGGCACAGTAGCCCACGCCACGGCCAATGAGGTCGGTTTCCCCCTCGACGCCCAGGTGCTTATGATCCGCGCCTGTGGCGATGATGACGGTTTTGGCGTAGTAATCCCCCATATCGGTGGTGATGACCTTGGGATCGGCCTTCAGATCCACCGAAAGCACCTCAGTTTGTTGTGTCTCAGCGCCGAAGCGATGGGCACCCAGCTGCATCTGATAGCCCAAGGTAAAGCCGTCGATGCCCTCGTGGAAGCCGGGGTAATTGTCGATTTGGGAGGTCTGGGTCATCTGACCGCCGGGAGAAAATTTTTCCAGCACCAGGGTGGAAAGTCCGCTCCGCACGGCGTACAGGGCGGCGGTGTACCCCGCAGGGCCGCCACCCAGGATGATCGTATCGTAAATTTTCAGATTTCCGGACATGGTGATCCTCACGCCAGAAGCGCCAGCAGCTTGGCCTTGGGCTGAGCGCCCACGGTGGTGGACACCAGCTCACCGTTCTTGAAGACCAGCAGGGTGGGAATGCTCATGACGCCGAAGCGGGATGCCAGATCGGGCTCCTCGTCCACGTCGATCTTAACAATCTTGTATTCGGGGTGCTCGTCGGCGATCTCCTCCAGGAGGGGAGCGACCATGCGGCAGGGGCCGCACCAGGTGGCGAAGAAGTCCACCAGAACCGGAAGATCACTTCCCAGAACGATCTCGTTGAAATTTGCGTTGGTTGCATGAATAACAGCCATATTCGTATCTCCTTACATTTTAGGGCATCTCTAAAAACTCATCGCACGCCGATATGGCGGTGCTTTTTCCGTCATACGTCACAAAATTCTTTCGCATAGGGTCAACTATGCGTGCAGATTTTTGTTTAGTCTGACGAAAAAATCCCTCGCATCTCTCCGCACGCTGAGTATTTAGAGATGCCCTTTATTTTTTGTTTTTTAGTATGTGTCAAAGATCACATCGCCATGAATAGTTCATGACAAAAATACCGTTCCTGGAATGCCACCGCCGCTTCGATCTCCTCAGCGGCAAACGGGCGGTCCTCGGGAGCGACCACCCATTTATCCTCCACGTCGTCCAGACGGTGAATCACGGCGATAACACGTCCCTCAAAGGTCTCCAAGGGGCTATCAACGCCCAGGATATAGGCGTCCTGCGCTTCCCCGTCGCCACCCGTGATCCCCGTCACATATCCATAGTTCACAGGATAAATCATATCCGGCCACCGAGGATGGCGACTGCCCAAGGGACGATCCACCGTCACAGTAACAGTCCTTCCAAGAATCCTTCTCATAGGCTTTTTTTCTCGCGGAAGCGCCAAAGGCCTACGATAGCCGAGATGATAGCCACCGTTTCATTGATCATACCGCCGATGGAGAAGGTGAAAATATTATAGATGAAAATCAAGGAACAGGTGAGCAGCAGGCTTTTTCGCAGATTTTGGGGGCTGAAATAACCCATAGCCAGTGTGTTGAGCATAAGACCCACCACAAAAAAGATGGAATGATAGCCCTCCCAGGTAAGGATGCCGAGGATGCCCATGATAGCCGCAAGAATGACGGGAACCGCTTTGCTCGACAGGATTTTTTTGTCATTATGGTAGTAGCAAAGATTGCGGATAATTCCCACGATATTCAGCGCCACACCTACCGTCGCGCCGAGGCAGGCATAATGGACACAGAACAACACCGTGGCACACGAAAGCATGGCCAGGATTCCACGGTTGGACTTCATCTGGTAGGTAAGAAAGGAAAGAATCACGGCCAAAACGCCAACGACCTGGCCAAAAATCTCCCAAGGGGACACGGGAATCACCCCTTTCCTGAATTCTGCGTATATAGTATAACCTTTTTGGTGCCAAAAGTCAAGAGGATAACCGATGCGGAAACCAAAAATAACCGAAGAGAAAGTCAAAAATAGCCAAAGAGAAAGCCAAAATAACCGAAGATAAAGCCAAAATGTAGCGGCCGGGGTGCCCCTCTCCATCCCTAAAATTCCGATTTTCTGCGTTCGGTGCGGCTTACCTGTCATATCCCTTCCCTTCCCTTCATAGTCTATATCATAGAAATGAAGCTATCCAAGGGGAGGTAAGATCATGTTCATTTATTCCATGCGTGCCAGCACCATCAAGTTTTTCGGCATCGTCTGCGTGGCCCTGGCGGCCCTCGTAGCGCTCATTGCCTTTGTACCCGCCTATGCCTCAGGCAACACGGGTGCCGGCAGCGGCGATTTTCAAAACACCGGCGTGCAGGTAGGCTCCGGCGGAGCCGAGACGTCTCAGCCGGTCTCCATCAAGTACGAAAAGGTCAAATCCGCCGATGATGCCGCAGGTTTTCTCGGGCAGTTCGGTTGGATCGTGGACGCAGGCTCGGCTGAGACCGTCACGGTGACCATTCCCGCCGAATTTGACAAAATCTTCGCGGGATACAACGAAATGCAAAAGGCACAGAGCCTGGATCTGTCCAAATACAAGAAAAAAGAGGTCACCCGCTATACCTTCAAGGTAACCAACTACGGTGAGCACAACGGCAAGGCGTACACCATGCCCGTATACGCCAACGTATTGGTTTACCGCAACCGCGTCATCGGCGGGGACATCTGCTCGGCAGATGTCAGCGGCTTTATTCACGGCTTTGAAAAGCCCAACGCTTCATAAAAAAACGCCCGTGGCAGAAATGATCTGCCGCGGGCATTTTGTTGATCACATGAAAGGTAGCCTAAACAGTGGGCTTTAATCTTCTTTTTTTCTGAGCACCCAAGCGGCGGCCAGCACAGCCATCAGAGAGGTGCCCAAGGTGGAAAGAATCACGCCGCTGCAGCCGATGGAAATGGTTTCTCGATCGTCATCATCGTCATCCTTATCCTTGTCATCGTCCTTGTCGTCATCCTCATCGTCCTTGTCTTCATCCTTCCAGGAGCTACCCGGCTTCGTTTCCGCAGGCTTGGTCTCGGCCATCTGACCGCTCTCTCCTTCAGGCTCGGTGACAGGTGTCGTTTCGGCTTCCGGCTCGGATTCAACAGGCTCGGTTACCGCCTCGGTAACCTCTTCGGTAGGCTCTTCAACGGGCTCGTCGGTGGCCCCCTCCGTGGGTTCTTCGGTGGGTTCCTCAAAGGGCGCATCGGTATCTGTTTCTTCGGGTGCTTTGGTATCTTCCTCGTCAGGCTCCTCGCCGCTGTCGGTTATACCGCAAGCCACAAGCGCCGTCTCAAAATCCTCGTACAGGCAGATCTCATACAGCGTCATGGAAGCGCCGATGTTGTCCTCGGAAATAGCCATGCCGTTGTCTACCCAGTCGAAGCGGAGAACGCTGATGATGTCCTCAGCAAAGGGATATCCCTCCAGGTCAAAGATGATGTACTGGTAACCACCGGCACCCACCTGACCGTCGATGTCAGGATATGCAACATTGGAACCGTCGATGGTGGAGTTACCGCGGCCAACTGCGTAGTACAGCAGGAAGTTACCGGCAACAGACTCATCAATCTTGACCTTCAGCACCAGGGAGCTGTACTCACCGTTCTTATTAGGAACGTTCTGGAGCTTCTTGTCAACGTATCTTCTCATCAGGTTGCCGTAGTAAAAGGATACGAAGGGATCCAGAGTAGCGGTGGTTTCATCCCATGTACCCTTGAAGGTCACGGAACCGTCATCATTGAAGATAATCTCAGTCTGGTTGGGGCCGGCAAAGAAGATGTCGTAGATATCTTCGGGGAAGGAGGTCAGTCTTGTGGGATCGATGATCAATTCTTCGTTCTCAGAGGGATCTTTTTCCTCTTCCTTCTCCGTTTCTGCGCTCACCTTGATATTCTCGCAATTGAACCAAAGATCCTCACGGTATTCTACAAACAATCTCATGCCGTTGTCAGCAGGACCCCAGGTAACCTCAGGTTGAACGCCGACCTCCTGTTCCGCCAGCGTTGCGGCAGCCCAATTGACTGTCCAGCCGGTCTCATCACGATCCAAGTAATACAACGCACAGCCAACCTCAAGGGGATCGTCTTCAGAAACCTCGCAACGATAATCATCAGCATATGCCTTCCACTCGAAATCAAAGTAAAGCTGATCCCAAGTGAAAGCAAATTCCGCGAACCAGCCTTCATCGGTCAAAGCGGTGCTACCTCTGACACCGCCTTCGCTGGTCTCTTCGGTCAGGAGACCATCGTTTCCATCGGAGTTCTGACGCATGATCTGAATGGGAGTAGCTTCGGCGCCCATAGGGCCGAAGGAGTAGAAGATGCAAAGTGCGTTGGGGTACAGGTCGGGATCTTCCTCGATGAACTTACCCAGCGCGCGGTCGAAGTCGAACGCCATCTGAAAAGCATCGCCGTTGTAACCGAGGGGATCCCTAACGAGCATAACATCCGGATCGGTTACGTAGAGACCAATATAGAGACAATCCGGATCGGCCACGTAGAAGGCTGAAACACTCCAGCCCTCAGGCACACCGCCGGTTGGGTTATCCCAACTACCGCCCACCCAGGAAATCATGTTCTCGGGTGTGATGGTAATGTAGGGATACCCCGCATTCAGCCAATCGGTCAGATCGCCGTCTCTGAGATCCAGCTTGTCAGCAGCGTCGGGATCCCAAGTGATTTGGACATCGCCAACGGAAGAAAAATTCTCCTCAGAACCGCCGCAATAGAAACCGGGGGTACCGTAAGCGGCAACGCCAATCACGCATAGCGCACCCAAAAGCATCAGGGTCAAGGCTAAAAAGATCAGTTTTTTCATTGAAAATCTCCTCTGTTTATTGTCAATATTTCATATGGTTAATCTTCTTTTTTTCTGAGCACCCAAGCGGCGGCCAGCACAGCCATCAGAGAGGTGCCCAAGGTGGAAAGAATCACGCCGCTGCAGCCGATAGAGAGGAAGCTTCGTCTATCGTCTTCGTCATCATCGTCCTCGTCTCTGTCGTCTCTGTCGTCTTTGTCGTCTCCGTCGTCGTTATCCTCATCTCCCCAAGGATTGAAGAAGGAACCGCCGGGTCTGGTTTCCGCGGGTCTGCCGCTTTCATCTCCGGGTGCGGAAACAGTCTCCGACTCCGATGACACTTCGGTTTCAGGCTCAACGGATTCGGCCACCGTATCGGCAGGCTCTTCACGGGTATCTCCCTCTTCGGTTTCCAGGCCGACCTCTTCTATACCGCAAGCCACAAGCGCCGTCTCAAAATCCTCGTACAGGCAGATCTCATAGAGCGTCATGGAGGCGCCGATATTATCGGGGGCAACATCTTCGCCCTCGACCCAATCGAAGCGGAGAAGACTGATGACATCTTCAGTGAAGGGATAGCCGTCCAGGTCGAAGATAATGTACTGATAACCGTCAGCACCCACCTGAGCGTCGACTTCAGGATATGCAACGTTGGAGCCGTCGATGGTGGAGTTACCGCGACCCATTGCGTAGTACATCAAAAAGTTACCTGCAACAGACTCATCGATCTTGACCTTCAATACCAGAGAACTGTACTCACCATGCCTGTTGGGAACGTTCTGGAGTTTCTTGTCCACATATCTTCTCATCAGGTTACCGTAGTTGAAGGATACGAAGGGATCCAAAAAATAGTTATATTCGTCCCAGGTTCCTTGGAACGTTACGGAGCCATCGGTGTTGAAGATGATATCGGTCTGGTTAGGAGCAGCGAAGAAGCTCTTGTAGATATCTTCGGGGAAGGAGGTCAGTCTTGTGGGATCGATCTTGATTTCTTCCGGCTCTTTTTCATACATCGCACGCACAGTCACATCCGATGTCACGCAGCTGAAATCCGTATCCCAACCCACGAAATTATAGCCGTCGATTGAAGGAACATCGGGAGCGGTAGCCGCGCAACCGTGCTCTACTATATCCGTCGAAATCACATCATCCTCGTGATCAAGGAAGACAACATAATACCTTTCGGGAACGGTCGTTTCTTCTTCGTGCATGACATGAATATGTCTACAGTTGATCTCCAGGTCAGGACGATACTCCAAGAACAATCTTATGCCATTGTCAGCAGAACTCCAAGTAATTTCGGGCCGATCGCTGACTTTTTGCTCTCCCAACGTTCCAGCCGCCCAAGCTACGCTGCCGATGCCGGTCTCGGCAATGCGATCCAGGTAGTACAAAGTACAACCAACCTCCAGGGGATCGTCCTCTGAAACCTCGCAACGATAATCATCAGCAAATGTCTTCCACGCGAAATCGTAATAAAGCTGATCCCAAGTAAAAGCAAATTCCGCAAACCAACCGGAATCGGTCAAAGCCATGCTACCCTTGACACCGTCTCCGTTCTCTTCGGAAATGATACGGTCGTCGTCGGACTCCTGGCGCATGATCTGAATCGGAGCAGCACCACCATCCGTCGGACTGAAGGAATAGAAAATGCCTCTTGCGTAGGAAATTTGTTCGGGATCCTCTTCAATAACCTTGCTCCCAAAGCGATCGAAATCAACGAGCATTTGAAAAGCGTCGCCATCATAGCCACTATATGTCGCGGCAAGAACAACGTCCGGATCAACTACGTAAAGGGCAATGTAGAGATAGTCAGAATCGGCCACGTAGAAGGCTGAAACACTCCAGCCCTCAGGCACACCGCCCGCAGGGTTATCCCAACTACCGCCTACCCAGGAAATCATGTTCTCGGGTGTGATGGTAATGTAGGGATACCCCGCATTCAGCCAATCGGTCAGATCGCCGTCGCTGAGATCCAGCTTGTCAGCAGCGTCGGGATCCCAAGTGATTTGGACATCGCCAACGGAAGAAAAATTCTCCTCAGAACCGCCGCAATAGAAACCGGGGGTACCGTAAGCGGCAACGCCAATCACGCATAGCGCACCCAAAAGCATCAGGGTCAAGGCTAAAAAGAACAGTTTTTTCATATAAAAGCACCTACCTTGAAGATTGAATTTATCAATAATTATACTACCCGTTTGTTAACAAACCCAAAACCTATCATGAATAAATGTTAAAGATGTCATATTTCTATTCGTTTACAAAAATATGCTTGCATAATTTTGGTTTCTGTGTTATACTATTGATGTTTTCGGACAAGTCTGTCCGTTCACCGCACACAATGAAAGGAGATTCCATCCATATGCGTCACATGATTTCGTCTAAATCTCTGCGTCTGGTGCTGCTTACCCTGTTGCTCGTGCTGTCCGTGGGCTTCATTGCCTGCACCGGCTCCGGCAACGAGCAAGGCACCGAGACCTCCGCCGACACCATCGTCACACAGCTTGCGGAAACCACCGCCGAGGCCATGACCTCTGCAGAGGCCGTTCCTCAGGCAACCGAAGCTCCCACCGAGAAGCCCACCGAGGCACCCACAAAGGCCCCTATTGAGGAGCCCACCGAAGCACCTACTGAGATGCCCACCGAGGTCATCACCGAAGTCCCCTCCGAGGTACTTACCGAAGTCCCCACCGAAGAACCTACTGAAGCGCCCACCGAAGCGCCCACCGCTCCCGAGGAGACCACCGCGGCCGTCACCGACGTGATGATCGGTGAGACCCTTGACGCCGAATATGCGGAAGATTTTTCCGTGTCCAACGTGTTCACCAGCGACATGGTGGTGCAGAGAAACGAGCACATCCGTGTCTGGGGCACCGCGCCTGAGAGCGAAAACGGCAAGAAGATCTCCGGTGAGTTCAAGGGTATGTTTGCAGAGACACTCATTGAAAACGGCACTTGGGTCCTGACCTTTGGCGCCCGCATGGAGGCCTCCGCCGAGATGGGTCATACCATGAAGCTCTATACCGATGCCAAAAGTGTAGAATTCACCGACGTGCTGGTGGGTGACGTTTACATGGTCATCGGTCAGTCCAACGTGGCCTATGCCATGAATGAGCATTGGAACGCCAACAACACCGACGATAAGGCGGGTAAAAACGTCATCGACGGCAACGCGCCCATCCGCATCCACTACAATTCTCTGACCCAGATGACAGGTTATCCCCAAAGAGGCACCGAGGAGGTCTGTGACGAGCTGAGAAACGGCTCCGTCTGGCAGAAGGCGACCCTCGCCAACATCGGCCGCTTCTCCGCCATCGGCTATCTCTTTGCTTACAACTATATCGACATCACCGATGGGGACGTGCCTGTAGGCATCATTGAGATCGACGGCAACGGACAGCCCTTGGGCGCTTTCATGCCCAACGAGGTGGCCAAGGCCAACAAGACCGACCGCTTCAACGATAGCAAGGGCTACTACGTCACCACCGGTGTCAACGCCGATTGGGGTCGCTATATGTACAACCACTACATGAATCCCTTTGAGAAGTATGCCATCGCGGGTATCCTGTGGTATCAGGGCGAGAGTGATTTCCAGGTGGCCAACGCCCGTGTGTTTGCCAAGAACTTCTCCGCTCTCATGACCTATATGAGAGGCACCCACAACCTGGTCAACAAGGACTTCCCCGTTTATTTCATCGAGTTCCCCACCAACTATCAGCAGCATCCCGATTTCAAGCCCTCTGCAGTTATCCCCTTCTGGGCCGCTATGGACGTGGGTCTGATCCGCTCTGTCATGGGCAGCATCCCTCAGATTCTACCCAATAGCTATCAGGTCGTGTCCTCCGACTTGTGGCTGGACGACACCTACTGGAATACCCTTCACCCCAACTGTAAGTTTGAGCAGGGTCAGCGCGCCGCCAAGCTGGCTGCCGCCGTGCAGGGACTTGGCAAAATGGAAGAGGCCGCAGGACCCATCCTCGTGTCTGTCGAGTTTTCCGAGGACAAGAAGACCGCCGTTTTGACTTATGAAAACGTAGGCGAGGGTCTTAAGACCTCCGACGGCGGCACCGATGTTCTGGGCTTTGCGCTAATCTCCAAGAGCTACGCCCTCACCCAAGATCAAGGCAAGAACATTGTAGCCACCATTACCGCCCCCAATCAGATCACCATTGAAAGCAAGCGTGCCATGGACGGCATCGCTTACAACAGCGTCTACTGGAATGAGTACGGCGAGCACGTCAACCTCTGCAACAGCTACGGTGTGCCCGCAGGCGCTACCCTGATGTTTGCCCCCGAGGAAGGCTGATTCTCCTTCCCGACAATGAAAAGGCCTCCGACAGAGCTTCTGTCGGAGGCCTTTGTGATACAGTCAGTATTTCAATATCTTTCCCAATGATACACGCCCTTCTCGTCCTTCTGATCAATGGCCTTAAACACGTAATACATGGGCTTGGGAGCCTCCATACCCGGACCCTCCTTCTTTCTTCGCCACAGTCCCAGGTTCAAACCGAACTCAAAGGCGTTGTCGTGGTGGGAGTGGAGGATGAAGGAATCAATTTCGGGGATCTCCATGATCTTGCGGTAGGCACGGCCGTAGGCACAGGCCTGGAGAATCTCGCTTTCGGGGGTCCAATGGGAATTAAAGCCCTGCTCGGACAGGATGATGCGGCGACGTTCACCGTTCAGAAGGAACTCGGGACGGTAGATGAACCGCGCCAGTACCTCCAGATTCTTGAAGGTGATGATGGGGGCGTCGTCGTCGGGGGTGGCTTGCTTGTCGTTCCAGAAATCGGGGAAATTCAGATCCTCGGGATAAGGATGGTGGGCGATGTGCCACGGGATCTGTCCCTCTTCGGTGGCGATCTGATTGAGGTAGACCAGCATATCTCTCGTCTTGTAGTAGCGCAGAGGCTGATTCTCATCCGCGGAGGCAGTCCAGAAATGATCAATGGAGACGAAGATTCGCATATTGGCATAGATAGATGCGGCGGTCTGCCAGGTCACGCGCAGAGCGGTGGCGTACTCCCGAACGTAGGTCTCCATGTCCATCTCGCCCGAGTTGCACCATATATACCCCGCGTCCACCTCATTGCCCACGATCATACCCACCACACGGCCGTGTGCCATGTCCTCGCGGGTGTAGCGGTCGGTCAAAAAGGCAATGAATGCGCGATAGTACGCCAGTCCCTCCTCGGTGACCAGGTTGAAGGCCGAGATCAGACCCGTGCCATCCTCGGCCTTACCCGTGTAGGCGGGGTGCTTGATGATATCCCAGAAGGCGGGGTCAATGTCGCACCGCCAGTGGGGGGAATTGAGCAGGATGAAGGAGATCACACAGCCGATCTCGGTCAGCCCCACGAAGGTCTCGTCCATCTTCTCCACGTGGGACTTGCGGAAGTAGAATACCCGCCCGTCATGCTCGAACTCGATGGTGTTGCCCTCCTCGTAGGCAGGCATGAGGAAATCGCCCTCGTTGACGTTGATGGCCGAGTGGCGCACGCCCAATTCCTTGGCGTCTTTGTAGTCCACCACCTGAAGCCCCTTCTTGGTATCTACGACGGGATAGGGGAAGGCACGGTCGGATTCTTGAATATCGGTAACGTACTGCACGCCGTCCACAATCTCCTCGTCCACCATAAGGGCGTAGGAAAAGCAAAGTCCGTCCCTTCCACAGGCATAGCGGGATATCGAAACAGTATCCCCCGACACATCGGGATCGAGAACGGCCAGCGGTGTCAGCTCATCCTGGCAAATAGGCGAGAACACAAGCACCTTGGCTTCCGCATCGGATGTAAGAGGGGTGTCAAGGCGCAGACGAATGAATTGCTTGTCTGCAATGATGGATATAATCTTCATGATTAACTCCTTTCTGTTGATCGGATCTGCGATTCGTTATTTGCAGTCAATGTTGCGGGATAAGAGACTTTATGAAAGCCCACAACTTCATTATAAAGGAAAATCAAGAGCTTGTCAATCAAAAAAATGACAAATCAACATAAAAATGTGCCTTTGGGAGCATATCGTTTATGAAAAGTTCAAAAAAATAACACATCCTCATGAAAGATATGTGCTATAATAACTATATTATGCTGGGGCGTGTGCCCTGAAAGGATGTACATCATGAAGCTCAGATACACGGTACGAACCCTTATGATAGGCCTTCTGGCCTCCGTCTTGCTTATGACTGCCTGCACCGGAGATGGCTCCGGTAACGAAACCTCGGCGGAGACCGTGGCCGATACCTCTGTCGTAACCGAGGCCGAGGAAGAGACTGTTGCCGCTACAGAGGCAGAAACCGAAGCAATGACCGAGGCCCTCACAGAAGCAGCGACAGATGCCTCTACTGAACCAACCACCGAGCCTGAGGCCATCACCTCCGCAGAAACCGAAGCGACTGTAGAAACAACGCCCGCGGAGAACGAGACCGAGGCCGTCACCGAGGATCCTGCCCCCATTGACACCTTGACGATGTCTCACACCGGCGGCGTTTACACCGAGGCTATCTCTTTGGAAATGTATGCCCCTGAAGGTCAGACCATCCGCTACACCACCGACGGCTCGGTGCCCATCAAGCAATTCAAGGAATACAAGGAAGCCATCACGGTGGACAAGGGCGCGTTGACCATCCGTGCCGCCTGCTTTGACGAAAGCGGCAAAATCACGGGAGACGTAGTCACCAACACTTACGTCATCCGCGAGGCCAAGGAAAGCACCCTTTACACCGTTATGATCTCGGTGGACAAGGATGATCTGGACGACATGATCGCGGATTACGCCGAGAAGATCGAGCGTCCCGCACATGTGGAGATCGTCACCCCCGACGGCGAAACCATCATCTCTCAAGATGCGGGTCTCCGCCTCTTCGGCGGTTCCTCCCGTGCCCTGCAGCAAAAGTCCTTCAAGCTCATCGCTCGCAAGACTGGGTACTTCGGTGAAGATGCCGCCTACGTAGGCCAGGGCACCTTCCGTTATGCCCTGTTCCCCGAGCGCGTGATCAAGGGCGGCGCAAAGGTCGGTCAGGTGCTTGACCGCTACGATAGCTTTATCCTGCGCAACGGCGGTAACGACTCCCTGCTTCACACTGCCTGCAACCCCGAGGACGCGACCCTCATTCGCGACGGCATGGCCAACAACTTTGCCGCCGATGTGACCACAGCAGTAGAGTATTCCTATTCTCAGTACGCCGTGGTATATATCAACGGTGATTATTACGGTCTCCTGGATATGAGAGAAAACCTCAACGAGGACTTTGTCAAGCGTGTCTGGGGTGTGGATGACAACGACGTGGTGGTCATCAAGAGCGAGCTGGACACCACCCGCGCCTGCGCCGATCACGACAACGGCGGTGGCTGCCGCTACTGCGGTTCCTGGTTCTTCTACGAGACCGACGACAGCGAGATGGCACAGAATACGCTGAACGAATGGCTCAAATTCTGTGAGGAAATCTGCGGCAAGGTGAACGCCAATGACGATGAATACAACGCCGCCTTCCAGAAACTGGAGGCCAATGTGGATCTCGTTGGTCTGAAGGAATGGTACGCCTTGAACCTGTATCTCTGCAACACCGACTGGCCCCACAACAACATCAAGCTCTGGAAGTACACGGGAGAGCCCGTCGAGGGCATCGAGATCACCGACGGCAAGTGGCGTTTTATGACCCGTGATATGGACATGACCATGGGACGCTACAGCCGTCCCGAGCTGACCTCCGATCTGGATAGCCGTGCCAAGGTGGACAGCTTCTGGCGCACTCTCGGCAACTATATCCCCGCTTATCACGACATCTATTCCGACAGCGGTGAGACCAAGCTTTACGCTGACGCCCTGTATCTGCAAGGCCTGTTTGCCTTCTGCATGAGAAACGACGAATTCCGCGCAGAGTTTACCGCCTACTGCCGCGAGCTGATCTCCGAGGAAAAGCAAGATCTTCTGAAGCATCACTATGATACCCTGGTAGCACAGGTCTCTCCCGAGATGGGCGCCTACATCGAGCGTTGGTCCCGCGTCATCGGCTCAGATTATGCCGTTCGCAACTGGACCCGCGCCCGTCGCTCCCTGACAGATTTCATGAAGGACAGACCTGCCAAGTTTGAAGCATATCTGGATCTCTGCCTCTCTATGTACAAATAAAGTATAGGGCATCTCTAAAAACTCATCGCACGCCGATATGACGGTGCTTTTTCCGTCATACGTCACAAAATTCTTTCGCATAGGGCCAACTATGCGTGCAGATTTTTGTTTAGTCTGACGAAAAAATCCCTCACATCTCGCCGCACGCTGAGTATTTAGAGGTGCCCTATAAATAAAACTCGGGTCGGCTCCCATCACGCGAGCCGACCCCTTTTCACCAAATAAAACCACACGAAAGGACAACGCCATGAATCCATCCAAGCTTTCCTACGACGTTTATCTTGATAAAATCTACGGTTGCTTCCTGGGAAAGACCGTCATCGGCACCCTGGGCGCGCCCTACGAGGGCATCAAAATGCCTCTGGAGCTCCCCTTCAAGCCCGAAATGATCAACACCATGCTCCCCAACGACGACCTTGACCTTCAGGTGCTTTGGCTGGACGTGGCAGAAAAGTACGGCCCGGATTTCACTTCGGCGCAACTGCTGGAGCGATTTGTCACCCACTGTGACTATTCCCCCGGCGAGTACGCCGTTATGCGCAAAAATTTCTCCCGTGGCATCCTGCCCCCCGCTTCGGGTACCTTCTGTAATGACTACTATCTGAGCGGCATGGGCTGTCCTATCCGCTCCGAAATCTGGGCCTGTCTCGCACCCCTGAACCCCGAGAAAGCTGCTGAATACGCGCTCAGAGACGGCGTGCTGGATCACGGCATGGAGTCTGTTTATGCCGAAATGTTTTTGGCCGCCCTGGAGTCCGCCGCCTTTGGCGTCACCAAGGATGACTGCGACCTGTACGCGCTGATTGAGGTAGGTCTGTCCGTCATTCCCGAGGAGTGCAAGTTCCACACGCTGGTCACCGATACGGTGGCGTGGTGCAAGAAATATGATGACATAAAAATCATTCTTCGCAAAATCCTGTACGGATACGGTCACCCCGACTGTACCAATATGTTCCAGAATATGGGCATCACCATCGCCGCCCTGCTCAAAGGCAATTTGGATGCCATCAAGACGGGCATGGACGCCCTCAACTGCGGCTTTGACACCGATTGCACCTGCGCGACGGCAGGAGCTATCATCGGTCTCATCCGGGGCGCAAAATCCCTTGAGGCGCAGTATCATTGGGGCGACATTAAATTCGTGCTGGGCGTGAAGTCCCACAGACGGAGCGACAGCGTGTTCGACTTCTCCGAGGATATTGCCCTGCTGGGCAAGTCCTGGCAGCCTGACCTCATCGAGGGCGGGGAAATCAAGGATTTCCGCCACGAAACCGATCCCTCTCCCCTGCGTCTGGACGTAATCTACCCCGAAAAAGAGAACGGTCTCCCCGATTGCGCCATCGGTCTTGGGGAGACGGTGACAGTGATGCTGTGTGTGGAGAACATCACCGACAAGCCCCTTTGGGTAGAATACACCGTCACAGGCAACGGTTGTGATATCAGCGACAGCCTGCAGATCGACGGGAACACCCTGGACGCCAAGCCTGTGTCGGTCACCATCCCCGCCGATGCCGATACTCTTCCCGACGTCAACCTCTATACTGTATCCTACTCGGTTGGTGATTTTGAGGGAACCTATACCTTCGGTTTGGCCGCAGCTACCCCGTGGAAGGCCATCGGTCCTATTTGGCGAACAGATCCCATTTGCACCACCGAAAAGATTCTGTCAGTTCCCAACTACTGGCATCTCATGGTGGATCCCGAGCACAAGGGAGATCCGACAGACATCGTCCGTCGCTTCCATCTGAATTTTGCGGTGGACACCCAAACGGCTTACATAGACGACACCTCCCTGCTCTCTCCCCTGGACTCCGAAAATTCTGCCACGGGATATGAAGAAGCTCTGTTCTCCCAGCGTGAGGACAGCTTCACCGTCAGCGATATCTGCGGCTTTCAAGGGCCTGCGGTGTACTATCTCGTCCGAGGTCTTGTCGCAGACGAGGAGGACACGGTGTGCGTTCAGTTGGGTCACAACTGTCCCGTGGCGCTTTACATCAACGGAGAGCTGATCTGCGAGAGCAAGCAGTGCGACTGGTGGGACGCCGAGAACATCCACATACAAAACGTGAAGCTTCACAAGGGTGTCAATTCGGTGGTGCTTCGCCTCTGCGAGGTGACCGGCAACGCCAAATATAATCTGATTTTCTCCGAGGGGGCGACCTGCGCTACGCATAAGCTGGGGTATCGGTCGGTAAACCCTCTGAAATTTGACTTCTGAGTAAACCCACCTGCGGTGAGCTTTGGCTCAGGGGAGTGTATCCCTTGCCTACCGCATCACGCGATGAGTGATTAGGTAGGTAAATTGGTGTTTAGCGCGGATTTGATGAAAACCCGTAGGGGTGGATTCCATATCCACCCGAAACAAAAAACCATTACTTTTTATGAACCTGTAGGGGAGGCCCTGTGTGGCCTTCCGTAAAAAAGATTGTTGATCTGCAAAGATTTGGTCGGTGTTGAGATGACGGGCGACCACATAGGGTCGCCCCTACGAGTTCGTTGAAATTCATACAAATTGCTATATACATTTTTCCAATGTTCGGTAGGGGCGAACTGCGTTCGCCCGCCGTTTCCCAAAAGCCTTTGCTTATCAATATACTTTTTATTACGGGCGAACACAGTTCGCCCCTACGACCACGTTGGTCAGAAGCCCGCAAACAACAATTTATCTGCCTGACTACCCATCGCGTAATGCAGTAGCCAAGGGATGCCCTACCCCGAGCCAAAGCCCCACCGCAGGTGGTAAACAACAATTTACTTTCCCCTCATACAAAACCCCCGCCTCTGTCGAGGCGGGGGTTGTTTTAGCGCTATTGTAAATCAGTAGCCGTAACTGAAATTCAGCGACCCAATAGGCGCGGCGTCGCCGGTGGAATACAGATTAAGAATATCCTTTTCCACGTTCTGCACGTTATCGGTGACCTTAAACTGCACGTGATAGTCGGCATCGCTCAGGCCAAGCGCCGCTAAGGGCACACGGACGATCATGGCCTTGCCAAACACCTGCACGTCACCTTGGCCTACGGATGTCATATCTTCGGCGGACTTGCAACGCAAAATCTCGGTCTTGTTGCCAACCACCTGACGGTTGATGACAAAATCGTAGCCGTTGAGGGTATCCTCCCCTGCGGCGTCGGTACGGATCCACAGGTTCATCCAGCCCGTATCGCCCTCGGTGTAAGCAGTGACATCGTCAACGCAGGTCACACGGAAGTACAGATACTCGCTGTCGCGAAGAACCGTGATGGTGTCAATATCGTTGCGGTTGGTATTGTCCACGTAATTCATACTGCGATCCATGTTTTTGAAATCTCTGGGAATGCACTCGCCCGTAAAGTCGCGGTAGACGGCCTTAGCGGTCTCCCAGACGGTAGTGTCATCCTTGGTGACGTCGGGAGTGGCGGGATCGTAGGTATAGTGAACGGCGGGGCTATAGTTGTCGTTGTGAATGTTCATGACGGTCTGGAGGAAGAAATAGTCCTTCATACCGTCGGAGCGGGAGGGCTCCAGGTCGCGGGAATATTCGGGATTGTAGGTATCACACATGAAGTAGTTGTTGTCCCCCGCGCGAAGCTTTTGTGCCACCCATTCATTCCATCCGGTCAGGAACACGAAACGGGCGTTGGTCTTCTTTTCCTCGGCGGTCATGTTCAGAACGGTATTCCATTGTGCCTGGAAGTTGGGACCCTTGCGCCAGTTTTCGTGATCGTTATCGCCTCGCCACTCGTCTCTGCTTGAACTGTATTTCGTAGGTGTCCAGCCACGGCCGCGAGAGCCCTGGATGTCGGTCATATTCACCGTGACGTGCTGGGCGCAGGACACGCTGATCCAGCCCTCCTGGGAGGTCTGGGGGAGGGAGAAGTCGATCCAGGGTGCGCCGTACTCATAAACAGGCTCATTGACGGGCTTGTCGATGGGCCATTGGGTCACACGGAAATCAAAGAAATCATACAAGGCTTTTTCAGAAGCGTTGGAAGAAGCTTTCAGCTTGGCAATTACGTTATCGGGCGCGACGATCATGGGCTTGGTGGGGTCATTGGGGGTAAACCACAGATCCTTGTAGGTGTCCTTTGCGTAGAAGATCTGATATACCTGCTTGAACACGGAGGTGTCCGCATTGACATCGTGTTTTCCCAGATAATAGACCACCTTGGGAACATCCCAGCCCTGGTCATAATATTCCTGCAGTATGGCAAAAAGCTTAGCTGTGACACGCTCGTAAAGCACGTTATTGGAGGTATCCAGCACCAAAAAATCCACACCTGCCATAGTGAGCATCTCCACCTGCTTGCGGATGACCCAGGGATCCTCGCTGTTGTAGTAGCCCCACACGGGCTCGCCCCAGAAGTGGGCGGAGTTCACGGGGGTGATGAAGGTATCGTAATAAGTAAACGCCTTGTGGTGGGTGCCACCCGCGGTGATCAGATCCACGTCGAAAATACCGTTATGGTTATCGTGCTGACCCAGGGTCAGGAAGTAGAACATGCCCACGTAGCGGTCGTCGTCGATCTTCCCGTCCACGGGGTTGATCACACGGCCAAAGTCGTCCGTACCGGCGATGTTGAGAATCGAATACTCAGCGGCTGTCAGCCCGCGTGTGTCATCCACACGAGCAACGGTATCGGCCTCGGGCGCGTCGGTGACCGTCTCGGTCTCTGCCTCAGCGGTATCGGGAGCCTCCGTTTCCGTCTCACCTTCCGCTTGAGTCTCCGCTACGGTCTCGGGCTCGTCGGCAGTGGCTTCCGAGGTCTCAAGCTCGGTCTCTGCCACCGTTTCCGCCATGGTGGCATCGGTTATTTTCTCAGAGTCAGCAGCCGCTTCCGTTTCTGCCCCAACAGTCTCCGGCGTTTCTGATGTTCCGTCGACGGTAACGGTTTCTGTAACTGCGGCCGTGGTGTCCTCCTCGGTGCCGCCGTTGCAGCTCACGCAAAGGAACACCGCAGCCAGCAATGCCATGCAAGCTATCAGGAACTTATAAGTGAATTTCATATCAGTTCTCCTTCTTTTTCAAGAGTGCCGTCACGCCCAGGGGCAGTAGCAAAATCCCGGGCAGCACGGCAGCTCCGCATCCACCCTCATCGGTTGCCGCTCCCGTGGATTGAGGCAGGGTCTCCGAAATACTGCTTTCAGTACCTTCGGTTGCTACCATGGTCTGCGCCTCGGTATCTGTGGCTTTTTCGGATTCGACCTCAGTCTCTGCGGTCACATTGGTTTCCGCCATGGTTTCGGGGGTCGTTTCAGGCTCCGCTACAGGAGTCGTTTCGGGCTCCGTCTCCTCATACGTTACAGCCTCGGTCTCAACGACGGTATCGGCCTCGGTATCTACGGGCTCGGACAGGGTTTCAGACTCGGGCTCCGTTTCACTTTCATAGGGTTCGGTTTCCGTTTCCGAAGCCTCAAGGGGCAATACCGTTACCTGATAGGAGGTGGTCATGCCCAGCACCGTGATCTTCACCTCTGCCTTGCCGGGCTTGGAGAAGTCATACTCACACATCTTTTCAAGGATGGGCGTTTCAACCACGTCTCCACCGGCATAATTGACATTGATGAGCAAGGTCGTCATGTCCAGACGGTCACCCACATAGTAGGTGTCCTTATAGCCGGGCACCACCGAGATGCCGTTCGATCTGATACAAACGTCGGCATTCTCATCCAGATAGAAAACAATGGGCTTGGTCACCAGGGTTCCCTCTACGGGCGTGTAGTCATTTTTGTGTGACCCTGCCCAGTTGCCCCAGTCGTCCTGATGCCAATTCATCCATCTGAAGCCGGGATTGATGACGAATTCCAGATGTTCGTTCTTGATTTTGGCAAGGTACTCCGGATCATCCACGTGGAAGACCATGGTATCTCCGAAGAAATTGAAGCGGGCGACATTGCCCTTTTTCACCAGCTCGGTGACCGTCTCACCACCGATGGTCACGAGATCGCCCAAGGTCTTGCCGGGGACAGCAGAGGGGCAAAGATCCACCGCGGATATGGCCTTCAGGGATTCGGAATCCTTACGGTCAAAGCGAAGGTTCAAAGAGGTGCCCTCGCTTCCCATGCTGCCGGTCTTGACTGCTGTGATGCCCGCCTCTCCCGTAAAGAAGGAAACGTCTCGATCCAGGGTCAGCGCAGGCATTTCACCGGTGATCCCCGACGGAGAGCCCACGCACCAAACAAAGCCCTTTTTCAAGGTTACCAGGGTAATATCCGCAGGCTTCAGCGTATTATGATCATCCATATGAAGCACCAGATTGAGTCGGATCCTTCCATTGGACGCATCATCATAGGTGTAGCAGGTGCGCATGAGTGCCTTGTTCCCCCAGGCGGCCTTGATCTCCTTGACGGTCTGATGCTCGTACAGCACGCCGTCCTTCACATAGGAGATAAGCACCAGATCTTCGTTATGATCAATATTGTTGTCCCAACCGTCTTTGGTCAGACCCTGAACGTCGGGAATCAAAAAGCTCACGCGACCGAAGGTCACACCGTCGGGCTGAAAAGTCTCGCCGTACATGGGCTCCATGTCAATAAATTCTTCATCAGCCGCTATAACCGGCATCGCTACGGCGGCCAGCACCGTCAAAAGACACAGGAGTAGCGCAAGGGATCTGCAGAAGTTTTTCATCATGTATCTCCTTTCGAATCAATCATCGGTCAAATACTCGCTGACGATATACTTGGGTCTGTGCTTGGTTTCCATATAGATCTTTCCGATATATTCACCGATGACACCGATAGCTAAAAGCTGCACACCGCCCAGCGCCCAGATGGACACGGCCAAAAAAGCCCAGCCCTCCACGGTGTCGCCCATAATTTTTCGAACGATGGAATAGATCAGCACGCCGATACTGGCAAGGAACACCAGCATGCCCAGGGTGGCGATCATGCGGATGGGCTTGATGGACATAGAGGTGATGCCCTCCATAGCGAAGGCGATCATCTTTTTGAGGGGATACTTGGATTCCCCCGCGAATCTCTCACCGCGCTCGTAGGTGACCTCCGTGGACTTAAAGCCCACCAGCGGAACAATGCCTCTCAGGAACAGGTTGACCTCGTCAAACTCCGAAAGGGCCTCCAGCGCGCGGCGGCTCATAAGGCGATAGTCCGCGTGGTTATAGACCGTCTCCACCCCCATACCCTTCATGAGCTTGTAGAAGCCCTGGGCTGTGGTGCGCTTGAAGAAGGTGTCCTTCTTGCGGGAGGAGCGTACGCCGTAGACCACCTCGTAGCCCTCGGTATACTTGTCCACCATGGCGTCAATGGCGTTGATATCGTCCTGCAAATCGGCGTCCAGGCTGATGGCGGCATCGCACTCATCCTTCACGGTCATCAGTCCCGCCATGAGCGCGTTCTGGTGTCCCTTGTTGCGGGACAGACAAATACCCCGAAATACGGGATTGGCCCGGTGAAGCTCACAGATCATCTCCCAGGTGCGATCCTTGGAGCCGTCGTTGACAAAAACGATCTTACTGTCGGCGCCGATCTTTCCCGCCCCCATGAGGGCATCGTATTTTTCCCGCAAGCGCTTGGAGGTCTCGGGCAGGACGGCCTCTTCGTTATAGCAGGGTATAACAAGATATAATTTCATGGAATCATCCTCGTTTTCATAAGATATATCTTTTATATTATAGACGATTTTTGCCTTTATGTCAAGGTATATTTAAAAAAACACCCCCATGCAGGCCTGCATGGGGGTGAGAAGGCTTAAAAAGCGTCACAACCAGAAATCAAACACTCTGGCAAGGCGCAGATAATCGCCTGCCATATGTCCTGTTTTGGACAGATAATCGTAGATCATGGCGCCATTGACAATGACGGCCAGCACCATAGCCACGGTGAAGGCCTGGCGAAGGATGCTCTTGCCCTGTCCCTCCGCCTTACGGACGTACAGAAGATAGAGCACCGCCGTGCCGCCCAGGATGATCTGCCAGGCGAAGTCACAGCAGTAGCGGACACCGTAGCCGCTCTCCCAGATGGAGAAGATGATGATCAGGGGAGCGATCACGCAGGTGGGGATCAGCAGGCACAGGGCCTGGATCTTTTCCTTCTTGGTGAGGGATTTCCAGGCAGGGACGACACCCAGGTAGCCCAAAGAGGGCAGCGCGCGCCAGAGGATGCCCACGGCGTTCCGATTGGCAACGTAGTAATAACCGTTGGTGGACAGGGTGGAGAAATTGGACATCACATAGGGGAATTCGGGTTGAATCTTGGGGAAGGCCAGCAGGAAATTGTAGATGCCGATCATGACGAAATCCGTGTGATACTGGGATCTCGTAAAATCGTTGATGGTCAGGGAATACTGGATACCAAAATCCAGGGGATTGCCGAAGCGGGCGTAGTTATAGATCACCTGGATACCGCCGATGACCACAAAGCAGGTCAGCGCGGCAAACAGATACTTAATAGTTGCCGTGCTCAGCGCCCGCTTTTGCAGGATACCGCCTTTGGGCACGGAGGCCTTGATCTCCTCCCGATGCTTGAGATACCCAAAGACCAGGAAGATGCATGCTACGATGCAGTAAAGCGCCAGGGTGGGACGGCAAAGCACCGCCCAGGAGAGGCACATGGTAGCCAGCACGATATGACGGTACAGGATCTTACCTTCCCCGATCACCCCTGAGCGGAGCAGGAAGAAGAAGCCCATACAGGTGAACATGAAGCCCGAGGCCTGAGCGATCTCGTAGAAATTGTCATAGACGAAATTGTACCACACGCCGCTGGAGAGCTGCAGGATCACCAAAGTGGCCACCAGCATGCTGTTGGGCAGCTTTTTGCCGAACAGCTTGACAAATTCCATAAACAAAAGCGTCAGGAACACGATGCCCAAGCCTCCGAACAGGAAAACCGCCTCTGCCGTGGGGAAATAGTATCCCGTAAGCAGATTGTAGGGAAGGAAGAGCAGGATGACGGGGGCAATACCGTAGTAAGAGTAGTACTTGCCGTCAAACAGGAGGTGATCCCATTTGGCAGATACACCCTCGGCTCTTCTGGCGCTCCAGTCATAGGGGTTCTCCATGGCCAAAAGCTTCTCGGAGGGCTCGTCCAGCAGGTGGACCTGTCCTGCCTTAAAGGCATCCACGATCTCCTTTGTGATCTGGTTGCCCGACGTATTTTTGAAGCCCGTGGACAAGGCGCCCGTTTGGTCGTACATGCTGACAAAGGTCACGGCCAAGGCCCCCAGCACCAGGATCACCGTCATGATGACGGCCACCCGACGGAAGGCAGCGGGTTGCTCACCGTAGGTCTTTTTCATGGAGGGGAAGGTCACCAGGGCATACACCGCCATGCATCCCAGTACGAAGAGGACAAGTCGGAGCGCGGAGAATTGGAAGGGCACGCTCTCATTCAGCGTCACGCTTTCCACGGTAAACAGCGCCTTGGACGGCGCGGTCAGCTTGATCTCCAGAGCGCTCACGTCACCCGAGAGATCCATCACGATGTATTGAGAACGGTCGTCGCCGTTGAGGATCCGGCCGTCAGCCACGCCCGAGCGCCAGGAAGCCGCTTGGGTCACGTCCTTGGCCGAGATCTTCACGTCCACGTAGTTGGTATTCTCCGGCATCCGCAGGCCCAGGCGCACGGTGCCCACGGGCTGCTTCAGTCCATTGACGGTGACCGTCACAGTGCCACCCTCCTTGGAGGTCAGGGGATTTTCCTCGGTTCCGCCGGAGATCTTGACCTGTTCGCTGTCAAGGACGATCTTCGCGGGCTCGTAATCCCCGAAGGTGAGGTGGAAGGAGTGGAAATTGCAAAACAGGATCTCACCGAAGACAGAAAGAGCCAAAAGGATCACTGCCAGCTTTTTGGTGCTCTCCTTTTTGGGCACCAGCAGGAAAAACGCGGCCAGCAGGACAAAGCAAATAAGGTAAGGAATCATGCCGATCATGAGCGGATGGTTCTCCTTTCGTGTGATATGGCGAAGGCTTCCACAGAGCCTTCAAAAAGGCAAGCCCGCAGACCAAGATGTCGCAGGCTTGTCTGAATCGTTATTTCAGTCCCAGTCCCAGCACGGCGCCGCCGATGATGCCGGCATCGTTTTTCAGCGCGGCAATGCGGATATCGGTGCTCGGAACGATGCCCTGACCGTAGACCTCACCGCGGATGAGGGGGACGAGCATATCCAGGAGGTAATCTCCCTCGCCGGACACGCCGCCGCCGATGGACAGCACCTCGGGCTGGAAGATATTGATGATATTGGACAGGCCCTGCGCCAGATAGTGAACATACTTGGCCACCACCTCGGCGCCTGCCTCGTCACCCTGACGCTTAGCGTCGAAGGCTGTGCGACCCGAGACCTTCCCGGCGGCGGCCACCATATCGGTCATGATGGTCTTTCTACCCTGTGCCTCGCACTCGGCAAGCTTCTCGGAGGTCATGCGGATCAGCGCGGTAGCCGAGCTGTAAGCCTCCCAGCAGCCCTTGCGGCCGCAACCGCACTGCACACCGTCCACCTCGATAACGATGTGACCCAGCTCGCCGCCGGCGTAGTTAAAGCCGGAGATGACCTTACCGTCGATGATGATACCGCCGCCCACGCCTGTGCCGAGGGTGATCATGATGGAATTGGAGGTTCCCTTGGCGGCACCCGCGATGGCCTCACCCCAAGCGGCGGCGTTGGCGTCGTTCTCCACGAAGACGTGAGGAACGGGGAAGCCGACCTTGACCGCGTTGCAGACGTTGAACTGGTTGAAGGAGGGGATGTTACAGCAATATTCGATAACGCCGTCGTCATGGTTGGCGATACCGGGGGAAGCGATACCCACCGAAGCGATCTCCGCAGGGGAAATGCCGGCCTTTTCACAGACCTTATGGCAAAGCGCCGCCATATCCGCTGCGATCTCCTCAGCGGGGCGCTCTGCACCCGTGGGGACGCTTTCCTTGCAGACGATCTCAAAGGCGTCGTTGACGATACCTGCGGCGATGTTGGTGCCGCCCAGGTCAATACCGATTCTATACATATCCTTGGTTCTCCGTTTCTTTGTGTTTTTGCGTTCTCCGTCATATACACGGGGTGTCGTATAACCTTCCTATATTTTACAACATACACCCATATCTGTCAAGGGCTCTATGTAAATTTTGTTATGATTTTAAGGATTTATTCACAGCGTCTCCCGAAAAGAAGGCCACCGGCTTTCCCTGCTTTTGGGCGTATTTCACGGTATAGAAGGTTCCTCTGGATTTTCCGTCCCAAATAGCCAGAACCGCGTCGGCATAATCCACGATCAACCGATTCCTGACCAAGGGAGCGCTGCGGCCGTACCTTTCGTAGTCGGGGAGAAATTCGGTAAAAATCAGCCCTTTCTTTTCCGCCCACAGGCGCGCGCAGGTATCAATGCCCTTGGCGCCGCCCGAGACGATTTCGGTGCACACGGAGGGAATAAAGTGATCAAAATCGGTGACTTGCAGAGAGCGGGAGCCGATAATCGCAATTTTCATGATTTGTTCTCCTATCATACATATATTTTGAAGTCACTTAGACTTCACATTTGCCATTATACTGCATTTCGACGCTAAAATAAAGCCATAATATGTTAATAGTGAGGTTATTTTATGGCTAAAAATGAATTGCGACATTTGACCGTCCGTATCGACGATAAGACCCTCGACAAGCTCCACTACGTTGCGGACTATGAGGGCCGCAGCGCCAACAGTCAGATCCTGATCCTGATTCGGGATTGCATCGAGGCATACGAGGCCAAGCACGGGGAGATCAAGACGGGTAAGAGAGATTAAGAGGAATGTGACTGTAGTGTGCCGCGATGGGCAGTTGGTTAGATAAATTGTTGTTTGCGTGGGCTTACTATGAACCCGTAGGGGCGAACTGCGTTCGCCCGCCGTCCCCCAAAAACCTTTGTTTATCAATATACTTTTTATTACGGGCGAACACAGTTCGCCCCTACGACCACGTTGGTCAGAAAACCGTAAACAACAATTTACCTGACCAACTCACCATCGCGGTATGCGGTCTGCATGGGTTGCACATCCCCGAGCGATGGCCGCGGGCACTGTCCGCTAAACAACAATTTACCTGCCTAACCGCCCATCTTCCTAAACTTTCCCCGTCCATGCCCCTTGACATCCGCTTCAAAAGCGTGTATAATAAAAATGCTGAAAGCAAATTTCCAAACGGAGGTATATAAACATGAAAGTAACCAAGGATTCCATCATCGGTGACGTTCTGGACGCAGCTCCCGACACCGCCGTGTATTTCTTTGAGATCGGTATGCATTGCCTGGGCTGTCCCTCTGCCCGCGGTGAGTCCATCGAGCAGGCCTGTGCCGTTCACGGCACCGATGCCGACGCCCTGGTGGAAAAGATCAACGCCCATCTCGCCAACAACTGATCCTTTTGCCGAAGGCCGCGGTTTTCCCGTCCTTCGGCAAATGACTATTTTTTCCATTTTGAGGTACATATGATCCATCTCTCACCCCGCCTCATGTGCGCCGTCAAGTACGTGCGCCCCGGAGCGCTCCTGGCTGACGTGGGCACCGACCACGCCTATCTTCCCATCTATCTCTGTCAAAAGCGCATTCTCACCCCCGTCACGGCCAAAAACGGAGAGATCTTATCCGCCGTGGCCTCGGACATCAACAAAGGCCCCGTGGAGCGGGCAGAGCAACATATCAGAGCCGAGGGCGTCGCGGGCACAGTCAGAACCGTTTGCACCGACGGTCTGAACGGTCTGGAGGTCTACGGCCCCGAGACCATCATCATATTCGGCATGGGCGGCGAGCTCATCGTTTCCATCCTGGAGGCCGCCCCCTGGATCAGGCAGGACGGCGTGCGGCTCATCCTTCAGCCCATGACCCACCCCGAAAAGCTGAGAGAGGCCCTGTTTGGTCTCGGCTTTGCTATCACAGGCGAGTCCCTCTCTGCGGAGGGTGACCGCCTCTACCAGATCATCTGCGCCGACTACGCCCCCGCGAGCGCAACGCCGCCAAAAAGTCCCGCCGAAGCCCTGACGGGTCACCTCTATCCCCACGATGAGAAAAGGCTCCACCGCAAGCTCATCGAGCAAGCCATCAAAAAGGAGTCCCGTGCCCGCAACGCCCGCAATCTGGCAGGACAGGACACGTCCGAAGCGGATATTTTACTCGCGTCCCTCAACAGTCAACTTGAAGCCTTGGGAGGATAAAACCATGACAATTATGGAACTTTACGAAGCCCTTGAAGCCCGCATTCCCCGTTCCCTGTCCTGCCCCTGGGACAACGACGGTCTTTCCGTCTGCCCCGACAAGGACGCCCCCGTCACGGGGGTCTATATTGCCTTGGACGCCACCGAGGACGCAGTCAACGCCGCCCTGGATTACGATTGTAACGTCCTGCTCACCCACCATCCCCTGCTTTTCAAGGGTGTCAAGGAGGTCAGCGGCGAGACCACGGTTTCAAGAAAGGTCATTGACCTGATTCTGAACGGCCTTTCCACCATGGCCTTTCACACCCGTCTCGACACGGTGGACGGCGGCGTCAACGATATGCTGGCATCCCGCCTGGGCCTGCAAAATATCACCTCCTTCGGCGACAAGGACAATTTCGAGGGGAAGGAGATGGGGCGCATCGGAGATCTGCCCGCCCCCATGTCCCCCGAGGATTTTGCCCAGCTGGTCAAGGATCGTCTCAACGCCCCCTCGGTGCTCTGCGCGTCAGCGGACGAGCTCATTTCCCGGGTGGCGGTGCTGGGCGGCGGCGGTGACGGAGACGTGAATGCCGCGCTGGCCGCCGGCGCCGACGTATACGTCACGGGAGAGCTGAAGTATCACCAGCTTTGCGATATCCCCTTTGAGGGCATGAGCCTTGTGGCCGCGGGACATTATCACACGGAATTTCCCGTGTGCGCCGTTCTCCGGGATATGGTGGAAGACATTTACGACGAGGCCGAGGAAGACCCCGTGCCCGTCATCATCGGGGAGCATTGCAGGATTTTTGCGGTCTGACCGCTATATAAAGAGGGTCGCCGTGATGACACGGTGACCCTTTTTTTAACTTATTGTATTTCTATTTTGATATTTCCGCTGACAAGTACAATCTGAATTTCATCGGCAAACTCATCGTTTTCACAATGCTTAAATTCTTTCAGTATATCAAGCATTTTTCGCGCCGTATCGCCAAATTTCCTCTCGATATTGTCCAAGCCCACAATTTCAATATGGATGGGTCTTCCGAGCATATTGGTCAGGCAATCCCAAAACGCATCCCAGTTACATCAGTGTGAGGCGAGATGCGAGAGATTTTTTCGTCAGACTAAAGGTCACCTCTAAACAAAAATCTGCGCGCATAGTCGTCCCTATGCGAAAGAATTTTGTGACGTATGACGGAAAAAGCACCGTCATATCGGCGTGCGATGAGTTTTTAGAGATGCCCAATTATTTATTGCCTTCTGTAAGAATCCAACAAATAGCAGTAAAACGGAAATTGAAAATCTCTATCCCACCAAACCGTCCAACCTTTCCCGTTACTTATAGGGTGTACGGTACCGAACACCGAGGTTCTCACGGAAGAACCTCAAAGGAGAACACATGAACACACATGAAGCCGCTCTATTCACCTCCGAGCTGATGGAGTCCACCTATTTGTGGTGCTACCGCAAATTAGGCAACACCCACGACGCCGAGGACTTATCCCAGGAGATCCTTCTGGAGGCCATTCTATCCTACCGAAAGAAGGCGCAGGCAGGGACACCGCCCGTTGCTTTTTATCCGTGGTATTGGGGTTTGGCGCAAAATCGCCTTCTGCTCTTTTTCAGAAACCGCCAAAAGCAGGCTGTTCTGTTGGGCGAGACGGTAGGCAACCTCCGGGACGGCGAGCCCTACTATTTCGACCTTGCGGACATCGACGAGGCTATCATTGCCGAGGAAGAGCGGCGGGAGCTGACCTATCAGCTTTCCCTTTTGTCCCGCATCCAAAGAGAATGCGTGGTCATGTACTATCTCCAAAACAAAGGCGTCAAGGAGATCGCGGCCATACTGGACATCCCCGAGGGGACGGTCAAGACCCGCCTCTTTGACGCACGAAAGAATGTAAGGAAAGGTATGGAACAACCCATGGAAAATAATGAAAACAAGAATAAGCGTCTCTCCTATGCGCCCGCCATTCTGGACAAATGCGGCTGCTACAACATCCCCGACCATTGGAGCTTTTTGAGTGACCGTATCGTGGAGCAGATCATCGCCGTCTGCGCCAACGAGGGCAAGACGCCCCGCCAGATCGCCGAGGCCATCGGCGTAGCCCCCGTATATTTTGAGGATAAGCTGGACTATCTCTTGAAGCACAGATTTATCAAGGAGACCGCCCCCAACACCTATATTGACGATTTCTGCGTGTTCCCCCAGCAGGCGTGGCTGGACTATTGCGTAGATCAGAACCGCGTGTTGATCGAAAAAATGCCCCGTGTGGCAGAGATCGTCAAAGCCCTCCTTCCCGAAGCAAGAAAGCACATCCTCAACGAGAAGGATTTCTCCGACGGCTATCTTCTGTGGTTCCTCTACGTCCGCGCCGTCAGCGCCATGGAAGACACCATGCTGAAGCATTACAAGGAGACTTGCTCCCACGACGTTCCCCAAAGCAACGGAAAGGATTGGCGGCTGGTGGTGAGGGTGCGGTATCCCGACGAGGAAGTGATATTGAAGGGGGACTACAAGGGTGTCTCCTGGAGCAATTTGCACAATCATTTCAAGACCTCTCGCCGCAGCTTTACGATAGCCAATCTCTATGAAGCCGAGCCCTTCGATGATCGTGATCACATCATCACCGAAGCCAACGCCGACCTGTTCATGCGGATCTACGAAGATCCCCATCTCCCTTTGATCGGCAACGAGCAGGAGCAGGCGGCGTTCCTGGTCAGCAAAGGCTTCCTTGTGTCCCGCGACGGCGGTTTGTACCTCAACGTTCCCGTGTTGAACGACCCTGCGGTGAATAAGATTGAGGCCCTTCTTGCGGATGCCCTCCATGAGATCGCCTGTGAGATGGTGGCCGATCTTGTCAAGACCGCCGACGAAAATCTTCTGCCCTACGTCCGCCCCGACCTCATGGAGGAATACGTCAACTACGTCATGCTCCTGACCTTCGATTGCATCTCCGAGCTGTTCTGGTATGCTTTCAACGAGGGCCACGATCTGGAGATCCCCGAGGACTTTAGCACCTCCGCCGCAGGTATAGCGGTGTATCTCAAATAATCTTTATCCCCACGGTCAAGCCGTGGGGATATTTTAGGTCACCTCTAATTATTCCCGCACTGCGGGCGAACTCAGTTCGCCCCTACGGTTTTCTTCGTTCATTCATCAGCGCGAGCAAACTTTTTCTTTGCCCCCTCTTGCAATTTTCCCGATTTTCGTTTATAATGGTGGCAGAAACAAAATACACCGAAAGGGTCATCCATATGAATCACAACTGCTTCCATCCCGCAGATATCCTGCTACCCAGTTTTACCGCCACAGACGGCACCCGCTGGTCTGCCGTGGCTTGCGACCAATACACCGCCCAGCCCGACTACTGGGAAGCCGCCGACGCATTGGTAGGTGACGCCCCGTCTACCCTGCGGGTCATTCTCCCCGAGGTCTACCTCAAGGAGGCCGATGCCCGCATCCCCGCCATCCGCGAGGCCATGGTGGATTATTTGGACAACGTTCTGGAATGCCATCCCGACAGCATGATCTTAGTGGATCGTACTCTGGCTGACGGTAAGCACCGACTGGGTCTTGTGGGTATGATCGACCTGGAGGACTACGACTATCACCCCGGCTCGAATGCCCTCATTCGCGCCACCGAGGAAACGGTGCCCGAGCGCATCCCGCCCCGCACCGTCATCCGCCGAGGCGCGCCCATGGAGCTGCCCCACGTCATGATGCTCATTGACGACGCCGAAAAGACGGTCATCGAGCCTCTGTCCGAGCACGCTGAGGATCTACCCGTGGTGTACGACTTCGATCTCATGCAAAGCAGCGGCCATCTGAAAGGTTATCTGCTCAGCGCCGAAAAGCAGGCCGAGGTGCTGGCGGCGCTGTCTGCCATAGCCACCCCTGAGATCATGGAAGCCAAATACCGCCGCACGGGTCTTGCTCCCCTGCTCTTCGCCGTGGGTGACGGCAACCATTCTCTCGCCGCCGCTAAGACCTGCTACGAGGAGCTGAAGGCTCGCCTCGGAGATGCCGCCAAGGTTCACCCCATGCGCTACGCACTCTGCGAGGTAGTCAACCTCTACGATGCTTCGCTGGAATTTGAGCCCATTTATCGCGTATTCTTCGGGGTCGATTCCATGAAGGTTGCCGAGGATTTCAAGGCCTATTGCGCCTCCCTTGATGGCGACAGCGCCCCCCAGACCGTCCGTCTGTCTCACGGTGACTACGATGAAACGGTAACCATTCCCCATCCCGTGTCCACCCTGGCTGTGGGGACGGTACAGAATTTCGTCAACGATTGTCTTGCCGACGGCAGATACAAGGATGCCGAGGTGGACTACATCCACGGCGAGGACGTAGCGCTATCTCTCGGCGCAGGTGAAGGGGCCCTGGCCTTTCTGTTTGACGGCATGAAAAAAGAAGAGCTCTTCCCCACGGTTATTTTTGACGGCTCCCTCCCCCGCAAGACCTTCTCCATGGGTCATGCGTCGGATAAGCGGTTCTACACCGAGGCGAGACGACTGGGATAATAAAAAAACAACACCCCCACAACTGTGGGGGTGTTTGACACCAATATGCTACGACATAAATTGTTGTTTGCCGGCCGTGCCGGCTGCCAATGCTCGAGGATGTCCCTCCGGTGCCTGTCGCATCACGCGATGGGCAGTTGGTTAGATAGCTATTGGTTATCGGAACGACCACCGCGCGCTGTCATCCAGAGGAGGGCCGATGCCCGACGAAGGATCTTTGCCCGTAGGGCAACCAAAATCGTTGATGGGTAAGGGTTTCCCTTCGGGAAAAGGTTCTTCGGTCGGCTGGCGCTTCGCGGGCCGACCTCTGAATGACAGTTGCAAGGAAAGCCCTCATACACCCGCCAAACAACAATTTTTCGCTGTTCTCAGTCCATCTTTTCAGACAGCTGCTTGCCGCCCAGGAGGTGGAAATGCAGATGCTTCACCGACTGGCAGCCGTGCTCGCCGCAGTTGGTCACAACGCGGTAGCCGTCCTTAAGACCTTCTGCCTTGGCGATCTCGGGAATGACCTCAAAAATGCGGGACACATAGGCGCTGTTGTCACCCGTCACCTCGTCAGCAGAGGCCAGATGGCACTTGGGCACGATGAGCACGTGGACGGGAGCCATGGGGTTGATGTCACGGAAGGCGTACACCATGTCATCCTCGTACACCTTTGCGGAGGGGATGTCCCCTGCGATAATTTTACAGAACAAGCAATCCATATTTTCAGTTTCCTTTCGGATAAATTTTTTCTTATTTTACACCCTTTTCATTTAATTGTCAAGACACACGGAGGATTTTCCATGCGCTTCACGCCTACACCCACCACACCCGACCTGTGGCACTATCTCAAGGCCGAGTCCGACGGCGGCCGCCCCATCCTGCTCTACGGCATGGGCAACGGCGCGGACAAGATCATCGCGGTCTGTGAAAAATTCGGTATCACCGTCCGTGATTGCTTCGCCAGCGACGGATTTGTGCGGGGTCACGCCTTTCACGGACGGCGGGTGCTGTCCTTTACCGAGGCTCGGGAGACCTACGGTGACGGCATGATCGTGCTTTTGTCCTTCGCCTCCTCCCGCCCCGACGTGCTGGAGCTCATCGGACGGGTGGCAGACACCTGCGAGACCTATGCCCCCGACGTGCCCGTTTGCGGTGACGCCCTGTTTGACAGCGCGTTTTACGAGACACATCGGGCCGAATTCAACGCCGCTCGCGACCTTTTTTCAGATGAAGAATCCCGCGCGGTCTACGACGGGATCATCACCTACAAGCTGTCGGGGCGCATCGATATCCTCCGCGCCACCGAGTCAGAGGCGGAGGATGCTTACCGTCATATTCTTCACGCGGAAGCCTTCCACACCGCCGCCGATCTGGGGGCGTATAACGGAGACAGCCTCCGGGAGCTGATGTCCTACGCCCCCTCCCTTTCCACGGCGGTGGCCATGGAGCCTGACCGTCGGAATTTCAAAAAGCTCACGGATTGGGCGGCGGGACTCAGTGAAACAGGCAACGGCTTGCAGGTTCACGCGGTGCAGGCGGGTGCCTTTGACAAATCCGGCACCCTGCATTTTCACGCCAGCGGCAACCGCAACGCCACCCTTTGCGACACCCCCGCCTTTACCCCCGACGGCGCACCCGCCATGTTTGCTACCTCGGAGCAGTATTTCGGCAAGACCGTGTCGGTAGCCGTTCGTCCCTTGGACGAGGTCTGGGCTGAAAGGGTAGGCATGGACACCCGACTTGACTACATCAAATACGACGTGGAAGGCTCAGAGGCCGCCGCCCTGGGAGGTTCTGCGGAAGTGATTCGAGCCTTCTCCCCCGCTCTGCTGGTGTCTCTCTACCACAAAAGCGAGGATCTGTTTGCCCTGCCCCTCCTGATCCGTAAGTTGAATCCCCACTACCGTTTCTATCTCCGCCGCATGGCAGGAGTGCCCGCGTGGGATATTAATTTGTATTGCGTAAAATAATTTTTTGTTTTGTGAAAGATTTCTCCTCTACGAACTGTCTACATAGGTGAAAGGGTTGCAACCCCTCATACCGTACATTCAAGTAAAGGACCGAAAGGAGGATACCCATGGATCAGCACGACCGTGACCGAAGGATCATCGATCTGTTTTTTGCCCGTGACGAGGAGGCCATCAAGGCCGCCGCCCAAAGCCACGGCACCAAGTGTCAGGCGGTAGCCATGCGCATCCTCGGCAACGCCGCCGACGCGGAGGAGTGTGTCAACGACACCTGGCTGAAGGCATGGCAAAGCATTCCCCCCAATCGGCCCCTGTCCTTGTCGGCCTACCTTTGCCGCATCACCCGAAATCTGGCCATCAACGCTTACCACGCGAGGAAAAACCGTGCCTTTGACGTGGCGCTGGACGAGCTTGCGGAGTGTCTTTCGGTGGAGGAAAGCCACGCCGACGAGCTGCCGGAGCTGTTGAATGATTTCCTGGCCAAGCTGCCGGAGCTTGATCGCCGCCTTTTCATGGGGCGGTACTGGCACGCCTATCCCGTGAATCGGCTGGCCGAGGCCTACGGTATGACCCCCAACGCCGTCTCTCTACGTCTCATGCGCACACGGGAGCGACTGCGCACCTATCTTGAAGAAAGGGGCATCACACCATGAAGCTGAACAAAAAACAAATTTTCGATCGTTTGGGAGAGGTGGACGACGCCTACGTTGAGGAATCCGCGCTCCCCGAAGAAACCGTTATCCTTCCAACCAAACGCCGCCGTATCGTGGCCGCGTTCTTTGAAAAACCCGTCGTGGTGGCGGCCATTTGTGGCATCGTCGCCCTTGGTACCATGGCGGGGATCATCATCGCGGGACACGCTCCCGACGGAAAGCTCCCCCAGGACATAGGGGGAACCCAAAACAGGGAAACTGATCCCATCCATCATCTTGAGCATGAGACGGACGCATTCACCACCCCCGATCACGAAACAGAGCCCCTCCAGGTGCTTGACCGCGAAACCGAGCCGATCACAACGCCCGATCCCGAAACAGACCCTCTCCAGGTGCTTGACCGCGAAACCGAGCCGCTCCCCGAGCGTGAATCCACGCCAATTGAAGCTGAAACTACCCCCGATTGGATGGGCAACATTGTGCGCCACGAAGACCTGTATTATCTCAGCCACGGCAACGGCACATGCTCTCTTGTAGGTATTGCCGCCCTGCCCGAGGACATGGTGCTGACCATCCCCGAAACCGCCATGAACGGCGACCGTGTCATCGCCCTGTGGGACATGACCATGACGTCCTCCTTGGCCGTGCCCAACGGTGTGCATCTGTT
Source organism: Oscillospiraceae bacterium (assembly GCA_015063685.1). Taxonomy (GTDB): domain Bacteria; phylum Bacillota; class Clostridia; order Oscillospirales; family CAG-272; genus CAMEON01. Next base: position 14,734 of record SVTR01000024.1, on the reverse strand, counting down.
TCAAGTCAAGGGGATCCATATCCCTGCCACCATGATGGATGTTCATATCAACACGCTCCACGAAATGACCGCTCTGGAAAGCCTGACGGTGGACGAGGGAAATCCCGTGTACCGGTCAGAGCAAAGCTGTCTCATTGAACGTGAGGGAGAGCGGCTGGTGTATGCTTATTTGGAATTTGTGGCTCCGCCCTCGGGTCCTATTTGGCAAGACTATCAACCGATTCCTTTCTTTAACTTTATTGTTCCGGATTCGGTGAAGGTGATTGCTACCAATGCCCTGCGCTGCGATATTGATGACGCAAGCGTTGAAATAAACGATGTTATTTACGGAACCGAAGTGGATATTTCGGATGTGAGACCTATGACTTTTCCCGTACAGCTCCACATCCCCGCCTCGGTGGAACACATCGAAGAACGGTTCTTCGCGAACCATGATTACGAGACCGTCGGCCTTTCAGCGGACGAAAACAATTTCTTTTACTACGTAGAAGGCAACTGCCTCATCCGCAAGGCAGACAACACCGTCATATTGGGTAATAAGAACGCAAAGATCCCCGACAACATCATCGCCATCGCGCCCTATGCCTTTTACGGTGCAGGGCTGACAAGCATCCACATTCCCTCCACGGTACAGCATTTCGGGGAACAGGCCTTTGGGAACAATCCCCAACTGGAGAGCATCACGGGAGATCTCTTCAAGCCCACCATACAGCCGGATGAGGATGGTACTTATCATTATTATCTGGTGAGAGACAACTGTCTGATCTATTTTGAGGATAACATCAATATGTCCTCCTTGTCTGCCTTTAAATTCGAGGTGGTCCTGGGCTGCAAGAACAGCGTCATTCCCGAATGCACCACGCGCATCGGAGATTTTGCCTTCGCATGGAATCAAGGTCTGACTGAGATCAACCTGCCCGCAGGTCTCCAAAGCATCGGCTTCAAGGCCTTTGCCCATTGTCCCAACCTCATGATCCTCCGATACGGCAGCACCTACGAGCGCTGGTGTCAGGTTGCCGTAGACGAGACCTGGATCTACGACAACGGCCAGTTGACTGAATTGCATTTCTCCGATAGCGATATTCCCATGATCGTCGTCGGCGTTGAGTTCGACTATTCAGGCAAGGGAAAGACCGAAAACTAAGGGCATCTCTAAAATGACCCCCGACGGAAGATAAAATTCCGTCGGGGGTATCTCTTTATGGGGAAAGCCAATTACTTTTTTTCTGCCAAAGCCAGCTCGATCAGTTCATCGACACGTGCACGGACGGCCAGCATCATCTCAGCGGACTTGGCGCAACGGTCAAAGCGGATCTCACCGAACACGGCCTCCATTTCGGCCACTACGCGCTCCTTGCCGTAGAAGGATTCACACAGCTTCATGGCGCGCATATCCTCCAGGGCCTCGTGGAACACGATGATACGAGTGGACTCATAGGCGGTGCCGTCCTCGGCGGGATAGACCGAGAAGGGATCACCGGCGGGCACCCAGTATTCGCCGCTGACATCGGCATAGGGGTTGACGGTGTTCACGGAATGCATATTGTTGTAGAAGTTGTAGCCCCACTGGAGGAAGCCGGCAATATCATACTTGTAAAGCTGCATGCCGATGGAGCGGTTTCTCCAACCGGGCATGGCAATGAGACGGTTGGACACGTCGATGCACTGGCCGCAGCAGTAATACGTCCACAGGCCGGGGACGTTGTTTTCGATAAAGGGCTTAATGCTGTTGTTGGAGGGGATGGGGGTGCTGACCACGCCTTCCTTGTAGAATTCGTACTCGGACAGAGCGTCCATGATGGTATAACCTTCGAGAAGGTCTGCCACCACCGCCTTGGATGCCTTGTACTGCGCCATCTGCTCCCCGTTGGGCTCATCGGAAATATGGAAGTGGCAACGCTTATCGTCACCGCGCTGTTTCATATGATCCAGGAACTGAGGCAGGAAGGTGCGGAGGAACTTGGTATATTCGGCGCCCGTGGCCTCGGTGTCCCAGCCGAAGATGCGCTTGTATTCGCCGTCCACGGTGGCCATCACCTTGGGCGCGTGAGCGGCCCCCCATTGGGTGAACAAGTGGGAGATCTCGAAATACTTGATGCCCACGCGATCACACATATCGATCCAGCGATCCAGCTTATCAAAGCCGAAGGTGTACTCATCGGCGCCATTGGCGCGGGTCACCGTCACGTCGACGAGCTGGTTGGTGGTGCGCTCGCCGCCGATGGCGGTGTCAAGAGGCGGGGTAAACACGGGGGTCAGCAAGAGGTTGATGCCGTTCTCCTTGGCGGTCTTGGCAAAGTTCTCCACAATCTCCCAATGCCGCTCCGACCAAGCCTCGCAATGGTAGTAATTGGCCAGGCAGTCGCAATGGAACCACTGGGTGAGCAGCATTTCCTGCTCAGGAAGCTCGGCGTTCAGGATCTCCACGGTGATCTTTTCGGAAGCGATGGGCTCCCCCATGTGATCCACAAAGGCGATCTCGGTTTCATAGGTGCCTGCGGGCAGGTTGCCCTCGGGCATAAACTCCACCCAAAGGGCACGTAGCTGATCCTTCATGACAGAGATACCCGCGCCGTAGTGGAGGGGCTGGAGCCAGTCGGGATACAGACCGGGGGTTGTGCGGAGATAGTTATCGTCATAGACGCTGACGGGCATGGCCACGGGCACCAGCTCCACGGTGCGAACGCGGGCATAGTCTGAAAGCGCGCCGTTGATTTTGAGTTGGGGCATGATACGAATCGGCGCGTCATCACCCTCGATGGTGTGGGCAAGCTGAACAGACAGCCGTTGATTTTTCATCATGCGGATGAAGGTCAGGGGCTTAAACTGATCAATACTGCTGTCGAGAAAGACCTTTTCAAGGGAGGAAATGATTTTCGTACGGATCTGCATAGGATATAGCTCCTTTCTTTATATGCGTGTATTTTGAGGGTCAAATACCCATATCTTTCAAAATGGCGACAAGCTCTTCCTGCGTCCTCGCCACGGGCTGATCGCCGAGCGCGCGCAAAAATTCATAGGGACGGTATCCCCACGCCACGCTGATGCAACGCATCCCTGCGTTACGGGCGGTATAAAAGTCGATGTCGCTATCACCGATATAGACGCATTGATCGGGGGTCAGGGTCTCCCCCAGCTTTTCGGAGGCGATCTCCATGATGGCGTAGGCCATACCGGGATCGGGCTTGGCGGGACGGTCGTCTCGAAAACCCTCGGAGGCGATGAACAATCCCTCAGGGAACAGCTGCTTGCCCAGAACTTTGACAAATTTGTCCTGCTTGTTGGAGTTCATGGCCAACAGACATCTGTCCTTGAGACTGTAAAGCAGGTCGGTGATGCCCTCAAAGGGCACCGTCAAGGTAAAGGTATCGGCGTAGTGGCGGTTGTACTCTCCCATGAGACGGGTGATGGTATCGTAATCTCCCCGCACCTCGGGAGGTACCGCTTCCTCAATGTACTGCCGTACACCGTAGTTGATAAAGCCCAACACGCTTTCGTGGGTGTGGAGGGGATAGCCCTCGGCGGCCATTACACGGTTGAGTCCCTCGGTGATGCCTTCAATGGTATCTGCCAAGGTGCCGTCCAGATCAAAAATCAGAAGCTTGATAGGTTTCATAGGCTCTGCCTTTCGCTGTTTTCTTCACCGAAAGTATACCATATTTTTCCGACGCCGTCAATAAGGACGTATAAAATCGTCGGAAATCTTTTTTGAAAGAAAAATTTTCAAAAACAAGGGTCTGATCTCTCGATACTCAAAATGTCACTCGTCAAATTGCACAAAGACCGATTTTTTTCAAAATTATGGTTTTTTTTCATCTTTCTTCTCTCCTTCTTCGCCTGTATCGGCACAAGAAAGCCCATCTGCCGTTTTATTCGCTATATAATATGTAGGATTTTTTCACATTTTTCGAAGTTACCCAAGGATTTTGTTATTTTTTTATCAGATTTTTTTGATAAATTTTTGTCAGTCGAACGACAAGGTGAAAAAAGGATAAATCCACCCCAAAAAACTTTGTAAGGTTTGCAAACAAATTTTTTTCGTGAAACTATTGAAAAATTTTCGTCATTTTGATATAATACATGGTGAATAGATTTGTCTTCTATGAAAAATTCAATCGAAGGAGAACATTTCACATGAAAATTCTGGTCGTCAACGCCGGAAGCTCGTCCCTGAAGTATCAGCTTTTTGATATGGATGAGCAGAAGGTACTGGCAAAGGGTCTCTGCGAGCAGATCGGTCCCGCGGGTAACATCACCCACAAGCGTCCCGGTCAGCCTACCTACGCCGAGAGCTACCCCATGCCCACCCACAACGAGGCTATCGAGCTGGTTCTGAAGCTTTTGACCGACGCCGAATGGGGCGTGATCAAGAGCGTGGACGAGATCGGTGCCGTTGGCCACCGCTTCGCACACGGCGGCAAGTTCCAGTCCTCTCAGGTCCTCACCGACGCCGAGATGGAATATCTGGAGTCCATCGTTCCCATCAACCCCCTTCACGGCCCGCCCGCCATCAAGGGTGTGTACGCCTGCCGCGCCGTCCTGGCTGACAAGCCCCACATCGGCGTGTTTGACACCTCCTTCTACTCCACCCTGGAGCCCAAGGCTTATATGTACGCCCTGCCCTACGAGTGGTACGAGAAGTACGGTATCCGCAAGTACGGCTTCCACGGTACCTCCCACCGCTACGTAGCTGCGAAGGCTGCCGAGTACGTGGGCAAGGATATCAAGGATCTGAAGATCATCACCTGCCACATCGGCTCCGGCTCCTCCGTCACCGCAGTTGACGGCGGTATCGCCGTGGACACCTCCATGGGCTTTACCCCCCAGGACGGCCTGCCCATGGGCACCCGTTGCGGCGCTATTGATCCTTCGCTGGTTACATACATTATGAAGCAGACCGGCATGACCCCCGACGAGATGGACAACGCCATGAACAAGAAGTCCGGTCTCCTCGGTGTTTCCGGTGTGTCCAACGACGGCCGCGAGGTCTGGGCTGCTGCTGACGCAGGTAACGAGCGCGCTAAGCTGGCTATGGATCTCATGGCTCGCGGCGCTATCAAGCTTATCGGTACCTATACCGCCGAGATGAACGGTCTGGACGTTCTGGTCTTCACCGCAGGTGTTGGTGAGAACGACCGCCTTACCCGTCAGATGATTGCCGGCAACCTGTCCTTCTTCGGCATCGACTTCGACGTTGAGAAGAACATGACCGCTCCCCACGGCGATATCCTGGAGATCTCCAAGCCCGACTCCAAGGTCAAGGTGCTGGTCATCCCCACCGATGAGGAATACATGATCGCTTGCGACACCAAGGCTTTGGCCGAGTCCCTGTGATCAAGAAGGTCCCGAATTTTCATTGATCCATCCCTCCCGTTCTATGAGCGGGAGGCGGATATAAAAGCAAGTAAATTTTTTTGAAAGGAAAATAAAAACTATGGCACAGTCTCCCTTTGAAATCAAAAAAGAAATCGTTGACATCGGTAAGAGAATTTACGATCACGGTTTCGTTGCCGCAAACGACGGTAACATCTCTGTAAAGGTCGGCCCCAACGAGTACTACTGCACCCCCACCGGTGTATCCAAGGGCTTCATGACCCCCGACATGATCATCAAGATCGATGCCAACGGTAACAAGCTGGACGGTAAGCTGAACCCCTCCTCCGAGATCAAGATGCACATGAGAGTGTATCAGGAGCGTCCCGACGCAGGTGCCGTCGTTCACGCTCATCCCCCCGTGGCTACCGCCTTCACCGTTGCAGGTGTTGAGCTGGACCAGTACATCCTGCCCGAGGCTATTCTGACCATCGGTAACGTTCCTACCTGCGACTACGGTATGCCCTCCACCATGGAGATCCCCGAGTCCCTGATGCCCTACATCCAGAAGCACGACGCATTCCTGCTGAAGAACCACGGCGCTCTGACCGTCGGTAACACCCTGCTCCGCGCTTGCTTCACCATGGAAGAGGTTGAGTTCAACGCCAAGATCAACCTGTACGCCCGCCAGATCGGTGCCGGCGCCAACAGCCGCATCGACGAGATCTCCTGCCACGAGCTGGAGAGACTCATGGAGCTGCGTAAGAAGATGGGTCTGCCCGGCAAGCATCCCGGCTGTAAGTCCTGCCCCAACAAGGGTACCGACAAGTGCAAGTGCAAGGACAACGCCGGCAAGTGCAGCTGCGGTCACGACCACGGCAACGCCGACAATGATCTCGTTGCTGAGATCACCCGCAAGGTTCTGGCCGCTCTGGGTAAGTAATTCCCCCGTCGGAACCATTACTTAACAGAAAGGAAGAACCGACATGGCAATCAACTGGACTGAAGCGCAGGTTGCCGAGCTGGTCGCGAAGGTCGTCTCCGAGATCCGTTCCGGTTCCCCCGCTCCCGCTACTGAAAACTGGAGTTCCACCCAGTATAACGGTCGCAAGCTGACCGGCGTTTACGCCACCATGGAGGAGGCCATTGCCGCCGCCGAGGCAGGCTACAAGGCCATCCGTGCTACCAGCGTCGCCGACCGCGAGAAGTTTATCACTTCTATCCGCAACTACTGCCGCGCCGAGGCAGGCACCATGGCCGCCCTCGGTGTCGCCGAAACCAAGATGGGTCGCGTGGATCACAAGACCGCCAAGCATATGCTGGTGGCTGACAAGACTCCCGGCACCGAGGACATCGTGGCCGAGGCCAAGACCGGTGATTACGGTCTGACCCTCACCGAGCGCGCTCCCTTCGGTGTTGTGGGTGCCATCACGCCCTCCACCAACCCCTCTGAAACCGTCATTTGTAACAGCATGGGCATGATCGCCGCCGGCAACGGTGTGGTATTCAATCCTCACCCTGGTGCCATCGCCACCTCCAACTACGCCGTTGACCTGGTCAACCGCGCCGTACACGCCGCAGGCGGTCCCGAGGTGCTGGTGGCTTCCGTGGCCAAGCCCACTCTGGATACCGCTGACGTCATGTACAAGCACCCCGCCATCCGCCTGCTGGTCTGCACCGGCGGCCCCGGCGTGGTCAGAGCCGTTCTCGCATCGGGCAAGAAGGCTATCGGCGCAGGCGCGGGCAATCCCCCCGTCATCGTGGACGACACCGCCGACATCGAGAAGGCCGCCAAGGACATCATCGACGGTTGTACCTTCGACAACAACCTCCCCTGCATCGCGGAGAAGGAAGTGTTCGTATTCAACAACGTGGCCGACCGTCTCATCGCAGGTATGCAGAAGAACGGTTGTATCCTTCTGACCCGCGAGCAGGCTGATAAGCTGGCTGAGGTTGTGCTGAACAAGAAGGTCAACGAGAAGACCGGCAAGGTCTCCTACGTGGTCAACCGCGACTGCGTGGGCCGCGACGCAAGAGTCATTCTCGCCAAGATCGGCATCAACGTGGGTCCCGAGATCCGCTGTGCCATCGCCGAGGTGCCCTTCGAGCATCTCTTCGTGCAGGAGGAGCTGATGATGCCCATTCTGGGTATCGTCCGCGTCAAGGATATCGACGAGGCCATTGCCCTGGCTTGCAAGGCCGAGCACGGCAACCGTCACACCGCTCATATGCACTCCAAGAACATCGACAACCTCTCCCGCTTCGCCAAGGAAGTGGAGACCACCATCTTCGTCAAGAACGCGCCCTCCTACGCGGGCATCGGCTTTGGCGGCGAGGGTCACACCACCTTCACCATCGCAGGCCCCACGGGCGAGGGTATCACCTCGGCTAAGTCCTTCACCAGACTCCGCCGTTGCGTGATGGCCGATCACTTCAGAATTATTTGAGGAGTACGCCAAAGGGAAACTTTTTGAAAAAAGTTTCCCTCTGGACTCCTTTCAAAAACTTTAAGAAATTTATTCATTAAAGTTCTTTGAATTCAAAACTTTCTTCCAAGAAAGTTTTGGCAGGGTTCGGGACAGCGTCCCGAAATACTACAGAAAGGAAACAAAAACAATGGATATTTCCGCTAATCAGATTGAAGCCATTGTCCGCCAGGTCGTGGCTTCCATGGGTACCGGTTCTGCTCCCAAGGCCGCAGGTCCCCTGCCCAAGGTTGCCAAGGTCGCTATGCTGGTCGGCCCCAAGAAGATTGAGATCCAGGAAGTTCCCCTGCCCCAGCTGGGTGAGGATGACATCCTGATCAAGGTCGAGGGCGCAGGCATCTGCGGTACCGACGTACATGAGTGGAAGATGGATCCCTTCGGTCTTATGCCCGTGGTTCTCGGTCACGAGGGCACAGGTGAGGTCGTCTACTGCGGTAAGAACATTACCAAGGACACCGCAGGCAAGCCCCTGGGTGTTGGCGACAAGATCGTTACTTCCGTTATTTCCTGCGGCGATTGCTACAACTGCCGCATGACCCCCGGTCGCACCAACCTCTGCGCCAATCAGGGCGTTTTCGGCCTGATCGGTGACAAGAGAGGTACCGACGAGGGCAACCGCGCCAACGGTTGGTTCGCAGATTATATGCTCATCCGCGGCGGCGAGGCTTCCGGCGCTACCTTCTTCCAGGTCAACGAGCTGAACCTCAATCAGCGTATGATTCTGGAGCTGGCTTGCGTCTGCGTCCACGCTCTGGAGAGAGGCCAGAAGACCGGCCTTCTGAACTTCGGTTCCAAGGTACTGGTTCAGGGCTGCGGCCCCGTGGGTCTGGTGATGATCACCGTACTCCGCGCTGCCGGTATCAACCACATCATTGCCGTTGACGGTAACGAGGACAGACTGAAGGTCGCCCAGAAGATGGGTGCCAAGACCACCGTCTGCTTCAAGCGTCCTGATGAGGATACCCTGGACAAGCGCGTTGCCAAGGTTCAGGCCGTGGCTAACGGTGTGGGCGTTGACTTCGCCTTCCAGTGCACCGGCGCTCCCGTGGCTGCCGCTGACATCTACGCCTACATCCGCCGCGGCGGCGGTATGTGCGAGATGGGCTTCTTCGTCAACAACGGCGAGTATTCCGTCAACCCCCACTTCGCTATGTGCAACAAGGAGATCGACATCGTCGGCTCTTGGGACTACTCCGCTGAGGACTACCCCAAGACCGTTGCCTTCCTGAAGCAGTGCCAGGAGATGAACATTCCGATTGAGGATCTCATCACCCACACCTTCCCCCTCGATCAGATGAACGAGGCAATGGAGACCAACGTGGCGCAGAAGGGCATCAAGATCGCCTACATTGCTAAGTAAGCAAAGGAGTTACCGATATGGCAGCTCTTGGAATGCTTGAAGTATATGGATTCGCCACCTCCATCGTGGTCGCCGACGCCTGCGCGAAGGCCGCCGACGTAAAGATCGTGGCCATCGACCGCAACAAGCCCGCCAACGCCGATCAGTGCGAGGTGCCGCTGGTGATGGTCGTAAAGTTTGAGGGATCTCCCGCCGCCGTTGAGGCTGCTCACGACGCGGGCAAGGCCGAGGCTGAAAAGCGCGGTTTGTTCATCACCTCGAAGATCATCGCGGGACTTGACGAAAGCGTTGAGTGGTTCGCCCACCTGACCGCTACCGGTCGCGATAAGCTCCGCAACTACACAACCGTTGACGGTAAGAAGGTCTGATCCTTCTCCGCAACCCACAAAATTCAAAAATAATTTATTAAGGAGAATATTACAATGAACGAAGCTCTTGGTATGGTTGAAACTCGTGGTCTCGTAGCTGCAATCGAGGCAGCTGATGCAATGGTTAAGGCCGCTAACGTTACTCTGATCGGCTCTGAGAAGATCGGTTCCGGTCTCGTGTCCGTCATGGTCCGTGGCGACGTCGGTGCTGTTAAGGCTGCTGTTGAGGCAGGCGGCGCTGCTGCTTCCCGTCTCGGCGAGGTCATCGCTACTCACGTCATCCCCAGACCCCACACCGATGTGGATAAGCTCCTGCCCTCCATCTAAGAAAGAACGAGGGGCTCTGCCCCTGTCCCCCGCCTGAAACCCTTTTTAAAAAAAGGGTTTCAGGACTCCCCAAAAACTTTAACAAGTTATTGAGGATTGGGTACCGTTCTTGCCTACCAAACGAAAGCGAGGTACTGAAAAATGGAAAAGGCAATCGCTCTCTTGGAAGTCCAGGCAATGGTTACCGCCATTGTAGGTCTTGACGCGATGGTCAAGGCCGCCGACGTGAAGCTCATTCACGTTGAAAAAAGACTGGGCGGACGACTGGTCACCATTGTGGTGGAAGGCAGCGTATCCGCTGTTCAGGCCGCCGCAGAGGCAGGCAAAGCTGCCGCCGCCGAGGTCGGCCCCGTCAAGCTTTGTGAGGTCATCGCTCGTCCTCACGAGGAAGTCATGAAGTTCCTTCGCACCGATCCCGTCCCCTGATGGATGATTGATCTGCGAATGCAACTTATATACACAATTTAAAAAGTAAATTTTCTTTAGGAGGAAAATACAATGAACGAAGCTCTTGGTATGGTTGAAACCAGAGGTCTTGTGGCTGCCATCGAGGCTGCCGATGCTATGGTCAAGGCTGCTAACGTAACTCTCATCGGTTCCGAGAAGATCGGTTCCGGTCTCGTGAGCGTTATGGTTCGCGGCGACGTTGGTGCTGTGAAGGCTGCTGTTGAGGCAGGCGGCGCTGCTGCTTCCCGTCTCGGCGAGGTCATCGCTACTCACGTCATCCCCAGACCCCACACCGATGTGGACAAGCTCCTGCCCAAGATCTGATTCTTGAACGGAGTACGCGAGGGAGGAACCTTCTTGTAAGAAGGTTCCCCCTCGACCCCCTCCAAGAACTTTCAAAATGTACAAATGAAAGAACATTTCCGCATCGTGAAGTGATTTTTGATTTTTACATTTTGGTTTATTAAGATATATTGAAGAAAGAGGTTACATGTTATGGAAATCAATGCCCAGTCTATTGAAGCCATCGTCAAGAAGATCGTCTCCGAGATGGAGGCCCCCGCATCTTCCAATGACCTGACCATTCCCGTTGGTATTTCCAACCGTCATATTCACCTGTCCCGTGAGGATCTGGACACTCTGTTCGGCGCCGGCTACGAGCTGACTCCCATGAAGGATCTGTCCCAGCCCGGTCAGTATGCCTGCAAGGAGGTTTGCACCATCATCGGCCCCTCCATGCGCTCCATTGAGAACGTGCGCATCCTGGGTCCCATCCGCAAGCAGAGCCAGGTAGAAATCTCCGTAACCGATTCCTTCGTTTTGAAGGTTAAGCCTCCCGTGCGCGAGTCCGGTAAGCTGGCAGGCTCCGCCCCCGTGACCATCGTAGGCCCCAAGGGTATCGTGACTCTGAAGGAGGGCTGCATCATCGCCAACCGTCACATCCACATGAGCCCCGCTGACGGCGCTCGCTTTGGTGTCAAGGACGGCGACTACATCGATGTGGATGCCATGGACGGTACTAAGCGCACCCGCTGGTTCGACGTGCAGGTTCGCGTCTCTGACAAGTTCTGCCTGGAAATGCACGTAGACACCGACGATGCCAATGCTGTGGGTTACAAGAACGGCAGCAAAGTCACCATGGTCAAGAACTGATCAAGTAAAATCATAGGAGTACATCATGCTCAAAGGTAAAGTGGTGGGGAACATTGTCTCCACAAATAAATTTGACGAGCTTCGGGGATACAAGTTCTTGGAGATCCAGTTGATCGAAAATAAGGTGCTCACCGACAAGTACATCATCGCCGTGGATCGCTCCATCAGCGCGGGCATTGGCGAGGAAGTATTGGTCGTCACCGGCTCCAGCGCCCGCGTAGCCGTGGGAGACATCAATTCCCCCGTGGACGCCGTAGTAGCAGGTATCATCGACAAGATCCAGAACTGATTCCGAACAAATCTTTTACATAAAAGGTGTTTCATATGTCCGATTTAAAACAACTTTTGAAGGATAACGGTGTCGTCGGCGCGGGCGGTGCGGGCTTCCCTTCCTACAGTAAGCTGGCTGAGGGAGCCTCTATTCTGCTGGTCAACGCTGTCGAATGCGAGCCGCTATTATACACCAGCTACACGCTGCTTCAGAACCGCATCCGTGACATTGTTATCGGTATGCGCGCCGTCATGGAATACGCCAATATCCCCACGGGTTACATTGCCGTCAAGGGCTACCGTGCGGAGAAGCTGGGCTACAAGGATGGACAGGAGCTGGCTGAGGGTGTACGTATCAAATACGTTCCCAACGTCTATCCCATGGGTGACGAGATCAACCTGATCTACACCGCCACGGGTCGTCTGGTCAAGCCCGGACAGCTTCCCATTACTCGCGGTGTCATCGTCTTTAATACCGAGACCATGCACAACATCGGTCTGGTGGCTCAGTTCCGTCAGCCCGTGACCAAAACTTATCTCACTTTGTCCGGTGACGTTCCCGAGGCATTCTGCGTCAAGGTACCTCTGGGTATGAAGATCATCGAGGTGCTGGAAACTTTGAAGGTCAAGGTGCCCGATACCCACGTGGTCATCGACGGCGGCCCCTCTATGGGTACCATCGTTAATCCCTATGTGGACGTGGTGAAGAAGCCCACCTCAGGACTTTTGATCCTGCCCAAGACCATTCCCGCGGTACGCAACAAGCTCCGCACCATGGATGAAAACTTCCGCATGGCCGCATCGGTATGCTGTCAGTGCACCCGTTGCACGGATATGTGTCCCAGACATCTGCTGGGCTATCCCCTGGAGCCTCACAAGATGGTGCGCTCCACCTTGTCCGCCGCCCAAGCCGATCCCGAGCTGATCAAGACCGCCACCCTGTGCTGCGGTTGCGACATCTGCGGCACCCTGGCTTGTTGCCAGGACATCTCCCCCATGCAGATCATCAAGCAGTACAAGGGCATTCTGGCCAAGAACAAGATGCGCTACGTAGCAGGCCCCGATGACGAGTTTGCCGCATCTCCCGAGCGTGACTACCGTATGGTCAGCGCGGGCAAGTGGAAGGAAGTACTGGGCGTTGCCAAGTACGACAAATTCCCTCCCACCTACATTGACGAGAAGCTGAAGGCCAAGGAAGTGGAAGTGCCCATGGCACAGCACATCGGCGCCCCCGCCATTCCCTGTGTCAAGGTCGGAGATTTCGTCAACGAAAACGACAAGATCGCCGAGGCGGCAGAAGGGTTGTCCGTGCCTCACTTTGCCCCTATCACGGGTAAAGTCACCTACGTGGACAATTCCAAGATCGTTATCCATGTTTAATTGAAAGAGCAGGTATATAGAAATGTATCAGGCTATTGGTATTATTGAACTGAAAAGCATTGCCAAGGGTATCGAGGCCACCGATGCCGCGCTGAAGAGTGCGGGCATCCGTTTGGTGCAGGCGCACCCCTCCTGCCCCGGCAAGTACGAAATCATTCTGACGGGCGCCATCGCCGATGTGACCGCCGCCGTGGATCACGTCAAAGGCCGCTTTGACGACCGCATGATCGACTCTGCCGTCATCGGCCGCATCGACGAGCAGGTCATCACCGCTCTGTTCGGCACCCAGGCAGGGGAGCGCAAGGGCTCCCTCGGTATCATCGAGGCCTACTCCGCCGCCTCTACCATCAAGGCCGCTGATATCGCCGTCAAGACCGCCAAGGTCGCCATCCACGAGCTGCGCTTGTCTCGCGGTATGGGCGGCAAGGGCATGGTGCTTGTCACGGGTGACGTGGGCGACGTGACCGCCGCCGTGGAGGCAGGCGCACAGCACGCCAAGGATCAGGGTCTCTTCTGCAATTCCGCCGTTATCCCCGCTCCCCACAAGGAGCTTTGGGAGCAATTATAAGGAGTACGAAGAAACGCAGGGGGCTTTGGGCAAAAAGCCCCTCCGGACTCCCCCAAAAGCCTTTAAACCAGGGATCTTTTCCCCGCTAAGACTGTGAACCGATTGGTTTACGTTCCCATTAACTTTGCCAATACCGAATTTTCGAAAAATAGATAGATAAGAGAGGGTCGATCCATGTCCGAGATCAAGTTCGTCATTGAAAAAAGCCCCCGTATTGCCAAGCTGGTAGCCGATCTCTACGCCAACATGCCCGAGATCGAGGCTGATCGCGCGGAGCTGGTTACCGAGAGCTACAAGCAGACCGAGCATCTGCCCATCATCAAGCGTCGCTCGGCCGCCTTCCGTCATATTCTGGAGAACATTCCCATCGTCATCCGTCCCGGTGAGCTGATCGTGGGCTCCAGCTCTGTCGCCCCCCGCGGCTGTCAGACCTTCCCCGAGTTCTCCTTCGAGTGGCTTCCTCCCGAGTACGAGACCATCGCCACCCGCGAGGCTGATCCCTTCTACATTTCCCCCGACACCATCCGCCGTCTGGAAGCGGTTCACCCCTACTGGAAGGGCAAGACCGTCAGCGATCTGGCCGCAGCCAACATGGATCCCGAGGTACTGGACGTGTTCCTGAACCACGGCATTTTCACCGTCGGCAACTACTTCTACAACGGCGTGGGTCACGTCAACGTGAATTATGAGCGTGTGATCAACCGGGGTTTGGAATCCTACATTGAGGAGTGCAAGGCAGAGCTTTCCAAGCTCTCTCGCGGTCAGGGCGACTACGCCACCCGCCGCAATTTCCTGGAGGCCGTCATCGAGAGCTGTGAGGGTGTCATTACCTACGCCCGCCGCTACTCTGATCTGGCGCTCCACGAGGCCGCCGAATGCACCGATTCTACCCGCAAGGCCGAGCTGCTCACCATCGCCGAGGCCTGCGACCGCGTCCCCGCCAAGCCCGCCCGCTCCTTCCACGAGGCCTGCCAGGGCTTCTGGTTCATCCAGCAGCTCATGCAGATGGAGTCCTCGGGTCACTCCATCTCCCCCGGCCGCTTCGACCAGTATATGTACCCCT
>SVTR01000023.1 GCA_015063685.1 Oscillospiraceae bacterium | reverse complement strand
GCAGGGGAAACTCTGCGGTCTTTATATATGAAAGGAATATATCAATATGAATGTTTTTGTGATCCACTCTACAAAAGATGCCGAACAGGTAGCTGAAAAAGTGTCCTATATCAAAAGAAATATATATAGTTTTAACGCATTAATCCTTAAGAATGGCAATTGCTTTTGGAAAGCTGAAGCTGCATCAAAAATCAGAAAATCTCAAATGGTTATTTTCTTTATTGGAAAAGAATCTTATAAAAGTCCGTATATCGCATGGGAAATTCAAAAAGCAAAGCAGTATCAAAAACCTATTTATTCAGTTTTATTGGATGAGCAAAATCCCAAACATCCTGCTCTATTATTTGTAGAAGAATTTTCTCAAGAGATTAAATCATATGACAAAACTGTAACATGCGATGAATTGAAAAGTATTATTAGTGGTCACGAAAACGAGGATTATCAGGTTTTTAATCAAGACATTGACAAAATTGATATGAAAATACTATTTGAACAATATCGACTTTTTCTTCAAACATCCGAAACCTTGGTATCTCGTCGCCAAACTGTAAACAGTTTTTATATTACGGTAAATTCTGCTTTTGTGGCGCTTTTTAGCACGATGTTTGGATTGGCGATTGACATTAAATTCAAATTATTATTAGTTGTGATATTGGCGCTGGTTGGAATTATATTGGCAACGTCGTGGGTAAAAATTTTGATATCTTATGGACAATTAAATGCTAGTAAAATGGCAATTATCCGAAATATAGAAAAACAATTGCCAGCTTCTTTGTATGATGCAGAATGGAAGGCCCTTTCGGATCAGTTGAATAAAAAAAGGTATGTCTCATTTACTAATAGTGAAAAAAGACTTCCATCTGTTTTTATTGCAATTTACATATGTATTGTTATTGTATTTGCAGTTATGTTCGTGACAAGCTTAATTTAACGTATTCATTTTTGAAGGGCGACCGCCATGGCCGCCCTTCTTTCATCATGCGCTCGCCGCCTGTTTTCTTCTTTCCTTCTCTGCTTTGATTTCAGCCTTCATTTCCACGATCAGCACTGTGAGCTTGGCTTCACATTCCTCTCTCGTTTGCGCGTAGATATTCCGCGAGATACGCTTGCCATCGGCGTTAGTTGGCGTGAACCGCCCTTCGTATAGGTGGTCGTTTATCATAGTGACGCATCCCGTGCCACTCTTGCGTATCTTGCCCTTGCACGGCTCAAATTCCTTCTCAGGCGTGGCTTTCGTGGGGGTGGGTTCACTTGCCTTGGGCTCATCATGGCGTTGATGTGCCGAAAAATTCTCCTTAAAGAACAGAGAGTTTTTTGTAATCATCCGCGAGGGATGCATACAGATCGCGGTAGAGCGAGAAGAACTTTGCATAAGCCTCGTGTCGATCTTTGTCGGGTGTCGTTACGCTGCCGCCCTTGATGACACGGGCACAGGCAGAGGGCACATCGGGATAAGCGCCGCCTGCTACACCGCCGAGGATGGCCGCCCCGAGCGAAGCGCCGCCGCCCTTGGACATATCGGTAAGCGAGATCCCATACACGTCCGAGATCATCTGTCGCCACAGAGGAGACTTGGCACCGCCGCCGCAAATGGACATGTCAGTGATAGGTGTTCCGGTTTTTGAAACCAATTCGTAGGCATCATTCAAGGAATACGCAACACCCTCCAACACGGCACGGTACATATGTGCCGTCGTGTGCATGGCAGAAAGACCAAAAAACACGCCGCGGCAATCGGGGTTCAGATGAGGGGTGCGTTCGCCCATCAGGTAAGGGAGGTAAATCAACCGTTCGGCACCGATGGGGAGGGATTCGGCCATTTTGTCGAGATCGGCGTAGGCGGTGTTGGGGGCAATGCTATTGCGGAACCACTGAAGGGATAGACCTGCCGCCTGGGTAACACCCATGGTGTGGTACTCTCCGGGCACGGCGGCACAGAAGGTGTGGATGCGCCCCATGGGATCAACGGCAGGGGCTTTGACGTGAGCAAAGACTACGCCGCTGGTACCAATGGTGGTAAAGGCCTTGCCCTCCGCGACCACCCCCGTACCCACGGCGGCGGCGGCGTTGTCCCCCGCACCTGCGGCGAGGATCGTGCCTTCCCGAAGCCCCGTCAGGGCGGCGGCCTTGGCACTTACACGGGAGACGGCCTCGGGGCTTTCTCTGACCTCGGCCAGGAGACCCATATCCACACCCAGCTTTTCACAGATCAAGGGACTCCAGCTTCGGGTGCGGATGTCCAACAGCTGCATACCGCTGGCATCCGAGGCATCCGTGTGGTACTCGCCGCTGAGCATGAAGCGGATGTAGTCCTTGGGCAGGAGAATATGGCGGCACCTCGCATAGTTTTCGGGCTCGTGCTTTTGTACCCAACGAATCTTGGAGGCGGTAAAGCCCGTCAACGCGGGGGAAGCAGTGATCTTCATGAGGGTATCGAGGCCGACGATTTGGTTGATCTCGACGCATTCCTCACCGGTGCGGCTATCGCACCAAATGATGGCAGGGCGGACGACCTTGTTATTTTCATCCAGCATAACAAGCCCGTGCATTTGCCCCGAAAAGCCAACGCCGACCACAAGGGCAGGATTGATCTTGGCGGTCACGTCCCGAAGGGTGGCACAGACGGCCTCCCACCAATCGATGGGATTTTGCTCCGCCCAGCCGTTGTGGGGCTGGGAGAGGGGATATTCATGGGTACTCTCGGCTACCAAAGCACCATCAAGATCATAGACGGCGGTCTTGGTGGCAGAGGTACCGATATCAATTCCAATGATATACATAGCTTTCATTCCCATGTATCACAGCTTGAACATGATCTGATTCATGAGGGCTTCCAGAGACTCCTGACCGCCGTGGGTGACCGTCTTCACCTCACCGAGGTTGACGGCATAGTCGTAGAGATCCTCCAGGGTAACATTACCGTTCGTGATGTCCTTACCGATGCCGCTGCTCCAGGATGCGTAGCGCTGGGAAACAAAGGCGTCCATACGGCCGTCGGTGAGGATACGGTCAGCCATGATAAGACCCAGGGCAAAGGTATCCATACCCGCAATAAAGGCGGTGACCCAATCCTCGGGGTTGACCGACGCGCGGCGTACCTTGGAATCAAAGTTCAAGCCACCGTTGGTAAAGCCGCCGGCGCGGAGCACCTCCAGCATACAGAGCGTGGCATCGTAGACGTTGGTGGGGAACTGGTCGGTGTCCCAGCCCAGAAGCATATCGCCCTGGTTGGCGTCGATGGAGCCGAAGGCACCGTTGATGCGGGCGACGCAAAGCTCATGCTGGAAGGTGTGCCCCGCCAGGGTGGCGTGGTTGGCCTCAATATTGAGCTTGATCTTGTCCTCCAGCCCGTAGGTCTTGAGGAAGCCTATGACCGTAGCGGCGTCGAAATCGTACTGGTGCTTGGTAGGCTCCTTGGGCTTGGGCTCAATGTAGAGATCACCTTCAAAGCCGATCTTCTCGGCATAGTCTACCGCAAGATGCAAGAGGCGCGCCATGTTGTCCAGCTCCATCTTCATGTCGGTATTCAGCAGGGTCTCGTAGCCCTCACGGCCACCCCAGAAAACGTAGCCCGTACCGCCGAGACGTTTGGTGATGTCCATGGCTTTCTTGATCTGGGCAGCGGCGTAGGCAAAGCTATCCGCATGGGGAGATGTGCCCGCGCCGTTCATGTAGCGGGGGTTGGAGAAGCAGTTGGCGGTACCCCACAGGAGCTTCTTGCCGGTCTGCTTCATTTTTTCTTCGATATAGTCCACGATCACGTCCAGATTGGCGTGGAACTCCGCAAGGGACAAATCTCCTTCGGGGTACAGGTCACGATCATGGAAGCAGAAGTAGTCGATGCCCAGCTTCTCCATCAGCTCAAAGCCGGCGTCTACGCGGCGTTTGGACATCTCCATGGGATCGTCCGAGCCGAAGGTCTTGTCCTGGGTACCGATACCGAACATATCGGTGCCGTCAGCGCAGAGGGTATGCCACCAGGCCATGGCGAACTTGAGCTGCTCTCTCATGGGCTTGCCGGCCACAACAGCGTCGGGATTATAATATTTAAAGGACCAAGGATTGTTGGATGCGGCACCTTCATAGGTGATTTTTGGAATACTTTCAAAGTAGCTCATGGTATTCTCCTTTGCATATGAAATGATCTTGAGGTCACCTCTAAAAACTCTCTTGCCGGAAAATCCAAGGGGATTTTACCGTCACATTTCGAAGATTTTTTCTTCGCGTAGCTCTACTGCGCGTGCCAAAAATTGCATCCCTTGACAAAGACTTCCTTCATGGTTTTCTCGCCACTATAGTTTTTAGAGGTTCCCACCCATTTGTGCTTCTATTATAGCAGAGTGTCCGCCTACTTTCTATGTTGTTTTTGTTAAATCTATGGATAAATATATGGACAAAAATTGTTATTTATTGTATGATGCCGCATATGCGGGAATGTTTTATGTCTATCGCTGAAGGAATAACAGAATTTGCCTATGGCCGAGACAATTATGGAAGATGTCCGTTTATTTACCCGCTCCCTCGTTCTGGCCGATAACCATATCCTGCCATTCTTTACAGAGGGTGACGAAGCGAGCGTTCCAACCCGACACACGAACCGACAGGGTCTGATAATTTTCCGGATGCTCTTGCGCATCACGGAGGATCTGTGCATCGGCCACGTCGGGCTGGAGGAAGAAGCCGCCCTCGGTCACAAAGCCTCGCATGATGGAGACCAGCGCTGTGATGCCGTCCTCGCCCGATACCGAGGAGGGAAGGAGCTTGCAATCCAAAGCCGCGCCTGTGACCATTTTACGAAGATCGGCTCGGCAGTAGGAGCGGATCATGGCGGTGACACCCTCGCGATCGGTACCCGGGGTAGGGGAGGCATTGGCGGCCAGAACCTCACCCTGCTTACGCCCGTGGGGGGCGGCCAGACGATGAGGTGCCCACTCCAGTTGACGTCCGAAGGTGGAGACGCCTGCGGGGAATTTGTAAGGGCTGACACCGTCATTCTCGGCGCAGAAATCCGCGAAGCCTGACAGGACGGAGGCAGAAATAGCGTCGCATTCGGGGTTATCGTTACCGTAGTAGGTCAGCTTATTCAGCGTATACTGGCGGAGAGGCTCATATCCCTCCCAATTCTCCCGAAGAACTGCCATGAAGTCCTTGAAGGATAGCCGCCCGTCGTCGAAGACCAGCTTTTTGATAGCGTACAGACTGTTCACCGTATCAGCCAACCCGCCAATGTGAGGGGAAAATACATGATACACAGGTCCGCCTTCGTGGTAAGAAAGGCCCTTTTCAATGCACCCTCCCTCAAAGAGTGATACTGCCGTACACGGAACGGTGGGGTGCCATTCGAATATGCGGTTTTCTGTATCCATCTTGCGGAAAACGCCGAGACGGCTACGGGTGATAGCCAAAACCTGCTCCCGCAGATCTGACATATAAGCCGCAAGTAGGCTGTCGAAGTCAGGGAAATCCACGTCATGGGCGTAGTCCTTTAAGGTGGCGTGCTGAAGAATGCCGAGTCCGTCGAAAGGACAATACGCGAAATTGGTCTTGCCGGGGATCTGCACCTCCCAGCAACCGTCGTTGGCGAATTTTCGAGCCTCGGACAGGGGATAACCATACTTGGTCAGGGCCTCCAGCACCAGATCCTCGTTGTAGATGGCCAGCACGCCGCCACCGTGACGCATGACCTCAGCCACGCGGCGGAGTAGCTTTTCATCGGTGGTCTTACTGACACGGATTGTGGTGGGGAAGTCACCGATGGGAAGCTCCTCTAAAATATCAAGTATCAGGTATGTAACCTCGTTGGTCACGTCTCTGCCGACCTCATCAACACCGCCGAGAACAATATTTTGATAGTGCTGGGCGTCACCGCTGCCTTGATCGCCGCCCCGAACCCATTCACATCCCTTGATGAAGAAATGAGCCAGGATCTCACGGGCCTCTTCCAAGGTGAGCGTTCCGTCTGCCAGATCTTTTTTCAGATACTTGCCCAGCAGTACGTCCAGCCGCCCGATGCCCGGCCAGTTGCCCATAAGGCGGACGAAGGCGAAGGTCATCCACAGGGCCTGCACCGCCTCGTGGAAATTGGTGGGCGGCTCCAGGGGAACACGACGGAGATTCTTCAGGGTGGTTTCAAAGGCGGGACACGCAGGTAGAGCACCGTCCGCATCAACTGCCTGTATGTAATGCTCCAGGGCATCCACGTAACGTCCGTGCCAATGCTCGTAGGCATCCAGTGCGGCGAGACAGTTCAGAAGAAATGCCTCACGGTCGGTGTCCTTATGGACTTCCAGCGATGCCTCTGTACGCTTACGGATGCCGTTCAGACCCTCGTTGAGTATCATGGAAAAATCAATGGTCAGATGACTGACAGAGGGAAAAACCACGTTCCCCGCAAAGGTGGCGGGAATCACGTGATGAATGGCCAAGCCCAGCCGCGCACCGCCGCACAAGCGCTCCCCGTATCGGAGCGGTACAGGGGTCTTTTCGGCGATCTCGCGGAGGATGTGTCGCTCCTGTTCCAAAGGAGTCATCTCGGAAAAGCCCTCAATGTGATCCATGGTCACGGCAGGGGTCTTCATGGCCTCCAAGCCGTAAGTATGAAGCTCTAAGGATTCATAAGCGAACTGCCGTGTGGCATCGCATAGACGGATAGGGCGAGGGTCTTTATATACGGTGTAGAATTTCATGTGTGTACCTTTCCGGGGAACTGCTGTGACGACAGCTTCTCCTTTTTGTTAAGCGTGTGTTTTTTGCGAAGTGTCAGCCAAATGCCGCCAGGGGCAAGGAGGATCATCCATAGGGATGCGGACAGTGCCGCAGGCAGTGCCGATTGACAGCCTTGACCGCCGACAGAATACGTTTTTACCACGTTTTTCATAGGCTTGATCCTTTTTTGTGCGAAATTTGGACAAGTACACCATTATTATAATGCCGAAAGGAACAAATGGCAATTCACTATTGTACCTTAATTTTGTACTATAGTCCCAGGTTGCATATGAAAGATTGAAAAACATTGATGATGGAAGGGAAGTTTGGCTTTCGTCAGAATGTATGAAATTCACGGATCTCTCTTGACAAGTCTCCTAAAGAGGTGTATGATGGAGGGGAGAGAATGATGATTGCGGAATTCACCGACAAAACCCAAGCTTGAAAAAACAGGAGGCATCAACATGGATATTCGCTCCCTTTGTATCTGTGAACACGTCTCGGGCGGCTTCATAAGTAGTGTACTCTCCGAGCCTGAAGAAAAATCCCTACCTATGCTCTCGTTGGTTCAGAGTGTCCGCGGCTCTTACCGCGTGTCGGTGGACGGCTCCCCGGATGCCTATACGGGGGATATGGGGGTATTTGTCGCCCCCAGACAGGTCACCCAGAGACTGACCCATATCCCCCCCGCCGGGGGTATCATGGAAGCCCATTGGGTCTTTCTGGACGTGGAGATCAACCGCCTCTATAAGCTGGACGATCTATACGATTTTCCCGTGATCCTCCCAGCTGTTTACAACGAGGAGATCTTCACCCTCATCCGTGCCATCCGCTCTGAAGCGGATTTTTTGACCCGCCTTCCCTTCCTTCACCGTATGGTTGCCATCCTTTTGGACTGTGCTACCCCCAAAAACCATGTCCCGGAGGAGATCACTCGCCTGCGAAGCTATGTGGAGAATCATTATATGCACTCCATCACGCCTGAGGATCTGTCCCGTGTGCTTCACTGCTCGCGTTCGGCTATGTACCGCCGCTTCAATGAGTATTTTGAAGAATCTCCCAGCCATTACATCAACCGCGTCCGCATCCGCCGCGCTCAGTTTCTCTTGACATCCACCGATCGCCCTGTGGGGGAAATTGCCGCCGCCGTGGGTATTCCAGACGTTTTTTATTTTTCGCGACTATTCCGCGCGCTGACGGGAGAAACCGCCGGAGGGTATCGCGAAAAGCATCGGTGAAAAGCCATACTGAAGTGTTCGTAACGAATTTCGGTTGTGAACACTTCTTTTTTTGCACACAACCTGACTTTGCGGCTCTGAATCCCATTGATATTTGTTTTTTTCTTTGGAAAGCAACGAAATGTAGAAAAATTAACGGTTTGTTGACTTTTGACGGGGAGAATGAATCTTGTACTTAAATATATTAAATATAAACATATGAGGATTTAACAAAATGCTCTGCGGGGAGGAATGTGGCTCGCGTTGCTCGGAAACGTAAAAGCATATGTATATAAAAATGTAGGAAAAAAATGAGAGGTCATTGCCCGATACGTCGTAAAGAGAAGTCCGGCGAGAGGGTATTTCCTTGGAGCTTTGGCGCACCGTGCCTGTAATGAATATTTCCTTGAGCTCGTTGGCGGTACGCCGCCTTGTCTGCGGGCGGACCATCGCTATGGGCAAACCCGGAAGATCGTGTAAGAGGACGGCGTTATTTAATAAAGGATGGATAGACGATGGCTGTCATTCAAAAAAAATCAATTTGTGAAACGGGCTACCCCGAAAACCCTTGTAAGTCGGCCGTATATATGTAATGTCGGGGAAATTATGGCATTTTCGAGGAAACACGCGTGGC
This sequence comes from Oscillospiraceae bacterium, assembly GCA_015063685.1. GTDB lineage: Bacteria > Bacillota > Clostridia > Oscillospirales > CAG-272 > CAMEON01. The sequence continues at coordinate 45,524 of SVTR01000023.1, read as the reverse complement.
CTGTGCAAAAATAGTTACCTTTTGTTCAATTGCTATTAACAAATTTTTCTTGCGTTGTGCTATAATTACCTTGTAATTCTAGAACTGTCTCTGTTTGCCATTCCCATTCGGAGGGCGATTCTGGAATCAAAAAATTATTAGGAGGAGAATTCCATGAAAACTAATTTTAAGAAGTTCATGGCTATGATGCTCGCCGTCATGATGGTATTCGGTGCCTTCAGCACCCTGGCAACCGCCAGCAATACCTCGGCTGGCACCGGCGTTTCTGCTGACGCTGAGTGCCCCGGCTCTGCTGACGGAAAGCACCATTGGATGCAGTACGGCAGCGATGAAGAAGCTGTTGTTGACCGTACCTGTACTACTAATGGCTACACATGGGTCTATTGTACCGGCTGTAACAAGAAGGATATTCAGGATATCGTTCTGGCACCCGGCGACCATGATTTCGAGGTGACTGAGAGAGTAGAGGCTACCTGCCAGAAGGATGGCTATATTCTTGAAACTTGCCAGAATGAATGGTGTAAGGAAACAAGGACCACCGTTCTTCCCAAGGACGAAAAGGCACACAATTTCGAGTGGCACTGGGACAGCGAGGTCAAGTGCGGCGAGCTGGGTGTTAAGTGGCTGGTTTGTACCAACCCTCAGCCCCGTGCTAACCCCGGCTTGGACGGCGTTACCGAGGATCGCATCTGCGGTTATGTTGCCAGCGAAGCTGTTTACGAGGTTAAGCCTCACAACTATGTTGAGTACGAGCTGCTCGAGGAGCCTACCTGCTACAAGTACGGCACCATGCTCTTCAAGTGTACTCAGGATGGTTGCGACAGCACCATTGAGGTTGACATTGATTATGAAGACCACAAGCTTGTTGACCACGAAGGTCAGGCTGCTACCTGCACCGAGGATGGTTGGAAGCCTTACCAGACTTGTTCTGTTGAGGGCTGCGGCTACACCACCTATGAGAAGATCCCTGCTACGGATCATGACTACGACGCTGTTGTAACCGCTCCTACCTGCGATGCTCAGGGTTACACTACTTACACCTGTAAGAATGATTCTACCCACACTTATGTTGGCGACTACGTTGATGCTCTCGGCCACGACATGGGCGACTGGTATGAAACCACCGCTCCCGAGTGTGAGGGCGAAGGCGCAAAGCGCAGAGATTGTAAGCGCGGTTGCGGCTATTTCGAGACCGACGTTGTCGGCGCTACCGGCCACGACTATAAGGGCGTTGTAACCGCTCCTACCTGCACGGAGAAGGGCTACACCACCTACACCTGCGCTAACGGTTGCGGCTCTTCTTACGTTGGCGATTACGTTGACGCTACCGGCCACGATTATAAGGCTGTCGTTACCGATCCTACTCACACCGATAAGGGTTACACCACCTACACCTGCTCCTGCGGCGACTCCTACGTTGACGATTATGTAGATCCCGTTGGTCACGAGTGGGGCGAGTGGGTGATCACCAAGAAGGGTAACTGTCTCATTATGCACACCTGGACCAGAGTCTGCTCCTGCGGTGCTGAAGAAACCAAGCAGGAGGGCAATGGCCCCCACACCATGCCTGCTGATACTGCCGAGATCAAGTACACCATCAGCGGCACCGATAACGATGCTTACGACTCTTTGGGTCAGCCCATTAACAGAGAAGACAACACCTGTTCTGTGACTTACAACTGCGTTGTTTGTACTGAAGAGAGAACCGATGTTTCTGAGCATAGAGATCTGAAGCACACCATTACCGCTTACCCCAGCTGCACTACCAAGGGTTGCGAAGCTGATTTCTGCGACATTTGCGGCTACTTCAAGGCAACCTTCACCGACGAGCTCGTACATAAGTATGAGGCCAAGGTAACTGCTCCCACTTGCGATGACAAGGGCTACACCACCTACACCTGTACCCAGCCCGACTACAACGACATCGATCCTGCAACCGGCAAGTGGACCGGCAAGCTCTGCGGTCATACCTACACCGATAACGAGGTTCCCGCTCTGGGTCACGATTACGAGGCTGTTGTCACCGCTCCCGACTGCGTGAACGACGGCTACACCACCTACACCTGTAAGAATGATCCCCAGCACACCTACGTTGATGACCACGTTGCTGCTCTGGGTCACACCGAGGGCACTCCCGTTGTGGAGAACAACGTTGATCCCGACTGCATCAATGCCGGCGGCTACGACAGTGTTGTATACTGCTCCGTAGATGGCTGTGGCGTTGAACTCAGCCGTACCTACGTTCCCGTTGCTGCTCTGGGTCACACCGAGGGCGCTCCCGTTGTAGAGAACAACGTTGATCCCGACTGCACCACTGCCGGTGGTTACGACAGCGTCGTATACTGCTCCGTTGATGGTTGCGGTGCTGAGATCAGCCGTACCTACGTTCCCGTTGCCGCTCTGGGTCATACTCCTCGCGCAGCCGTTGAGGAGAACAGAGTTTCCAACACCTGTATCACCGACGGTGGTTACGATATGGTTGTTTACTGTGATGTATGCGGCGAGGAAATCAGCCGCGACCATACCGTGATCCCTGCCGATCCTAACGCTCACCCCGTTGACGATCCCGAATGGGCTTATTTCGTCATCACCAAGGATCCCACCTGTACTGAAGGTGGTGAAGCTACCGTTTACTGCGATATGTGCCATGCTGCTGACAAGCACAAGGTTTCTTACGATACCGATGGTATTATCGACGTGCTGAAGCAGGCTTTGGCTCCTACCGGCCACGAGGATCTTGATGATTGCACCATTACTACTGTCGAGCCTACCTGCCAGGCTGACGGCTATAAGAGCTGGGTTTGCGACAAGTGCGGCGAGGAGATCAAGCGTGAGGTCATTACCCTCGCGGATCGCGGATTGTCTATGGATGATCCTGCTGCTCACACCTCTCTCCGCTACCACGATCTTGCTCTGAATACAGACGGTCTGCTTGCCAAGGACTTTGGCGGCAAGGGCTATGCAAGAACTCCCAGCTGCGCTTCCAATGGTATTCTGTGGTACTATTGCGATGCTTGCGCTGCTGCTGATCCCACCTACCAGGGCTTCACCGTTACCGAGGAAGGCTCTATGATGGATTGCCACGATGATTTGGCTAACCTGACCCTGGATAGAGCAAACTCCAAGGCTCCCACCTGTACCGAGGACGGCGTGAATGCTTACTTCTGCAAGCATCCTCACTACGTTGTATACTGGGATACCACTCTTGGCGCTTATGTTGACGATGTCCGTGAGTGCCCCTACACCACCACCGAGGTCGTACCCGCTACCGGTCACGATCAGTATTATGTTCCTCTCCCCATCTTCAAAACTCCCGATGTTGAAGGCAAGGAGTTCAAGCTGCCTACCTGCACCGAGGATGGTTCTTGGTGGAAGCAGTGCGGCAAGTGCGGCGAATGGGTTGATGCCACCGACGGTACTTTCCAGTGGAACGGTATCGTTGACTGGAAGGCACTTGGTCACGACGAAGTTACCGTTGTCACCGATCCTACCTGCACCGATAAGGGCTACACCACTCACACCTGCACTCGTTGCGATTATAACGTAGTCGATACCTATGTAGACGCTAACGGTCACGACATGGGTGACTGGTACGAAGTTACTCCTGCTGAGTGTGAGGTTGAAGGTCTTAAGCGGAGAGACTGCAAGAACTGCAACTACTATGAGACTGATGCTATTGCTGCCACCGGTCACACTGAAGGCGATGCAGCTACCTGCGATGAGGCACAGATCTGCACCGTTTGTAAGAAGGAGCTGGCTCCTGCTACCGGCCACGACTACGAGGCTGTTGTAACTGATCCTACCTGCACCGAGGGTGGTTACACTACCTACACCTGTAAGAATGATCCCACTCACACCTACGTTGGTGATCGCGTAGCTGCTCTTGACCACGACATGGGCGAGCTCTATGTTGTTACCCCCGCAACTTGCGAGGTTGACGGTCTGAAGCAGAGCGATTGTAAGCGTGGTTGCGGCCATTTCGTTACTGAGCCCATCCCCGCTACCGGCCACGACTACGAGGCTGTTGTAACTGATCCTACCTGCACCGAGGGTGGTTACACTACCTATACTTGTAAGAATGATCCCACTCACACCTACGTTGATGACAGGGTTCCTGCTCTCGATCATGACTACGTTCTGACCGACAGCAAGGCTTCCACTTGTAAGGATAAGGGCTACGAGACCTACACCTGCTCTCGTTGCGGCGATTCCTACACCGATGAGTTGCCCTTGGGCGCTCACGTTCCTTGCGAGTTCCTGATGGGTCACGTTTGTGACGATCCTGAGCACACCTACGCTCCTACCTGCACTAAGCCCGGCGCTAAGTACGGTCGTCTCTGCCAGGTTTGCGGTGGTTGTGTCAACGAGCCCGGTGTTGACCACGAGCCTATTCCTCCTCTGGGCGGCTCTTGCGACTTCCAGGCTGACAGATTCGTCGTTATCGCTGACTGCGTGAACTACGGCTTCACCTACATCATCTGCCCCAAGTGCGGCGATGGCTACGGTAACGAGGGTATCCACGGTCTGATCACCGACTACGTGCCTGCTCTGGGTCATGATTGGATTGAGAACGTTGTTAAGGACGCTACCTGTACCGAGGACGGTTACTACTACGCTGATTGCTCTCGTTGCGACGAGATCATCAAGGGTGAGACCATCCCCGCTACCGGTCACAAGGCTCCCAACCACACCGATGGTGTTGATGCCAATGGCGATCCCATTTACTGCCCTGAGCACGTTACTTGTGAGAACGGTTGCGGAACCGTCCTCTTCGGTCACCGCGATGCTGAAGGTAACAACCTGTTCGATTACGTCGAAGAGGTAATCGTTGAGGAAGTTGTCGTCAATGGCGTAAGCTACTGCTACAAGACTCACTACACCGTTGAGTACTGCTACGAGTGCAACTACAAGCACGTTGACGATGATAGCATCTGGCTCGATCAGAACGTTGACCACAAGATGGTCATCGATGAGGAGCAGAGCTACGAGGCTACTGAAACCACCTCCGGTAAGATCGTTTGGGTCTGCGAGAACGGTTGCGGTCACTCCTACGAGAAGGCTCTGGCTCCCACTCACTACGGCAAGGTTGAGTTCGATAACGAGATCTACGGCTGTGACACCAATGGCGATAAGAACCATGACGGTATGATCGTTAACGGCGGTTACATGGCTCTGAGAATCAACATGACCGGTTGCAACGTTGACGTTTGGGGTATTTCCTTCGATCTCGCGTTCGACAACTCCAAGCTCGTCTTCGACGCTGAGCTGACTGCTGAGGCTAACAAGGGCAACGGTTACATCAACGACTTCAACGCTGTTGGCGGTACTCTGAGAGTTATGTCCACCTACGAGGAGGGCGACGGTCTCCAGAACAACAACTTCACCGGTGTTGACGTTGAGTATCTGACTCTGATCTTCGCAGTTAAGTCTACTGCATACAGCGACAAGGGCAGCATCACTGCTGATAAGTTCGCATTCAAGACCACCGAGGTCATTAACAGTGCGAAGGTTCCTGCTACCTCCACCTTCAATGAGCTTGGTGAGACCGTGATCTACAAGGCCGCTGACCTGGATGCGTCCGGCACCTTCGGCCTGGGCGATGCTAACGACCTCATGACCCTCATCGTTGATGGTGGTTACGATGCTCGCGCTGACATCGACTGGAACGGCGACATTGACTTCAACGACTTCCTCGCTATCAAGAAGATCCTGATGAATGACGGTCTGATTGACGGTATCTACGAGGATATCCTTGACGGTTATTACAAGGTAGCCTGATAGATCACTCCAAAGGATTCGGAGATACGCTTCGAGTCACAATTAAATAATAACGGAGGACGAATATGCAACTTAAACGGTTTGTCATAACTTGTTTGGTTGTTATTCTGACCGTATCAGCAATGGCGTTTTCTATCGCCGCTGCTGATACGGATCCGTTGAAGGTGGCGGTGGAAGTGAATTCTTCCACCGCTATTTTAGATGAACCTTTAACGGTTAATCCCGGAGATGAAATCTCCGTCAGCGTAACAATCACCCAAAACCCGGGCATTGCCATGATGTTGTTCGATCTGACATACGACATGGATGCCCTTACACTGAAAAATACCACTGAGGCTGTTGACGGAAAAGATTATCACGTTATCACCCAATATGAGCAGGCAGATACGCCTGTGTTTGATTCGGTTCAATTGCGACATTCCATCCTTTCGGATGGTCAAGGAGTTGTCGCTTTTTCGGCCATACCTAAAAATTTCTTCAATCCTAAGAACACCTATAAAACAGGTGCTCTGTACACATTGACTTTTATTGTCAATGAAGAATTTGACGGTGAGACCGCCTTTGGCTTTGAATTTGATTGGGACGGAGACACGATAAACGAGGACGATGGTTTTGTTTATTCCGAAGTGACCGCGGATCTCGATTTTGCCGCTCACCATTATGATGACGGCGTTGTGACCGATCCCACTTGTATAGAGGATGGTTTTACCACCGTTTCCTGCACGGTTTGCGATCATTACTACACGATTCCCGGTCAGTCCGCCCTGGGTCATGACTACGTAGCTGACGAAGCTGTAGAGCCCACATGTACGGAGACCGGTCTGACCGCCGGTGAGCACTGCTCCCGTTGCGGCGACATCTCCATTCCTCAGGGCATCATTGCGGCTCTGGGTCATGACGAGGTTATTGATGCGGCAGTAGCACCTACCTGTACCGAGACCGGTTTGACAGAGGGTTCTCATTGCTCGGTCTGCGAGGAAACTCTGATTGCGCAGGACGTTGTAGATGCTCTTGGACATGATGAGATCACTTTGGACGCCAAGGCACCTACCTGTACCGAGGACGGCTGGGACACTTGCCTGGCATGCTCTCGATGCGACTATAAGGTGTACGAACCCATTTCGGCTCTGGGTCATGACAAGACTCAGCATGAGGCCAAGGATCCCACCTGTACCGAGATCGGTTGGGATGCCTATGAGACCTGCTCCCGCTGTGACTATACCACCTATGTGGAAAAGGCCGCTCTGGGGCACGATGAGGTTGAGCACGAGGCTCAGGATCCCACCTGTACCGAGATCGGTTGGCGAGCTTACGTGACCTGCTCCCGCTGTGACTATACCACCTATGTGGAAAAGGCCGCTCTGGGGCACGATGAGGTTGAGCACGAGGCTCAGGATCCCACCTGTACCGAGATCGGTTGGGATGCTTATGTGACCTGTGACCGCTGTGATTACACGACCTATGAAGAAAAGGCCGCTTTGGGTCACGACAAGATTCAGCATGAGGCTCAGGATCCCACCTGTACCGAGATTGGTTGGGATGCTTATGAGACCTGCTCCCGCTGCGACTACACTACCTACGTAGAAAAGGCCGCTTTAGGCCATGATGAAATCTCTCACGAGGCGCAGGATCCCACCTGTACCGAGATCGGCTGGCGGGCTTACGTGACCTGCTCTCGTTGCGATTATACCACTTACGCCGAGCTGGCGGCGCTGGGACATGATGAAATCTCCCACAATGCCAAGGCAGCTACCTGTACTGAGATTGGTTGGGAAGCTTACGTGGATTGTTCTCGTTGTGATTATACGACTTACGTAGAGCTGGCTGCTCTGGGTCACGACGAGGTTGCCAATGATGCCAAGGCTCCCACTTGTACCGAATACGGTTGGGATGCTTACGTCACTTGTACCCGATGCGACTACTCCACCTATTCGACGGTCGATGCACTGGGTCATGACGAGGTGGAGCACGAGGCTCAGGCTCCCTCTTGTACCGAAATCGGTTGGGAAGCTTATGTGACCTGCTCTCGTTGCGACTACAGCACTTACGCTGAATTGGGTGCGTTAGGCCACGCAGAGGTGGAGCATGAGGCTCAGAATCCCACCTGTACTGAGATCGGTTGGGATGCTTACGTGACTTGCGACCGTTGTGATTACACAACCTATGAAGAAAAGGCCGCTTTGGGTCACGATGAGATTGAGCACGAGGCCAAGGATCCCACCTGTACCGAGATCGGTTGGGAAGCTTATGTGACCTGTTCTCGTTGCGACTACAGCACTTATGTAGAGCTGGAAGCTCTGGGACATGATGAAATCAATCATGATGCCAAGGCGCCTACCTGTATGGAGGTTGGCCACGAGGCTTATGTGAGCTGCTCTCGTTGCGATTATACCACTTATGTAGAGATCGCTAAGTTGCCCCACGTGCCTACCTTGATCCCCGAGGTGGCCGCTACTTGTACCGAGGCTGGCTGGACAGCAGGTGTTGGTTGCGAAAACTGTGATACCCTGTTCACGGCGCCTCAGGAGATTCTTGCTAAGGGACACACGCCCGGTGCTGACGCTACGTGTACAGAAAATCAGATCTGTACTGTTTGCCAGGAAGTTCTGAAGGAAGCAGTGGGTCATTCCGCCGGTGACGAGGCAACTTGTACCGATGCTCAAACCTGTACGGTTTGCGGTGCGGTCCTCACGGATGCCCTGGGCCATAGCTGGGGTGATTGGAATATCACCCTTGATCCCACAGAGGAAGCCGATGGCCTGCGGCAGAAGGAGTGCCAGATTTGCGGTGCTATTGAGACCCAAAGCATTCCTCACTTGGATCACGTTCATAATCACGTGGTCAAGGAAGTGATCGCCCCCACTTGTACAGCCCAAGGCTATACCCTGTATGCCTGCCGTTGCGGCGATGAGAAGAAGGATGACTACCTTGACGTGATCCCCCACGCGTATGCGGAAAGCAAGACCGAGCCTACCTGTCTTGAGCAAGGTTATACAACTTATACCTGTACCGCATGCGGTGATACCTATAACGACGATTTTGTCGATGCTACCGGTCATGATGAGTCCGGTCCTGATGCTACCTGCCTGGCGCCTGAAGTTTGCGTGACTTGCGGTGCAATTCTGGAGGCTCAGCTCGTCCATATGGGTGACTGGAGCTTTGTGGGCATGCAGGACGCCACCTGCCTTGAGCCCGGTTGGGAGGCATACGTTTACTGTGCTCTCTGTGACGTATATCCCAAGGCGAAGGTGGAAATTCCCGCTTACGGTCATTCTGAGACCGTGCTGGAGGCCAAAGAGCCTACCTGTACTGAAAACGGTTTGACCGAGGGTCTCTTCTGCGAACGCTGTAAGATTACCCTGGTTGAACAGGAGAGCATTCCTGCCAAGGGTCACCAGTATGAGGATGTGTACACCGCGCCTACCTTTGAGGCTGATGCTTATACCACATACATCTGCTCCGTATGTCAGGATACCTATGACGTGATCCATGAGGGCACCCGCTTGATCGCGGTCGCTATGATTGGTGATGTCAAATTCGAATCTCTGGAGGAGGCCGTTGCGGCGGCCCGGTCCGGTGACGTTGTGAAGCTGCTGATGAACGCTTCCGGCAACGGCGTGGTGATTGATAAATCCATGACGTTGGATCTGGGCGGCTATACCTACACGGTTTCGGGAGAAACTGTAGGCTCCACCGGCACAAAGACTTTGGGCTTCCAGATTCTTGCAGGCAATACCGTACTTGTGACCAACGGTACTGTCGATACCTCTACTGACGGCTGCAAAATGCTGATTCAGAACTACGCAAATCTTACGTTGACAAACGTGGTGCTGGACGGTACCGGAAGCGCTCAGATGCGTTACGTTCTGTCCAACAACAGCGGCGAAATCTATTTGAATGGCCATACGGCTATTACCGCTCCCGAGGGCGCTGTGGCCTTTGACGTATGCAAGTTTATGGATTACGACGCCCCTGTGGTTTATGTGAATACCACCGGCAAGGTGATTGGCACGATCGAGGTTTCCGAGGAGATCTCCGACCATTTGAATATCTCCGGCGGTATCTTTACCGTCAAGCTTTCCGAAAGCTGGTGCGCTGAGGGCTTTGTACCCGGCGACAAGAATGCGGATGGCTACTATGTGGCTATGCCCTCCGAGGCCGCTGTCGTGAAGATCGGTTCGGTATACTACAAGACTTTGGCGGAGGCTCTGGCTGTTGTTCAGGCCGATGAAACCATTGTTCTGCTGGCAGATCTGACGGTTGATGACGTCGTTCTTTCCGACGCTGTTGTACTTGATCTGAACGGTCACACCCTGCGCGGTGCCGTTGCGGGTACCCTCGCAATGAACGGCGGTACTTGGATCACCAACGACGGTATTACCCTGATCGCACCCCAAAATGCTGTTTATCTGACAAAAGATGCTACCCTGTGGGTGAGTGCCGATCAGCAGATCACCTTCGTATCCGGAACCCTTACCCTTGCAAGAAACAAGGATGTTCCCGCTGAACAAAAGCTGACGGTTGCCGAAGACGCAACGCTGACCATCCCCACCGGCGTGATCCTGAACGTTAAGGGTTCGTTGGTTGTTTCCGGCACGCTGATCACCGAGGGATCTGTGAATCTGGCCACCAAGACGGCTACCGTGAAGGCCGCCGAGGGGCTGAAGGTGGTTACTGATGCCGGTGATAAGGTTTGGATCCTGGAAGGCGCTTACGCCGTTCATGATCATACGCCCGGTGACGCGGCCACTTGTCTGACCGCTCGGTATTGCCTGACTTGCGAGGATGAACTGACTGCCGCTTTGGGTCACGACGAGATTCCTCATGATGCTAAGGCCCCCACCTGTACGGAGATCGGTTGGGATGCTTACGTTACCTGCTCTCGTTGCGATTACACCACATACGAGGAAAAGGCTGCCCTGGGTCACGATGAGATCTCTCACGAGGCCAAGGATCCCACCTGTACCGAGATCGGTTGGGAAGCTTATGTGACCTGTTCTCGTTGCGACTATATTACTTACGTAGAGAAGGCCGCTCTGGGTCACGATGAGATCTCCCACGAGGCACAGGATCCCACCTGTACCGAGATCGGTTGGAGAGCCTATAAGACCTGCTCTCGTTGCGATTACACCACCTACGTAGAGAAGGCCCCCCTGGGTCATGACAAAGTTGCTCATGGGGCTCAGGCACCTACCTGTACGGCCATTGGTTGGGATGCTTACGTCACTTGTGACCGTTGTGATTACACTACTTACGCTGAAAAGGCCGCTTTGGGTCACGACGAGGTTGCCCATGACGCCAAGGCGCCCACCTGTACCGAGATCGGTTGGGATGCTTATAAGACTTGTTCTCGTTGCGACTATACCACCTACGCAGAAAAGGCCGCTCTGGGTCACGATGAGGTTTCTCATGACGCCAAGGCGCCTACTTGTACCGAGATTGGTTGGGATGCTTATAAGTCCTGCTCTCGCTGCGATTACACCACCTATGTAGAAAAAGCCGCTTTGGGTCATAGAGAGGTCGTTTACGCAGGCAAGGAGCCTACCTGTACGGAGGTCGGTTGGAACGCATACATGGAATGTGCCCGTTGCGACTACACCACCTATGCTGAAAAGCCCGCCAAGGGACATACTCCCGGCGCCGCTGCTACCTGTACCACCAATCAGGTATGTACCGTATGCCACGCTGAGGTGGCGCCTGCCAAGGGTCATACCGAGGTGGTCGATCCCGAGGAGCCTGTGGTTTCCTGCACACAACCCGGCAAGACCGAGGGCTCTCATTGCTCCGTATGTAACGAAGTATTGAAGCCTCAGGGCATCATTGAGGCTCCCGGACACAAGCCCGGCGATGAAGCCACTTGTACTACCGCTAAGACTTGTACGGTTTGCGGCTTTGTCATGGCCGAGGCTAAGGGACACGTAGAGGTTACGGATCCCGCCGTCGAGCCCACCTGTACCGAAACCGGTCTGACCGAAGGCAAGCATTGCTTCGCTTGTAAAGAGGTTTTGGTAGCTCAGGAAACTGTTGAAGCGCTGGGTCATACCCCCGGCGACGAGGCTACCTGCACCACCGCACAGACCTGTACCGTATGTAGTGCAGAGCTGGTCGCAGCCAAGGGTCATACCCCCGGAGCGGAGGCTACCTGTACCACCGCGCAGACCTGTACCGCATGTAGTGCAGAGCTGGTCGCAGCCAAGGGTCATACCCCCGGAGCGGAGGCTACCTGTACCACCGCGCAGACCTGTACCGCATGTAGTGCCGAGCTGGCTGCCGCCAAGGGTCATACCCCCGGAGCGGAGGCTACCTGTACCACCGCACAAATCTGTACCGTATGTGATGCAGAGCTGGTTGCCGCCAAGGGTCATACCCCCGGAGCGGAGGCTACCTGCACCACCGCACAGACCTGTACCGTATGCCAGGCTGAGTTGACACCCGCTAAGGGTCACACCGAGGTGAAGGATCCCGCAGTTGCGCCTACCTGTACCGAAACCGGTCTGACCGAGGGCTCTCATTGCTCGGCTTGCGACACGATCCTGGTCAAGCCCGAGTCTGTTGCCGCTTTGGGTCATACCGTGGTCAAGGATCCTGCTGTGGATCCCACCTCGAAGGAGACCGGACTTACCGAAGGCTTCCATTGCGCAGTTTGTAATGAGGTTTTGACTGCTCAGGAGGTTTTGGATAAGGGATGCGGCTCGGTGATCGGCACCGGTGCCGTGGTCATTCTGGTTTCTGCTATGGCCGCAGCTGTTGCGCTTAAAAAGAAAGAGTCTGATCTTGATGAATGATCGATTCTGCCTCTTTTTGAGGTAGGGCGTCATTCGGATAAGTGAATCACTCAGGAATATTTCCCGAAAAAGGGGTCGGACACCATCGGTGCGCCGACCCCTTTGGATTGCTTTGTGAAAAATTGACAAAATAATGGGGGAAAATGAAAAATCCCCTTGACAAAATTGCGGGATAGATGTAAAATATAAAAAGGAATAAAAGGGCATACCACCCATTTTATGCCGATACGACATGAAAAGGAGAAATGACATGAAGAAGATTCTTTGCCTGTTCCTTGCTGCATTGATGTGCTTATCTACCCTGGCTATGGCTGCCTGTGGTGTAGGTGACGATCAGAAGGAAGATGGCTCCAACAATGGCGAGGGCGTCACGGAGGTTGTTTCCGAGGATCCCAATTATGCCTGTGGCTTGCCCGATGATTTGAACTTTGGCGGCGACACGATCAATTTCCTCTTCGCTAACCGTCCCGGCCGTGAGGATGAGCTGGTGAGCGAAGGCGGTATGGAGTCCGGTGCCATTGGTTCTGCGGTGTACGAGAGAAACGTGACCGTGGAGGAGAGACTCAAGGTTAAGCTGAACATGATCCCTAACAATGACGACAGTGTATCGAACAGCCTCAAGATGGACTACACCAGCGGTACCGGTGATTATGATCTGGTAGCCGACGGTACCTACAAGGCCATCATCCCCGTCATCGAGGGTTGCTATGCTGACCTGAACAGTACCGAGCACGTAGACACCTCCAAGCACTATTGGACCCAGGGCTACAACGACATGGTAACCTTTACCACGGATAACAGACAGTATCTGGTAACCGGTGCTGCCGCTATCTCTCTGTTCCGCTATATGTATCTGACCATTTACAATGCGGAGAAGTTTGCCGAGTATCAGCTGCCCGATCTTTATGAGACCGTGAGCAACGGCGAGTGGACCTTGGATTACCAGTTCCAGATCATCCAGGATCTGTATGTTGACAGCAACGGTAACTCCAAGAGCGATGAAGAGGATTTCCACGGCTTCGTCACGGGTGATATTATCAGCGTAGACCCCTATCTGGTGGCTGCTGATATCCATATGATCCTTAAGGATCCCGAGACTCGCGATCTGGTTTATAATGCGGACGGCGTAGAGCCTCTGAGTGAGCTGTGCGATAAGATCCAGTTGATCTATAACAACGAAAGCACCCATGTTTTCAAGTCCGCAACCTACGATGACGTGGGCAAAACCTACATCATTGAGAAGTTTGCCAGCGAAAAGGCTCTGATGGCTACCATCCTTTTCTATAATATGGAGACCAACTATAATGAGGTCGGTGCCCTTTCTTACGGCATTGCGCCCATGCCCAAATTCAGCAAGGAACAGCCCAGCTATCACTCTTACGTACAGGATCAGGTGACCGGCTTTGGTATTTCTGCCGGCGTAAAGGGAGAGCGTATGGATATGTGCAGCGCTGCCATGGAAGCCATTGGCTACCACAGCCATCAGTTGGTACGTCCTGCATACTATGAAACCACCTTGTCTGAGCGTTATATGCAGAATCCCCAGTCTCAGGAGATCTTGGAGACCATTTTCAACTCTCTGTCCTTTGACTTCTCCAGCACCTGCGGTAACATCGTAACCTCTCTCGTTATCCGTGATACCCTTCGTCCTCTGCTCAGCGGTGCCAGCAATACCATTGCGTCCACCACTAAGTCTTGGGCAAGATCTATGGAGAGAAACCTGAAGCGTTACAACGACAAGCTGGCACAGCTTGGCACATAAGACAGGCCGCGTTTTTAAAAACTTCTTGATTTAAAAGCTTGCAGCGCCGCCTTTTTTGGGCGGCGTTGCTTTTCTTAGAAAGGATTTGATTGATTATGGAATTACAAGGAAAAATTATTCACTTTTTAGGCGATAGCATCACCGAGGGCGTAGGCGTCAGCCATCCCTCTAAAATTTATCATGCGCTGATCAAGGAACAGTATGGACTCAAGGCGGCCAATAATTACGGTATCAGCGGCACTTGCCTGGCTGATCGCCGCACCCCTCTGGAGATCGAGCTTTTCAATCGGCATTTCGTTTCCCGAGTTGATGAAATGGATCCCGTAGCCGACGTGATCGTGGTCTTTGGCGGTACCAATGATTTTGGTCACGGTGAGGCGGTCATGGGTACTCCTGCTGACCGTACCCCCGATACCTTCTACGGCGCTTGCCACGACCTTTACCGCAAGCTCATTGATAAGTATCCCACCATTCCCATTGTAGTGATGACCCCTCTTCACCGTTGGTATGAGGACGTGCCCCAGGTGCGAACCACCGCGGACGGCATGGTCAAGGAAGCGGTGACCCTTCGTACCTACGTTGAGATCATCCGTGAGGTGGCAGGGTATTACGGTCTGCCCATTTGCGATCTTTATGCCAACGCCGGATTCCATCCCGAGATCCAGTCCCAAAGAGAGGCACTGTGTCCCGACGGACTTCATCCCAATGATGCAGGACATGTGATCATCGCCTCCCGCCTGGCAGGTGTCCTGAAGTCTCTGTAAGGGACGGCATGAATGGCTGCTTCTCTTTGCCTGAGAATTGCATAAAAAGACAACCGAACCGTGTGGATCGGTTGTCTTTTGTTATGGTGCGTTGCCCATGGGCGAAGCCCCGTTGAGCAGTAAAAGCCTTATACGTATTCATGCTTCAGACCAAAGCTGACTGCATAGTTTGCGGCGTAGGAATCCGCAGGGCAAATCAAGGTCAGGTTGGGGCAACCGTCGAAGGCTGCGTAATTGATGCTGGTGACAGACGCGGGCAGGCTGACCAGCTCCAGTCCATAGCAACCGTAAAACGCGAACCAACCCACCGATCTCACGGTGCCCGGCAGGATGACAGAGACTACCGCCGTGTCCTGGAAGGCGTGATCGTCAATGGCGGTTACGGGGTATCCGTCGATTTCCCCGGGGACCGTGACCATCAGGTCCTTTCCCTTGTATGCTGTGATGATGATCTCGTTGTTTTCTAAGCGATAATTAAAGATAGCACTTTTCCCGGGTGCCTGGGTTTCTGCCTCGGTTTCCGGCTCGGTTTCGGCAATCGTCTCGCCGGTGGTTTCAGGCGGCGCTACGGTGGGCTTGTCCATGGGGAGGGTGGCATTTTCCATGGCCTCCAGCGCCGCCTCCAATTCCTCCAGACGGCGCTTGTACTCAAAGTCCGATATGTAACGATCCTCTCGCTCTTGCAAAAGCTCTGCCCGAAGCTCTGCGATCACGCCCTCGTAATAGGTCTTTAAGGCATTACTCAGGGTTTCAACCTCCGGGGCAGGGCTTTCTGAGGGCTCCTTGGAAGGATTCTTTGTGGACTCCTCCAAAGGACTTGTAGGTGGCTCTCGTGCAGGGGCGGTGACGTACTCGGTGACGGATGATGTCCCGATGGTTTCGTGAGTCTCGCTTTCCTCTTGCTGATTTCCACAGCCGACCATTCCCACGACTATGAAAAGCAGACCAAGGAAACAGCACAGACCCCAAAGCCTTAGGGACATAGGGATGTGCAATTTCTTTTTCATGATACTTCCTCCGTTTTTGTAAAAGGCCGTTCCGAATGAACCCGTTCTTCGGAAAAACTCCCGAAATTTTCAAGCAATGCTTTAACAAAGCAGGGGAGCATTGAAGATAACTATACCACTCGGGGCGCCCGATGGATTCAGCATACCACAAGATCTGTGCGGAGACAAGGGAAATTTGTCACCTGCTTCAAGATTCGTTCGACAGAGAAGGCTCCCTGCCGCCATGATGCGGCAGGGAGCCTTGAAAATCTTGAATTGAGGACATCAAAAGGCAAATAATTCACCGTCACCGGGAGCAAAGGTATGGGTGCCGTTGCAAGGCTCCCAAGCGCCGGTGGTTTTGTTGAGCCTCCACAGAGGAGCATCCGAGCCAATGATCACAGTCACGGGCTCGTCATGGTTTTTGTTGACCACCATAAAACGGCTTCCGTCACCAAAGACTCCGATCACCGCACGAGGATCGCCGCCATCGTTGGAGGAAATGCTATGGATATGACCAAAGGCCTTAAAGGGGGCGGCCAGACGGTCAACCTCGTCGCCTGTATGATACACAGCCACAGATTTATGAGGATCAGCGGGGGATCTTCCGTCGGGAAGCGGGAGCTCAAGCCCTGTGTACAATCTTTGCAGGTCTTGGTTGATAGCCCTGACGATTTCGTATTTTTCGCCTCGGGTACCGTCGGCCAGGATGATACCGTTATGGTAGGACCAGGGCTCGGTGTGAGCAGTGCCGGGGGTCCAGTAGGTGAAATAGGATAGGGCGGAAATACCGTGTGCCAAAGCGGTGAAGGCCTCCCAGCGCACCTCTCCCTCGGTGGGCCAGCGGTAGTGCCAGTGCTCCACCAGAAGAATGATGGTCATCCACGGGACGCCGATCTCGGCGGCCTTGTTTCGCACCAGCATGAGGTTGTCATAAAAATTAGGGGTGTCCACAGCCTCGTAAAGATTGCCCTCCCAGCCATTGCGCTTGATGTTTTCCTCTGATAGGCGGGCGGGCTTTTTGCCCTCCAGAGAATCTACCTGGCGGCGGGACAGACTGTAGTGGTCGTAGGAGAGCAGGGAAGGATGAACCTCCGCGATATAGCGATCCATATGAAGATTGTATCGCTCCAGCATGTCCATGCCCTCCAGCTGGGGAACGGCGTGGTGGGGTAAAAAGTTGACATATTCGCCGTGGATAGGGTCGCGCTCGTGGAGATACCGTGCCACACGTCCCAGTGTGGGGAAATACTCGTCCACAGGCTCATCCTTCATAAAAAAACGATTGACGGCAGGATAGCCGCGGTAGTCCTCGATCATCTCATCCAGCGCGGTCTCCCAGCCCTCTGTCCCTGCCAGGGCGATACCCATGCGGGGATCGTTGACGTTGGCTTTCAGCCCCAACTCCTCACACCATGTGAGCACCTGTTTGTTGGTTTCGGTGTCGTAGGCGCATTCAATAAGATTAAAGCCGGCTTCTTTGGCCTCCATCAAGCGTTCACGGGAAAGGAATTCCTTACGGATGCCGTACCAGTAAGTAATGGGGAAAGACATAGATACCTCCTTATAAGATGAGCTGCGGCGGGTGCCGCAGCTCAAATTGATATAATCAGTCGATATTATTGTTCTTTTTGAACTGCTTGATCTTATTTTCAAGCTGACGGTTGATGGAGCGGGAATAACCCTTAAAAACAGTAGAGAATTCTCTGTTCTCTTGCATGGCGGCGGTAAAGCTCTGAAGCATGGTACTGCCCAGCGCGTTGTTGTAAGCAAGGGCGAAGGAGTTACCGAAGTTGTCATGGATGATGTCGATCATGCTGGCGGCGGTGGAGTCGTCTACGTACTGGATCTGCAGGGCTTCCTTGTAATACTTAGGCATGAGCAGCTTGGCGGTTTCGCGGTTGAGCACCTCAATGACAGTACTGGTAAAGCCGAGATCGGTGGCTGTCGCCAGGATCGCGCCCAGCTCGGAGGTGTCGTGAGTGGAGGTGACGTAGCGCTTATCATCAGCGTACAGCATGGGATAAGGCACGATACCGATATCGCCCTCCATGCCGCGGAGAGAGGGATTCTCCAAAGAGCCCAGACGCTGATAACCGACGATGAGAGCCTGACCCTGGGTAAAGGCGTCCAGGAGTTCAGTCTCGGGGGTTTTATCAATGCTGGCGGCGTCGTTGAGGAAGATGAGCTTCATGGCATTGGCCAAAGCATCGGCGCGGCCCTTGCCCTCGTCGGCCATGAGGGTCACGGTGGGGATACCGTCTGTCTCATCTCTGGTAATGAAGGTGGGGTTACCACTGATGGAGAAGGGGATGGAGGGACCCCAGAATTCACAGACCATGAAGCCGAACATATCGCCCTTATCCTTGACGCTGTTGTGGTTGGTGTCCTCATACACGTCGGTGATCATCTGGCTCATCTTTTCGTAGGTCCACTCATAGTTCAGCACCCAGTTGTAGACCTCGTTGGGGTCAGTCTGATAATATTCCTGGTAAATATCCTTGTTGTAAAGGAGGCAGTGAGCGGAACGGATCAGGTCGATGAAATAGTCGCCGGCCAGCAGGTACTGATAGCCGTCGATCAGGCGGAGATCCTCCATGTAATCTGCGTACCAATATTCTTTTTCAAAATCAAAGACGCATTCCGGCTCCAGGGTATTGCGGAAGTTGCCTTCAATGGCCAGGTTGGCAAAGGGGAAAAGGTCGTTGATGACCAGATCAAATTCATGGTCGCCCGAGCTGACATATTTACGAACATCGGCCTGAACGTCGTTGTAGGTAATGTTGACCTGGGTGAATTCCAGCTTGACCCCCAGCTTTTCCTCTACCGTGACATTTCTCTCCAGCACTGCGTCGTTGACAAGACCACCGTCGGTGGTGTTGGTACCTTCGATGAGGAAATTGGAGTTGCCCATACCCGTGCAGGCAATGTTGGTGCTGGTATAGATGCGGAAGGGTCGGTCATTGTAATTTACGTCTTTAAAGGGATCATACTCCTCTGTTCCTGCTTCTTCAACGAGAGAATTTGCCGAGGTATCAGCGTTTTTCCCGTCGTCAGGGGCGCCGCATGCCACCAGACCCAGCAGGGAGCCGGACAGCATGGTAATGCACAGGATCAGGGAGAGGATGCGTTTGCCGGATAAAAACATATGTATTCCTCCTATTGTTGTCGGCGGCATATGAGCCTACCATATTATGAACATTATCCCATAACTTTGTGAATTTGAATAAAATAATATATGAAATAAATGTTAATATATAGCGAATCAACGAAAATATATTTCGCTGCTCCGAGGGCATCGGAATGGCTACGGTCTTGGCCTATGTGTAGCCCATCAATCCGGAGGGGAGATTGCTTTGAGAAGGGGGGATTGGCGGCGAAAAAAGAAAGTCCCCGAAGGGACTTTCTCTTGCACGTTATTATTTTAGGCGAACGTCACGGGAGGCTCGTCAAAGGTTTTGTGAACCAGCTTAGCGCCTTCAAAAAGATCCTTGAAGCGGGCCAGCATTTCCCGGAGCTCTCGCTTGGTCTGCCCGCGATAGGCGCGCAAATCCGCAGAGATGCCGTAGGCCTCCATTCCCAGAGCTTCGGAAAGGTACAGGGCACGATAAAGGTGGTACTCCTGTGTGACGACAAGGATACGCTTGGCACCGTAGATATCCTGTGCCCTAAGTGTGCTCTCATAAGTGGAATAGCCCTTGGGGTCAAGGAAAATATCAAATTCCGGTACGCCCAGGGACATAGCCAGGGCTTTCATGGCGGCCACCTCGTTATAGTCACCGGTTTGGTCGCCGCTCATGAGGAGGGGGATGCCCAAGGCGTGATATAACTCAACTCCCACGGTCACACGATCGTGGAGCATATCGCTGGGGGTGCCGTCGGGGCGCAGACCCGCCCCCAAAACAAGGATATAGTCAAAGGTCTGCTCGTTGGATAGGGTAGCTGCGTCCGTTGCCGGGATGACATTTTCCTTTTGGGTGTCTGTCATACAGAGGGAGACCGTGGCTACCAGCACCCCGAAAAGTCCGGCTACCATCAGGCAGAAGCAGAGGGCGGGCAGTAGATATTTACGGCAGAACAGCCGCAAGTTTTCAGAGGTGACCATAAATTTTTACTGCGCGGAGCAGGCCTCTTCCAGCACGTCGGCGGCGTTGTCGAGATAGTTGTTTTCCATCATCTCGATCCAGCCCTTGTCTACCAGCGCGGCCAGCTTGTGATCCATGGGGATCTTACCCAGGAGCTTGTAGCCGAATTTATCAGCGATCTCCTCGATGTGGCTGTCACCAAATACACGGATCTCCTTGCCGCAATCGGGGCAGACTACGTAGCTCATGTTTTCTACCAGACCCAGCACGGGAATGGACATCATCTGTGCCATGTTGGCAGCCTTCTGCACGATCATGGACACCAGCTCCTGAGGGCTGGAGACGATGATGATGCCGTCAAGGGGCAGGGATTGGAACACGGTCAGGGGCACGTCACCGGTTCCGGGAGGGCAGTCTACAAAGAGATAGTCAATGTTGTTCCAGATGGTGTCAGACCAGAACTGCTTGACGGTGCCCGCAATGACGGGGCCGCGCCAGATGACGGGGCTGGTCTCGTCGCGGAGCATGAGGTTGACGGACATGATGTCAATGCCCGTGGTGGTGGAGGGAGGGATCATGCCCAGTCCCTCGCCCTCAACGGGCTTGTTCAGACCAAAGGCCTTAGGGATAGAGGGGCCGGTGATATCGGCGTCAAGAATACCGACCTTGTAGCCCTTTCTCTGCATATTGACGGCCAGCATGGAGGTCACAAGGGACTTACCTACGCCGCCCTTGCCGCTGACAACGCCGATGACGTGCTTGACGGAGGACAGATCGTGGGGCTTGGCCAGCATTTCCTCGCGGCTGGGCTTTCTCGAGGAGCAGTTGGCAGAACAGGAGGAACAATCGTGAGTACATTCAGACATTTTTTATATTTCCTTTCTGGTGATATATAGTTAAGGGGGACGCCAAAGGAAACTTTTTGAAAAAAGTTTCCTTTGGAATCCTTCAAAAACTTTCAATAAAAGATTTGACCCAAAGATATATGCTCCCCATGGGACACATAAATCTCTTGATCTATCGGGGCTCTACGATATAGGTCGTCCCATAGGGCCCCCATCACAGATGCCAGACGAAATCTTCTCGGTACACTCCGTCAAGCACGGGCAATGGGGTTTCTTCTGCTAAAGCCTCCAACTCGTCACGGGCATGGATCAGCGCCTCCCAATAAGGATCGGTAAGGAATACGTTACCGCTCATGAGGAATAGGTTACGCAGACCGCACCTGATTTCCCACCGCATCTTCTCAATCCAGTTTTCGGGGGATAGTGCTCCCACGGGATAGGTGGTGGTCTCGCTGAAGGCCTTGTCTATCGAGCCGATCAGAGACAGGTGCTTTTTGATACAGGTCTCGATGGAGGGGCGGCACAGGGGATGGTGGAAGCTGCCGTCATCGAAATGTCCCTCGCCCACACGGAACAGAGCGTTCGGAAAGTGGGCCTTGATGCGGGAAATGTCCAGGCCGTGACGGCGGTCGCCGTTGTGCATGACCATGATACCGGGGGTCAGCCCCTCGGGTGTGGTCTCGTCGAGGAATCGAAGAACGGCATCGCATTGGATATCCGCCCAGGCGTTCCAAAGGTCATTCCCCTCAGTGGCGGTAGCCACAATATCCAGGGGCTTCATACCGTCATATTGTGGATATTTCTGATAAAATCTATCCATACAATGGGGACAGAAGCATCCTTGAAGATGCGCTCCCCAGGAGCCCATGCGGAGGTCGTCGTCGTAGAACAGCTTGGTAAAGCCAAGCTCCTTGTGGATTCTGACTGCTTCCTTGTACCACGCAATCACGGTATCGTCCACGCAGGTGGTGGTGCCTTGGCGGTTGCCGTGGGCATCTATGCGGTTTTGCCATGATGGGGGTAGAGTAGGATCGGCCTCGTCGCCGTTGAGAGCATTGGAGCCGTGACCGAGAGGCACGCAGATGGCCTGCACCTCAAAGCCCTCGTCCTCCAAAATAGCCTTGGCGCGGCGGGCGTCCTCTAGGGAGTTTTGCCACTCGCCGTAGATATAGTTGTCTAGCCAGACCGTCTTGACCCCCGCCCGCTTCATGAGTTTGATCTTGCGGGGAAAATCGGGATCGGTCAGCACGAGGCTTGTGAGGAAATCGTAATGAAATTCAAGCGGGATGGACATAATAATCTCCATTCCGCCGCCAAAGGGCGGCACAAATAAATTTTGAAATTCGACCGTGCTGTCAGGCAAAAATGGGTTGGGTCCCATTTTTAGGGAGAATTAGGCGTGAAACAGTTTACTCAGGTTTCTGACCGTTGAACTTTCACGCTAACTCCTTTCACCCGCGGCTGACGCTGATGGGAGACGTCCAACCGAAGCGGCCGTCGGTCAGCTCCACGCGGAGATAGTAGATGTCACGTTCTTGTTCCTGCTTGTAGTCGAGGAAGAAGCCCGTGGGCTTGGCCATCATGACGTAGTCGCGGCAGTTTTTGACCACCGTCACCCGCTTGACGGGCACGTCTGATTTGACATTCCAGTATACCGAAAGATCGGTGTCGGCAGGCAGGGTAAGCTCCTCGCCCATCCAATGGCCATTGATTCGGAAGTCAATCTCCATGCGGCCGTTCATACTTCCGTCCAAGGGACCGCGCATGAAAGCGTAGGTGCGCTTGGCTTTGATGGCATCGAAGATAGCCTTGTGGGTGTTTTCTTCCGCCCATACACCGGTCAAACCGGGGTATTGAGCGTAGCCCCTATATGCTTCTGTGACCTGTCCACCAAGGCCTTGATGATCGTCACTGCCACCGATGACACCCATGTGCGCGCCTCGACGGATGGCGTCTTGGAAATACCCGCCTTCAATGGCTACGGAAGGCTCGGCGCAAGGATTACCCATGTACTCAGCAGCATCCCCTCGTGAAATAATCTCCAGGAAGGGCGGCATAAGATCAATGGGCAGGGCGGTAAAATCTGCCCCCGAGGTCAGCATGTAGGTGTCGTGAGGCGCGAAAACACAGTCCTCACGGGCGAGCAACACTCGAAGCTCAGCCTCGGTCAGCTCGCCGTCACGCACACCGCGAACCATGTCCGCATCGTCGTTTTCAAAGTAGATGACAAGGTTGTTGAAGAAGGGATAGGAGTCACGCTCGTAGGCCAAAATGGTGGTAAACTGACCTTCAATGCGGTATTCCTTTACCTTTTTACGGATGACATCCCACTTGGAGGGAGATCCCACCCATAGCTCGGGTTTGCCCACGCCACCGTGATCATGATCCGACAGCGCGGCAAAATCCAGCTTGGCAATATCCCGCAGGTTGGTAAAGTAAGTGTCAATATCCACGGCGCCGTCGGACAGATTGGTGTGACCGTGCATTTCTCCCACAAAGGCTTTCAGGGTGGGTGGCGACGGCTCCCCGGAATGCTCGGCGGCGTTCATTTCAGCGATCAGCGCACGGGTATCACCCACGCCGCTGTATACCGCATCGGTAAACGCTTTGGAGCGGTTGGGGGTATCAATGCGCTTGGCGGTGTATTTGTCAGGATGGTTCATATTATTTTTCAGGATCCAGGTACTTCCACAGCCCCACGAAGTAGTTGATACCCGAAGCAATGGTGAAGAAGATGGTCAGGGCGGCGAAGAAGTAGGACAGGGGCAGCCAAGTCACCCACCAGCCGGGCAGGGCGTTGCCAACGCTCTCGATGGCATAGATCACGGGCTCCATGATGGCTACCACCACGAAAATGATCTGCACCACAGTCTTCATCTTACCCATCATGTTGGCGGCCACTACCTTACCGCCCGAGGAGGATGCCACGAGACGGAGGGAGGTCACGGCCAGCTCACGGAAGATAACGATGAGCAGGGTAATGATAAACAACGCTTGGTTATTGTTGTCGAACAGCATGGCGGTGCGGTAGACGATGGCGGTCATGGCACCGATGACCATGAATTTGTCAGCCAAGGGATCCATCAGCTTGCCAAAGTCGGTGACGAGACCGTACTTGCGGGCGATCTTGCCGTCCAGCATATCGGTCAGAGACGCGATGACAAACAGGGCGGTGCCAATGATGCCGCTGATGAGGGGTGACAGCACCGACGCGGGGAGCATCATGACCACGATGAAGATGGGCACCATCATGATGCGCAGAACGGTGAGCTTGTTGGGAAGGTTCATTTTGGATTTTTTCTTTTCGCTCATGACTTTTTCTCCTTATGATATATAGTAGGGGCGGATTTCATATCCGCCCGTTTGCGGGAGGCCACGCAGGGCCTCCCCTACAGGTACGTTGAAGATTGCTGTGGGGCAGGGATCCCGGGGGATAGGATACATCCCACTATCTAATCACTGTCCGATATCATTACCTATTTAAAAGTTTTGAGGGGTCAAGTGGAACTTTTTCAAAAGTTCCCCTTGCGTATTCTTTCGTTTCTCTTACGCCTCTGCCATAGCGAAGCCGTAGAGGTCATAGTCTACCACCTCACGGATCTTGACGGGAACGGTGGAGCCGGGAGCGATGCGGGCATCGCCGCGCCAGCGGAAGAAGACCTTACCGTCGATCTCGGGAGCGTCGGCGGCGGATCGACCAAAGTAGGTCTCGTTGACGGGATCGAAGTCCTCTACAAGGACGGTGACCACGGTGCCGATCTTTTCGCGGTTCTGCTCCTCATTGATGCGAACCTGGGTACGCATGAGGATGTCCATACGATCCTGCTTCACCTGCTCGTCGATCTGGTCGGGGAAATCATAGGCGGCGGTGCCTTCCTCACGGGAGTAGGTAAACACGCCGGCGTGCTCAAAGCGAGCCTCCTCCAAAAACTCGGCCAGCTCGTTGAAGTCCTCCTCGGTCTCCCCGGGGAAGCCTACAATGAAGGTGGTGCGGATGACGATGCCCGGCACCTCGGTGCGGAGCTTGCGTAGCACCTCACGGATCATGGCGCCGTCGCCGTGGCGATTCATGGCCGTCAGCATATGATCGCTGATGTGCTGAAGAGGCAGGTCGATGTACTTGACGATGCGGGGATTGTCACGGATCTCGGCGATGAGCTCGTCGGTGATCTTGTCGGGATAGCAGTAGAGCAGGCGGATCCAGGGAATGTCTGTGGCCTCGGTGATCTTGTGAAGCAGCTCGTGGAGTGCGTAGTGACCGTACAAGTCCTTGCCGTAACGAGTGATATCCTGAGCGATGATCACAAGCTCCTTGATGCCCTGCTCACCCAGCTCCACGGCCTCGGCTACCAGATCCTCCATGGGACGGCTGCGGAAATTGCCGCGGATGGAGGGAATGGCGCAGTAGGCACAGCGATTGTCACATCCCTCGCCGATCTTGAGGTAAGCCATGTACTCAGGGGTGGTCAAAACGCGGTCACCGCCCAATCGAACGGTATTCTTGTCCTCAAAGGAGGTGTATTTTTCGCAGGCGGGAAGATTTTTGCCTTTTTTGATCTGCGCCTCAACCGCCTTGACGGCCTCCACGATGTTGTGGATACTGCCCACGCCCAAAAGCGCGTCCACCTCAGGCATCTGCTCCAGGATCTCCTCGCGGTAGCGCTCAGGGAGACAGCCTGTGACGATGATGCCCTTGAGGTCGCGGTTTTCCTTGAGCCAGGCCACGTCCAGGATGTTGTCGATGGCCTCCTTCTTGGCGCTCTCAATGAAGCCGCAGGTATTAATAATGATGATATCCGCGTCGATGTCCTCGGGGGTGATCTCGTAGCCCGCAGACATGACCTCGTGAAGCATTACCTCTGTGTCAAGCTGGTTCTTGGGACAGCCCAGAGAAATGAATCCAATCTTCATATATTTCCTTTCCGCAGAGCATGCGCTCTGCTTCCACTATACATAATCATACAGCATAATGATATCACAAAAAGCGTGAAATGTCAAGGAAAAGAGATGAGTTATTCCATGAAAAAAGGGTGAACGGATTTTGACCGTTTGCGGTGAGGGGGGCGGCCGTGCCGCCTGCGAACGCTCGGGGTAATGCATCCTGTTCTATAGAGATCACACGACGGGCAGTTGGTCAGGTAAATTGTTGTTTGCGTGGGCTTACTATGAACCCGTAGGGGCGAACTGCGTTCGCCCGCCGTTCCCCAAAAGCCTTTGCTTATCAATATACTTTTTATTACGGGCGAACACAGTTCGCCCCTACGACCATGTTGCTCAGAAAACCGCAAACAACAGGGCATCTCTAAATACTCAGCGTGCGGAGAGATGCGAGGGATTTTTTCGTCAGACTAAACAAAAATCTGCACGCATAGTTGACCCTATGCGAAAGAATTTTGTGACGTATGACGGAAAAAGCACCGACATATCGTCGTGCGATGAGTTTTTAGAGATGCCCTGTTGTTTCGGGCGTATGACCAACATGGCCGTAGGGGAGGCCCTATGTGGCCTCCCGCCCAAAAGATTGTTGGCCAACAAGGGTTTTGACGAGGTTTAGACGACGGGCGACCACACAGGGTCGCCCCTACGGTGTAAAATATTAAATCCGCAAACAACAATTTACCTGTCCAACTCACCATCGTGGCATGCGGTTCGCATGAGTTGAACATCCCCGAGCGATGGCCGCGGGCACTGCCCGCTAAACAACAATTTATCTGATCAATCAACATCGGAAATTCCTCAAAAAATATCTCCATCCCCCTTGACAAAATCTCACCTGTGTGCTATAATACCACCAAACCGATGAGGAAGAGTAAGTAAGCCTTGTCCCTGCTCCCAAAGAGAGCCGCAGGCGGTGGAATTGCGGCGGACACACAAGACCGAATGGACTTCCGAGGGCGACCGGAAAGGGCAGATGCATGGCGGCGCGGTATTTTGCGCTGATTATGTCAGATACCCGAGTATGGAAGACGGAGCGACACTCCGTAATCAATGTCTGCATATGATACGTATGCGTAAGTGGGCGCGAATGCGCCAAGCAGGGTGGCACCGCAGGAAATTTTGTCCTGTCCCGGCAAAGAAGCAGGGATGGGCTTTTTTATTGGCCATTTTTGTCCCTGCAAACCCACTTTTGTGTGAGGGCAGAGCCCCTCGGAAAGGAGACAGTCATGTCCGCTGTTGAAAAGAAGATCCCCTACAAAATTTACCTTGAAGAATCCGAAATGCCCAAGGCATGGTACAACCTCCGTGCCGACATGAAGAACAAGCCCGCGCCTCTGCTCAACGCCGAAACCAAGCAGCCCATGACCGCTGAGGAGCTGGGCGTGGTCTTCTGTGACGAGCTCATCAAGCAGGAGCTGGACGACACCAACGCCTACTATCCCATTCCTCAGGAGATCCTGGACTTCTACAGAATGTACCGCCCCGCTCCCCTGGTGCGCGCCTACTGCCTGGAGGAAAAGCTGCAGACCCCCGCTAAAATCTACTATAAGTTTGAGGGTAATAACACAAGCGGTTCTCATAAGCTCAATTCCGCTATCGCCCAGGCCTACTACGCCAAGAACCAGGGTCTCAAGGGTGTGACCACCGAGACGGGTGCGGGTCAATGGGGCACGGCCCTGTCCATGGCCTGCGCTTACCTGGGTCTGGATTGCAAGGTCTACATGGTCAAGGTGTCCTACGAGCAGAAGCCCCACCGCCGCGAGGTCATGCGTACCTACGGCGCATCCGTCACCCCCTCTCCCTCCATGGAGACCGAGGTGGGACGCAAGATCCTGGAGGCTCATCCCGGCACCGGCGGCAGCCTTGGCTGTGCCATCTCCGAGGCCGTGGAAAAGGCAACCTCCCTGGAAGGATACCGCTATGTGCTGGGCAGTGTGCTGAATCAGGTCATGCTTCATCAGTCCATCATTGGCCTTGAGACCAAGGCGGCTATGGACAAATACGATATCAAGCCCGATATCATCATTGGCTGTGCCGGTGGCGGCTCCAATCTGGGCGGTCTCATCGCTCCCTTCATGGGTGAAAAGATCCGCGGAGAGGCTGATTACCGTTTCATCGCCGTCGAGCCCGCCTCCTGCCCCAGCTTTACCCGCGGCAAGTACGCCTATGACTATTGCGACACGGGCATGGTCTGCCCCCTGGCCAAAATGTATACCCTGGGCAGTAACTTTATCCCTGCGCCCACCCATGCCGGCGGTCTTCGCTACCACGGCATGAACCCCACCCTGTCCCAGCTTTACGCCGACGGATTGCTGGAGGCCACCACCGTGGCACAGACCGAGGTCTTTGCCGCCGCTGAGCAGTTTGCCCGTGTGGAGGGTATCCTGCCCGCTCCCGAATCCTCCCACGCCATCAAGGTGGCCATCGACGAGGCCATGAAGTGCAAGGAGACCGGGGAAGAGAAGACCATCCTCTTTGGCTTGACCGGTACCGGCTACTTCGATATGATGTCTTACGAAAAGTTCCACAACGGTGTTATGACTGACTATGTCCCCACGGATGACGAGATCCAAAAGGGTCTTGCAGGGCTGCCCGTCATGGACTGACAAGCCTCACGCATACCGTAAATGAGATAGGCAGACCGCAAAATTTTGGCGGCCTGCCTTTTTTTCGACAAAAAAGCCAAGAACATTAACATTATATTCACATATAAGGGCTATAATGAAAGCGTGGAACGTCCGCATCATTTCGGAAAGGAGATATGGCCTGTGAAGGTGCTCAGAAGAATTTTTTCCCGCGTATTTCTCTTCAGCCTGGGTATTTTTATCCAGCTTTTGTGGCTGTTTTTCGTGGTTTTTAAGATCAGCGAATATTATTTGCCCATCGCGTTTGCTTTGAATTTTATTAGCCTGATTGCGGTTTTGTATATTGTGTACCGTCCCGGCAATCCCCTGATCAAAATGGCTTGGATCGTGCCGATTTTGGTGTTTCCTCTGTTTGGTGGAATCATTTTTATGATCTCCGGCGGTAAAACACCCAAGAAAAAGCTGGCTAAGGCGCTGGCCAAAAGCCAAGGTGTGATCTCCTCGGCCCTGCCCGCACCCCGTGATCCGGATGAAACCGGTTGCGTGCTTTGCGAGAAGGAAAAATATATCCGCGGACAGTGTCACTATCTGTCTGCCTACGGTTTCCCGGAATATGAAAACACCGCTGCCGAGTATTTTGACAACGGCCGTGACGGTTGGCTTCGTATGCTGGAGGATTTGAAAGCCGCCAAGCGCTTCATCTTTTTGGAGTATTTTATCATCAAGCCCGGTATCATGTGGGATGCCATCCTGGCCGTGCTGAAGGAAAAGGCCGCCGCAGGGGTGGAGATCCGCATGATTTACGATGACGTGGGAAGCATCGGCTCCTTGCCCAGAAAATACGCCGCCCAAATGGAGGCGTTGGGAATCAGATGCGAGGCCTTTAATCCTTATCGTCCCGTCTATTCGGTGGTGATGAATCACCGTGACCACCGAAAGATCCTGGTGATCGACGGACACGTCGCTTATACCGGCGGCATCAATTTTGCCGATGAGTATATCGGTGAGAATCGCCATCTCGGGGAATGGAAGGACAATGCCCTTCGAATGGAGGGAGAGGGTGTTCGCTCCATGACTCTCATGTTCCTCCATATGTGGAACGCGATCCGTCCCACCGATACGAGTGAGGCGGTGGGGACCTACATGCCCCGCGCCGAGGACGTGGCTCACATTTCCTGTGACGGTGTGATACAGCCCTATGGTGATTCTCCTGTGGACAGCGAGCCTGTGGCCGAAAATGTGTATCTTAATATCATCAACCAGGCCGTGGATTACGTGTATATATTCTCTCCCTACGTCATCATTGATACCGAAACCAATCACGCCCTTTGCCTGGCGGCCAAGCGCGGCGTTGACGTGCGCCTGGTGGTGCCCGCCGTGCCTGACAAAAAGATCATTTACCATTTGACGAGATCCTATTTCCCGGAGCTGATTGATAACGGTGTCAAGATCTATACCTTCACCCCCGGCTTTGTCCACGCCAAATGCTTTGTGGCGGACGACCGCCTGGCGGTGGTTGGCACCATCAATACCGATTATCGCTCACTGTATCTCCATTTTGAAAACGCCTGCCTTTTTGTGGACCATCCCGTGGTGGCAGAGGTCAAGACCGATTTTGAAAAGACCTTCCCCATGTGTGAGCCTGTGGTGCTGAAGCAGCGCCGTTTCGGATTGTTGTACAGCGCGTATCTGAGCATTCTTCGCTTGTTTGCCCCGCTTTTGTGAGGCGCATACGAAAAGGGACTGTCTCCCATGAGACGGTCCCTTTTTTGCTTTCTTACAGAAATTCCATGAGTCCCTTCATGATGTGGCCTTCCTTGCCCGTGGTGGTTTTTGCGTGAGCCAGGGCGCTGATGATGGCCTCTTCCACGGCTTCCGCTGTCATGTCGAATACAGGGTCAAGATGACCGTCCGATACCATACGCATAGGGAGAAGTGCCGTGTCGCTGCTGTGAGGGACACGGTTGGCGGTGGTAAAGGCGATGGCGATATCTCCGCTGCCGTGGCCGATATAAGAGCCCGTGCGGGAAAGACCCACACCCGCGCGTCGTGCCACCCGCTTGAGCTGACGCTCGGTCAGGGGAAGATCGGTGGCGATCAGCATGATGATGGACCCTTTATCGGCGTCTCGCTCGATCCTTTCTTGGATCTCCCGTCCCACGGGATGACCGTCGATCATCAACCGCCCACGACTGCCGAAATTGGCCAAAACGAGAGAGCCGATGGTAAAGGTCTGCCCATCCAAGGTCACCGTTCGGGAGGCGGATCCTATGCCGCCCTTGAACCCAAGACAGCACATGCCCGTCCCCGCGCCCACGGCGCCCTCCTCAAAGGTCTCCGCGCAGGCTTCAATAGCCTCAAGCACGTGCTCTTCCTTGACGTGAAGTCCGCGGATGTCGTTGAGAGAGCCGTCGTTGCACTCGCACACCAAAGGATTCACGGTTCCCGCGGAGCCGCCGATGTCCGGGTTTCTTGCCATCATGTATTTGATGACCGCCGTGGCGGCGGTGCCGATGCTCAGGGTGTTGGTCAGGATGATGGGGGTCTCGATGGTGCCCAGCTCTTCTACTTGGACAAGGCCCATGGTCTTGCCGAAGCCGTTGATGACGCAGGCTGACGCCATGACCTTGTCACAGAACAAATTGCCTCCGTGGGGCAGTACGGCGGTCACACCGGTGTTGACATCATGGCCGTCCCGGAGAGTTCTGTGTCCCACCGTAACGCCGGGAACGTCTGTGATGAGATTTTTGGGGCCGGGGGTGCCGTGACCGATGCGGTAAGGGAAGGAATTGGAAAGTCCCATAAGAGCCTCCTTGGGCAAAATAGAGTATACCGCTATTATAGACCAAATTCAGAGAAAAATCAAGAGCGGGGGACACAAATTTCGGATTTTCGGGCGTCGCAGAAAGGAGAAACCGAAATTTTATGCCAATTGCACAAGAAAAAAATATCTCCTTCGTGCAAAAAATATAAAAATACCTCTTGACAAACTGGGGAGAGTGTGTTATAATCTGTAAAGCAATTTGCTTTACACTAATTATGCGTATCAGAGGAGGCCGTGTCATGTTTGAAAAAGACCTACAGATCGGCTATCTTCTGGACTTTTACGGTGAGGTGCTTCCCGAGCGCCGCCGTGAGATCATGGATCTTTACTATAACGACGATCTGTCCCTTTCCGAGATTGCCGAGACCTTCGGCATCACCCGCCAGGCCGTCCGCGAGACTGTGAAGAAAACTGAGACAGAGCTTTATTTCTATGAGGAAAAGTTAGGCCTTCTCCGCCGCTTCAAGGAGGCCGAGGCCCACGCTCAAAAAGCCCTTGCCCTGTGCGAGGGGGAGGGAAATATTCCCGATGGTCTCCGCGAAGAGATCAAAGCACTTTGCGCCGTTGTTACCACCCCCGAAGGGGTATCATAATACGGTCATCCTGAGCGAGAGCAAAGCTCGAGTCGAAGGATCTCTCAAGATACATCACTCATATATAGATCAGCCGACCCATAGGGTCGCAACCGTCCGAGAAAGGAGGAACTTCCCCCATGTTTGAAAGTCTGGGCGAAAAACTGGAAAACGCGTTTAAGAAATTCAAAAATAAAGGTAAGCTTACCGAGGCTGACGTCAAGGCGGGTATGCGCGAGATCAAGCTGGCGCTGCTGGAGGCCGACGTCAACTTCAAGGTCGTTAAAGACTTTATCAAAATCGTCTCCGAGCGAGCCGTCGGTGCCGAGGTCATGGAATCTCTGCTCCCCGGTCAGCAGGTGGTCAAGATCGTCAACGAGGAGCTGACGCGCCTCATGGGCGGCACACAGGCCAAGCTGGAGATCGACCCCAAGCCTCCCACGGTCATCATGATGGTGGGTCTGCAGGGCGCGGGTAAAACCACCCACGCGGGTAAGCTGGCAGGCATGTATAAGAAGCAGGGCAAGCGCCCCTTGCTGGTGGCCTGTGACGTGTACCGTCCCGCCGCTATCAAGCAGCTGGAGGTGCTGGGCGCACAGCTGGACATCCCCGTGTTCCAGATGGGCGACAAGGAAAGCCCTGTGAAGATCGCCGCCGAGGGCGTCAAATACGCCGAACAAAAGGGCTTTGATATGGTGTTCGTGGATACCGCGGGCCGATTGCAGATCGACGAGCAGCTCATGGATGAGCTGATTCAGATCAAGGAAAAGGTGAAGCCCATTGAGATTTTGCTGACGGTCGATTCCATGATCGGTCAGGAATCCGTCAACGTGGCCGACACCTTCAACCAAAAGCTGGACATCACCGGCGTCATCCTCACCAAGCTGGACGGCGATACCCGTGGCGGTGCCGCACTGTCCATTCGTTATGTGACGGGTAAGCCCATCAAGTTCATCGGCGTGGGCGAGAAGATGGACGCCATCGAGCCCTTCCACCCCGACCGCATGGCCGGCCGTATCCTGGGTATGGGCGATGTCCTGACTCTCATTGATAAAGCCCAGCAGCAGTTCGACGAAAAGAAGGCCGCCGAGCTGGAGCAGAAAATCCGCGAGTCTACCTTCACCCTGGATGATTACCTCGACCAGTTCGAGCAGATCAAGAACATGGGTAACCTGGAGCAGCTGGCGGGTATGATCCCCGGTATGAAGCCCGGTGCCCTGAAGGATGCACAGATCGACGAAAAGGCCATCGCCCACCAGCAGGCCATCATCACTTCCATGACCCCCGAGGAGCGTCGCCGCCCTGAGGCTCTGCTGAACGCCTCCCGAAAAAAGCGCATCGCGGCAGGCAGCGGCACCACCGTGGAGGAGATCAACAAGCTGCTCAAGCAGTTTGAGCAGATCAAAAAGCTCATGAAGCAGTTCTCAGATATGGGGAACGGCAAAAAAAGAAACGCTTTTGGTAAGCGTGGCAAGATGAAGTTTCCGTTCTGATACAGAGCGAAGACAATATAAGAAAGAAAAATAATTTTAAATTTTTGGAGGAACAAACCATGGTTAAGATCAGACTGACCAGAATGGGCCAGAAGAAGGCTCCCAGCTACCGCGTTGTCGTTGCCGACAGCCGCTATCCCCGCGACGGCCGTTTCATTGATGAGATCGGCTACTACAACCCCATGACCAACCCTGCCGAGGTTAAGATCGACGCTGAGAAGGCTAAGGATTGGATGTTCAAGGGTGCTCAGCCCACCGAGACTGTCAAGTCCCTGTTCAAGAAGAACGGTATCATTGACTGATCCCTTTCTGGAGATTTGTCATGACAGAGCTTCAGAAGACCCTGCACGACATAGCCGCCGCCATCGTGGACAGCCCCGATGAGGTAAAGGTGCTCTACGAAGAGGATGACGATACCATCACCATGACCCTGAGCGTCGCTCCCGATGACATGGGTATGGTTATCGGTCGTCACGGTAAGATCGCCAAGGCTATCCGTACAGTCATCAAGGCCGCAGCCGCTCCCGGCGGCAAGAAAGTGAACGTGGAGATCCGCTGATTTGATGATCCCACAAAGAAAAAGCCCGTACCCGAAGCGTCATGGACGCTATCGGTGGTGCGGGCTTTTTCTTTTCCCAAGCCTGTTTTCTGAATTCTCTGTGATACCTCTTGACGGAAACGGAAAAATCTGATAGAATAAGGGCGATTTATCAAACAAAAGGTGAAAGATGAAATGAAACGTGAAAATATGAAGAAGCTATGGTTACTATCCGCGATGCTTCTCGTCATGCTGTCCCTTATCTTCGGTTGCACGGAGATCGGAGATGCCCCGATGGCGGGCACAGAGCAACTGACTGGTTGGGAAAGTGAATGCACGGATATCCCGTCCACGGAAGCCGAAAGTGGGCCTTCGAAGGACTATGAAGGGTTTACTTCCTTGGAAATTGCCGGGGGAGATGTGCTCCGACTCACCAAGGGCTATACCGCGCAGTTGTATACCAACGCCCCTGACGAGTTGAAGGATGAGCTGACCTGGGCCACCATGGGTGATGTGGTTTCTTTGACGGGATACGGTTTTGTTACGGCTCAAAACGAGGGCACGGTCACCGTGACCGTCATGTGGAGGGATCTCAGCGACACCATTGTCATCGTGGTTGTTCCCGAAGGGGCGGATCTGTCTGCTGAGACCCAACCTGTCGAGACTCAGCCTGTCGAGACTCAGCCTGTCGAAACCGAGCCTGAGACCGAGTCCGAAACCGACCCCGAGACCAAGTCCGAAACCGAGCCTGAGACCGAGACCGAAACCGAGCCCGAGACTGAGCCTGAGACCGAGCCCGAGACTGAGCCTGAGACCGAGCCTGAGACCGAGCCCGAGACCGAGCCTGAGCCTGAGACTGAGCCTGAGACTGAGCCTGAGACCGACCCCGAGCCTGAGCCTGAGACTGAGCCTGAGACCGAGCCTGAGACCGAGCCTGAGACCGAGCCCGAGACCGAGCCTGAGACTGAGCCTGAGACCGAGCCCGAAACCGAGCCCGAAACCGAGCCCGAGACCGAGCCTGAGACTGAGCCTGAGACCGAGCCCGTAACCGAGTACATTCCCCCCACGGTCATCATCGAAGCAGAGCGTTCTCCCGAAGGTTACAAGCCCGCGGGCAGTTATCAGGAAGCCCTTGACCGTACCCAGAACGGTCAGCTGTCGGGCTATCCCTACGTTCCCGACCAGGCGCCCAATATCTCCGAATACCGCCCCATGGAGGACGGCAAGTATATCAAGAACAACGATCCTTACTACATTGACGAGAATACCTACGTGGTGGTGGATGCCTACGGCCGCGAGGTCTTCCGTATTTACCGCGGCGGCGCGTATATCACCCTGGAGGAGGTCGCCGCTTACGTTTGGGCGTTTGGTGACATTCCCGCCAACCATTCCACCAGTAAATCCACTAAGCCCACCGCCAGCATTTGGGGTGAGTATCTCCGTGTCAATCACACCAAGTTCAGCGGTGATACCTCCCGTTACCCCTACGAGCCCGTTCTGCCCCGCATCAGCGGTTGCGGCGGTGATTTCACCTACTACGAGATGGACATCGGCACCACAGGCACCGACTGCGATCCCTCCTACTCCGCCGTGCTGTATAATAACGGTACCAGGATCACCCGTGGCGCGGCGCGCATCGTCTACGCCCGCTTTGACCGCAATGGCAACAAGATCATCGACCCCGACGAAAAGTACGTCTTCTACACCTACAATCATTACAACGATTTTCAGGAGTACCTGAACTACTACGGCGGCTGGGGCGAGATGTTCGGTAACATCACGGGCGGCGGTACCATTTCCAGCAAGTACGACTATAATCCCACTCCCTACGTGCCCGTGGCGTTGGCAAGCCTCAAAGTCACCCGCAGTATGACGGGGACAGAGACTCGCGCTACCATCCTGTGGTACGATTTCCGTCGTATGTCGGAATGCCCTGCTTGGGATAAGTCCAGATTTGCAGCGTGAGATTTTTTATGGGGAAACCTTCTTGCAAGAAGGTTTCCCCATGCCCCTTCCAAGAAACTTATATGCACACATAGAAACACCGCACGACCCGATTGGGTGGTGCGGTGTTTTATTTGGAGTTTATTTCCTGCTGATCAGTTCTTTTTCGGTCATTGTGCCTTTTTCAAATTTAATATATCCATTCTCCTTGTAGACTTCGGGTGAGAATGGCACGGGAGCAGTTTTTTCATCATGCGCCCAATATTGATGGTCGAAAGCTTTTCCTATGTGCAAGGTTCCGCTGTATTCCACGGGAATATCATCAAAAACAAAGATGCTTCGTTTTTCTTTGCTATATGCTTTCGCGTTCACGCCAAAGATTTGAATTCTTTTATGAAAAAAAGAAAGCCGAACTTCGATCCCGCGAAGAAATATTTGTCCATTCCTCAAAACGTAACGCAAAACGTAATCATAATGATTAGAACGTCTTATTTTTATACCGTGTTTTTTTAAGTCAAAGGATAAGCTCGGTTTGCTGTTAAATACGACAAGATCATCGTCCTCGCTGACAATCTCAACGCCACAGTAATAACCGTAGCGGTCAATATAATCATGTCTGCTTGTTTCCATATTTTATACCACCTTTTCGAAGAGCTCAAGCCTCCAGATGCTTGAGTGCCTCAAAAGCTTCCTTATCTGTTCGTTCCGCCGCCAGCGGAGTCACCGACACGTACCCGTTGCGGATGGCGTCAATATCCATGTTCAGATCATGTCCGTATTCGGTGACGGGCGCGCCGACCTGGATATACATATCCCCCTCGCGGCGGGCAAAGCCGTCCGAGAAAAATACGCCGCCCTGGCGAGTCACGCGGATGCCTTTGGCCTCACGGGGGAAGTTGATGTTATACAGCATATTGTGAGACAGCAGATCATGCGCCATGACCCAATCCCAAACGCCGTCAAGCTGGGCCAGCGCCTCGGGCAGATCGTCGGGGGCAGAGGACAGGGCAATGCCGGGAATGCCCAGCCGTGAGCCCTCGTAGATGGCACCCACGGTGCCCGAATAGACGATATCGTGACCCACGTTGAGTCCTCGGTTGATGCCCGACAGCACCAGATCGTAGGTCTGATGAAGCCCCAGCACGCCAAAGCGCACGCAATCGGCAGGGGTGGAGTCCATGGCCCACACCTTCAGATCGGGGGCCAGGTCTACCTCCTTGATCTCCACCTCACGGTAAAACTCAATGGCCTGGCTTTTGCCGCTCTGCTCCACCTTGGGCACCACCACGGTCACGTCGCCCTTGGTCTTCGCCCAGCGGATCAGTCCCGGAAGAATGGGGGAGGTGATGCTGTCGTCATTGGTGATCAGGATCCTCATAGCCACCCCTCGTTGCTTTCCTTGTATTCCTTGAGGCGAGCATCGGCATCAGCGATGAGCCTTCTCATTTCAGAACGGCTCTTGACCGTGGCACCGCTGGCGCAATCGTGGCCGCCGCCGTTGTACTTCTCGGCGATCTGATTGACGGTGACGAAGCGGGAGCGGAGACGCACGCGGATGTTGCCGTCGTCAGCCTCAATAAAGGCGATCCAGATGAGGCTGTTTTTGATGGAATCCATGTAGGACACCGAGGCGCAGGCCTCCTCAAAGGTCAGCCCGAACTTCTCCTGCATGGTGCGGCTCACGTAGAGATAAGCCACGCCGTTTTCGGAAATTTTCATTTTCTTGTAGACCTCGGCCTGGAATTTCAGGGTGTGAAACTCCTTCATATAGAGGTTGGCGTAGAGGTGATCGGTGTCCACACCCTCGTCCAGCAGCATTCCTGCCAAGCGCATGGTGTCACCCGATACGGAGCGGAAGCGGAAACGACCCGAATCCGTAACCATACCTGCGTAAATGAGGGTGGCGGTGTCCACGTCGATCTTCAGCTCATCCTTGAAGGCGGCGTAGAAGGCGGCGATCATCTCACAGGAGGAGGAACGATGCTCCTCCACCCATTCATAGTCACCGTAGGACTCCTTGGGGATGTGGTGGTCGATCTTGCAGATCTCCTTGCAGAGAGCGTAGCGGGGGTTGGACACTCTGTCGGAGGTGGCGGTGTCGATGATGATACCCAACGCCTCGGCGTAAAATTCATCGGGCATGGCGGGATCCTCGCCGCCGAGGAAGCCCACGTAGTCGGAATAATCGCAGTTGTTGACGATGATCTCCTTTTGGGGAAAGCTCAACTTCAGAATGCCCCGCAGACCCAGGGTGGAGCCTACCGCGTCGCCGTCGGGACGCTTGTGCCGGAAGATGACGATGCGATCGTAGGCCTTGATCTTTTCAAAAATGACCTTCATTTGTTCATTCATGGGCTTCTACCTCCGCAAGAGCATTGAGATCGGCAAGCAGGCTCATGGCCTCGCTCTGATCCTTCAGCGTGCAACCGCTTGCTTTTTGGTGACCGCCGCCGCCGTATTTCACGGCGATGGGGTTAATGTTATATTTATTGGAGCGGATCTCGCAAAGCACGCCGCCCTCAGTCTCGGTGAAATTCACCCAGGTGTCAATGCCGCGAATCTCGGACATGACGTTGACCATGCCCCGGGAGATGGTGAAGGTGTCTGCACCGTACTCGGCCACCTCGTCGGCGGTGTTGTAGACGTAAGCCACGCGGTGGGGCGTGGTTTGGATCTTCAAGGTGATCTTAGCACGAAGCTGGATGAAGAACAGCTCGTCGGCGTAGAGGTTGCGGTAGATGTCTCCCGTCTCAAATTTGCGCTCCATGAGGAAGGCCGCCATGCGGAAGGTCTGGGACGAAGTGGAATCGTAGCGGAAGCGACCCGAGTCGGTGATCATACCCGTATACAATGCCTTGGCGGCCACGGGAGAGACGGCGAGATTGCCCTCAATGGCCAGGGCTGTGATGAGACCGCAGCAGCTTTCAAAGGAGGTGTCGGTCACTTCCTCGTCACAGATCTTTTCCACGAAAATGTGGTGATCCAGGCGGGCGGTGGCGGTCGCCGTGGCGTAACGCTCGTCGCAGATCAGAGATTTGGCAGAGGTGTCCAGCACCATGGCCAATGCCCCCTCATAGGCCTCGTCGGGGATCTCGTCCATGGGCTCGTCCACCATGAAAGCATAGCGAGGAGTCATGTCACCCACCACGAAGATCTCCTTTTGGGGATAGGTGTCTCTGAGCATATGCTTAAGACCGATCTGGGATCCCAGAGCGTCACCGTCGGGATTTTTGTGGCGGTGAATGATGATGCGGGGGTACTTTTCAATGAGTTCCAGTATTTTTTCAAACATGAGTTTATATCCTTTATATGATTTTCATTCGTCAAAATAGCCCTTGTATTCCACGCGCAGAGGGCTTTCGGGGAAGAGATAGCCGTGAAGGTCGATGAAGTAATTGTCGGTCATGCTGGCGATATAATCCACCACGATGTCATGGGGATCCTCCTGCTCGTAGGGCAGATCCCGCTTGTAGTAGATCGCGTTGACATAGTCGATGTGATGACGGAAAATGGGAGAATACTTGTTGCCCGCCTTGAGATCGTCCAGAAGCTGACCGTAGATCTCCGCCATCATGGGCTTCACCGTGGTGTCCAGATGGGAGAAGGCGGCGGCGTAGTTGTAGATGCGGGCATAGTTATCCAGACGAGACTTGCGAAGCGCCTTGAAATGCTTGTTGTCCAGCTTGATATAGGGCTTGCCGTAGCTGTTTTCAATGACGTTGACCACAAGATTGTTGATGATCTCGGCGTTGATG
The DNA here is from genome assembly GCA_015063685.1 of Oscillospiraceae bacterium. Classification (GTDB taxonomy): domain Bacteria; phylum Bacillota; class Clostridia; order Oscillospirales; family CAG-272; genus CAMEON01. The sequence continues at coordinate 5,870 of SVTR01000023.1, read as the reverse complement.
GAGCCAATGTCCTCGTTGACAAACATACTTTCCTCCACCATCTTGGTGCGGGCGGCATCCTGTCGGTCCTTGCCGAGATAGGCGATGATATCCGACAGACGCACCACAGCTCCCTCCAGGGTGCAGGGCATCATGGCGTTCATCTTGGCCGGGTCGGTATAGCAGTCCTCAATGATGCGGTCAAATTCTTCAAAGCTATGGAGGGGCACGGGGTGGTATTCCTCGGACTCCAGCTCCCCGTTGTGGGCGGCGATGCCGTTGAGGGTCTGGAGGCTGATGTTATAGGGGAAGATCCTGTCCAGCACGCGGACGGAGTGGATGTTGTGATAGAAATGCCGCCCTGTCTGCTTGAAATACAGCTCGTTGAGGTAAGCCTCGCCCGTGTGGGCAAAGGGCGGGTGACCGATATCGTGACCCAAGGCAATGGCCTCGATGAGGTCAAGGTTCAGGTGAAGCACCGTGCCGATGGTACGGGAGATGCGGGACACGAGCTGAACGTGGAGGGAACGTCGGGTGATGTCGTCGTTCTTATACAGCGAGAAGACCTGGGTCTTGTCGGTGTAGCGGTTGTAGTAGGGACAGTGCAGGATCTTGTCGATGTCGTGGACAAAGGTGGGCCGCCAGACGGTGGCGGTGTCCTTGGCCAGATTCCGACGGCGAATGACCTGACTGTCGTCAAAGGCTACGGCAGGGAACTGCCCCGTTGCCTTGGCCTCTTTTATTTGTTCGGTGAGTTCTCTGGTGAGAACCTCATATTTAGGCATATATACCTCCGGTGTTTTCAATGTAAAAGGGAGATCTTTTCGTCAAAAAATCAAACGGTTGCCAGATGTAAATGGTTGGAGATCTCGGATATGATCATCCCAAAGGCCACGGGGTTCATGCCGCCCTCGGGGACGATGATGTCGGCGTATTTCTTGGAAGGCTCCACAAAGGCCTCGTGCATGGGCTTGACGGTGGTGAGGTACTGGGCAACCACGGATTCCAGGGTGCGTCCCCTCTCCTTCACGTCACGGACAAGACGGCGCAGGATGCGCACATCAGCGTCAGTGTCCACGAAGATCTTCATGTCCAGCCTGTCACGAAGGGCTTGGGATTCAAAGATCAAAATGCCCTCCAGTAAAATGACGGGGCGGCTCTCCACGCGACGGGTTACGTCGCTTCTGTTGTGGACGGTATAGTCGTAGGTGGGACAGTCCACGGCCTTTCCTGCCTTGAGCAGGTCAATGTGAGCCACCAAAAGGTCGTTATCGAAGGCGTGGGGGTGATCGTAGTTCAGCTTTTCCCGCTCGCTGTAAGGGAGATCGGGGTGCGCCTTGTAGTAGTCGTCGTGGCGCAGAACAGCGATGGCGTCACCGAAATGGGCAATGATGTTCTCGCACAGGGTGGTCTTGCCGCTGCCCGAGCCGCCTGCAATGCCGATGATCATGGGGGTGTTGGTGTTCATATGTCTGTACCTCCGTGGGGGTGTAAATGGTTGTTTAGCGTTGTTGTGCCCCGCCTTGAAACAGTCATCCTGAGAGAGGGCGATGCCCGAGTCGAAGGATCCCACAGGAAGCAAAACCTTTTTATGACAATGGTTTTTTACAGGTATAAAGAGATCCTTCGTCGCGGCCAGCGGCCTTGCTCAGGATGACCGCGTTGGTCAGTAAACGCCCATAAACAACAATTTACCTCAAATAATCTCGTAAATCAGCTTTCCTGTCTCAACGGCCTTATCCGACAACTGAATGGCCGCCTTGACCTTGTCGGCCGCGCCCGCAAGGGTATCGGCCCGCTCTGTCAAAAGACGCGCGATCACGTCGCCTGCCTTTACGGCATCCCCGGGCTTTTTCAGAAGCAGGATGCCCGCACGGGGATCAATAACAGACTCGGCAGTCTCCCGTCCCGCGCCCAGCATCATGGCCGCAAGTCCGATCTCCTCGGCGTTGCAGGAAAGCACGTAGCCGTCAGCCTCGGCGATGATCTCCAGACTGTGGGCTACGGTGCCGAACAGGGAAGGATCACGGGCATAGGCCGCGTCACCGCCCTGGGCTTCGATCCACTGGCAGAATTTTGCGTGAGCCGCGCCGCTATCCAAGGCCTCCTTGGTGCGTGCCTTGGATTCCTCAATGGACAGATGGCAGGATGCCGCTACCATAAGCGTAGCCAGAGTCAGGCAGACCTCACGGAGATCGTCGGGCCCCTTGCCCGTCAGCACCTCGATGGCTTCTGTCACCTCCAAGGCGTTACCGATGGCGTGACCCAGGGGAATGTCCATGTTGCTGATGATGGCGTGGGTGTTGCGCCCGTGGGCGCGGCCGATCTTGACCATCATTTCCGCCAAAGCCTTTGCCTGCTCTGGGGTCTTCATAAAGGCGCCGCTACCGCACTTCACATCCAGCACGATAGACTTTGTCCCCGCCGCCAGCTTTTTGCTCATGATGGAGGAGGCGATGAGGGGGATGGTATCTACCGTGGCGGTGACGTCCCGGAGGGCGTATAATTTCTTGTCGGCAGGTGCGAGATCGCCGCTTTGACCGATGACGGCCAGGTTGCACTTTTGCACCTGGGCAGTGAAGGCCTCGGGGGACAGAGACGTGTGGAAGCCGGGGAAGGACTCCAATTTGTCCACCGTGCCGCCCGTGTGACCCAGACCGCGGCCGCTCATTTTGGCTACGATGCCGCCGCAGGCCGCCACGATGGGCGCTACGATGAGGGTGGTCTTGTCGCCTACGCCGCCCGTGGAGTGTTTATCCACGCTCTTGTCGCCGAAGACGGACAGATCAACCGTGTCGCCCGATGTGGCCATGGCCTCGGTGAGGTCAAAGATCTCGCGGTCGGACATGCCCTTGAAGTAGACCGCCATGCAAAAAGCGGACATCTGATAGTCGGGAATAGAGCCGTCGGTGTATTCGCGGATCATTTGGAAGATCTCGTCTCGGGTCAGCTCAAGACCGTGCTTTTTCTTTTCGATGATATCGTACATTCTCATAGGGATACCTCCCATGTGGATTGAATTGGTCAAAAAATGTGGTAATATTTTCAGGAAAGATCCGCTTTGCCGAATCTCTCGGGCAGAAGATCGTTCAAGGTGTATACCTTGGGGCTCTTGCCGTCGTACAGGACGATCTCAAAATCTCCCGTACAGAACTCCGCCATGACTTGACGGCACACGCCGCAGGGGGCGCAATAGGCAGAGACGGACTCCCCGGCCTTGCCGCCGACGACGGCGATGGCGGAGAACTCCTTGACACCTTGGTGAATGGCGGTAAAAAAGGCTACTCGCTCGGCGCAAATCGTGGGGGTGTAGGATGCGGACTCAATGTTCGCGCCCGTGAAGATACGCCCGTCCTTCGACAGAAGGGCGGCACCTACCGCAAAGCCCGAATAAGGACTGTAGCTTGCCTCGCGGGCGGCGAGGGCTTTTTCAATGAGCATTTTTTCTTTCATGGATGTCTCCTATATGAGTGCAAATTGTTGTTTAGCGGGCAGTGCCCGCAGCCATCGCTCGGGGTAGTGCATCCTGTGCGTGCCACATACCGCGATGAGCAGTTGGGCAGTTAAATTGTTGTTTAGCGTTGTTGTGCCCCGCCTTGAAACAGTCATCCTGAGCGAGGGCCGCGCAAAGCGCAAGCCCGAGTCGAAGGATCTCGCGATAAACGAAAGTCCTTTTATGATCATGGTTTGGAGAGGCAGAAGGAGATCCTTCGGCGCGGCCAGCGGCCTTGCTCAGGATGACAGCGCGCGGCGGTCGCCACGCTAAACAACAATATAGCTGCCTAACTACCCATCGCGGTATGTGGTACGCATAGGATACACTACCCCGAGCCAAAGTCCCACCGCAGGTGGTAAACAACAATTTATCTTTGTTATTCAGAAATCAACTTTTCACACACCATCTCCGCGATGTTGTCAAAGCCCGTCAGCGTGCCGAGATTTTCGGGGGTGACGGACGCGCCGTACATCAAAAAGGGGATATACTCGCGGGTGTGGTCGGTGCTTTGGTCTGAGGGGTCACAGCCGTGGTCGGCGGTGATCATGAGGATATCATCCTCCTTCATGTTGGGGATAAAGCCACCCAGCCATGCGTCAAATTCGCTCATGGCCTTGGCGTAGCCCACGGCGTCCTGACGGTGCCCGTAAAGCATATCGAAGTCTACCAGATTGACAAAGCAAAGGCCGTGGAAGTTGCGGCCCTGCATGGTCGTGGTGACCTCCATGCCCTCACGGTTGCCGTGGGTGGGATTGGTCTCGGTGATGCCGGCCTGAGCGAAAATGTCACCGATCTTACCTACGCCAATGGTGTCAAGTCCCGCTTCCTTGATGCGATCCAGCATGGTACCGTGGGGCGGGACGAGGGAAAAGTCACGGCGGTTGGCGGTGCGCTTGAAATTGGGTGCCTCGCCCTCAAAGGGACGGGCAATGACACGGCCAACGCCGTGCTTACCCTGCAAAATCCCGCGGGCGATCTCGCAGATGCGATACAGCTCATCCACGGGAACGAGAGACTCGTGGGCGGCGATCTGGAACACGCTGTCGGCAGAGGTATAGACGATCAGCTTGCCGGTGCGGAGATGCTCTTCGCCGTAATCACGGATGACGTCGGTGCCGGAGTAGGGAAGATTGCACAGGGTGCCACGTCCCACAGCGGTCTCAAAGGCCTCCATGACTTCAGCGGGGAAGCCGTCGGGATAGGTGGGCATGGGGGACTCGGACACGATGCCCGCGATTTCCCAGTGACCCGTGGTGGTGTCCTTGCCGCGGCTCTTTTCGCGGATGCGGGCTACCGTGGCCAGGGGGGAGTCAACGGCAGGGACTGCGGTGACCCCGTCGATGTTGCCAAGACCCAGCTTGGTCAGATTGGGAATATTCAGTTGACCCGTGGCGTTGATGCTGCCAAGGGTGTCGGCTCCCGCGTCACCGAAATCAGCCGCGTCGGGGGCGGCGCCGATGCCGAAGGAGTCGAGGACGATGAGAAAGATTCGTTTGGTTTTATTTTTCATATGGTTCACCTGTTGGAAGGGAATTTTACCTATGCGGGAGGGGAAACCCCTCCCCTACGGTACGTAGAGTGCCTGATGACTTGGTTAATTCTTTTTTTGTTTGAAAGTTCTTGAAGGGGGGTCAAGGGGGGAAACTTCTTACAAGAAGTTCCCCCTTGCGTACTCCTCGCGTACTCTCGCTCTTTACGCCAATTCCAGCGCGACCTCCATCATTTGGGTGAAACTGGTCTGACGCTCCTCGGCGGTGGTGTTCTCCTCGGGGTGGGGGAAGGAATCGCTGACGGTGCAGATGCAGAGTGCCTTCTTGCCCGCGCGGGCGGCGTTGCAGTAGAGGGCGGCGGCCTCCATTTCTACACCGAGAACGCCCATTTTCTGCCAGGACAGCCACACGTCGGGACGGTCGTCGTAGAAGATGTCGGAGGAGAAGATGTTGCCCACCATGTAGCGCAGACCCTTGGCGTCGCAGATGTCGGCAGCACGGCGGAGCAGATTGAAATCAGCGAGGGGGGCAAAGGTGCCGCACAGACCGTACTGGGTGGGGTAGGCACCGTTGGTGCAGGCACCTTGAGCGATGACGATGTCACGGGCGTGGAGGTCGGGGTGGTAACCGCCGCAGGAGCCCACGCGGATGATGGTCTCCACACCGAAGAAATTGAACAGCTCATAGGAATATATGCCGATGGAGGGCTGACCCATGCCGGATGCCATGACAGAGACGGGCTTGCCCTTGTAGGTGCCCGTGTAGCCCTGCACGCCGCGGACGTTGTTGACCAGGCGGGGGTTCTCCAGATAGGTTTCCGCGATGAACTTGGCGCGGAGGGGATCACCGGGCATCAGGACGGTGGGGGCGAAATCGGCGGGGGATGCGTTGAGATGGGGGGTGGG
>SVTR01000022.1 GCA_015063685.1 Oscillospiraceae bacterium | reverse complement strand
ACACGTTCAGACCTGCGGCGAAATACTGAAGTGCCACAGGCTCGGCCTCGCGGTCGGAGAGGAACTGATAGCCGCCGCCGGGGCAGACGATGATGGCGCGGCGGGGGGGCATATTCAGCTCGGGAACATCGTCGTGGATGTATGTATTGACGAGACAATCGGGATAGCGGGGATCAAGGGTGAAGGTGTTGTAGATCATGTTGGACTCCTTTCGGAAAATAAAAATAAAAAAAAACTATACTTATTTATAGTATAGCATAATCAAATGAAATTTACAAGGGTTTTTGTGAAGATTGCTATAGAGTTTTGCATAAATCCTTTTTAAAGGTTCTTGAAAGAGGGTACGGGAGAAAACTTTTTTCAAGAAGTTTTCTCCCGTTCATTCAATATTTTCCCCAAGTATGCGCCGCTTGATACATGGCGATCACGTTCTCCACGGGGCTGTTGTCCTGGATGGCGTGGGTGGGGGCGAAGTGGTAGCCGCCCGCCTGCATCATGATGCCGAGGGTCTCGCGACAGGTGTCCTCTGTTTCCTGTGCCGTGCCGTAGGCCAGCGGGCCTGCGGTGGAGATACAGCCACGGAAGTTCAAACGCCCGCCGTACTTTTCGGCCAGATAGGCAGGACTCATGTTGACTGCCTCGGGCTGAAGGGTGTCCACCCCGCGGATGCCCATCTCGATGAAATCCTCAAAGAACCAACTGCTGCTGCCGCAGGAATGGATGATCACGGGGAGACCATAGGACGCGGCCAGATCCACGAACTGCTTGTGGATGGGCTTGATCTGCTCCCGATACAGGGGCAGGCTGACCATGGGGGCGATCTGGGTGCCCAGATCCTCACCCAGCCACATGAAATCCAGATGCTCGTGGCACTTGTCCAAAAGTCGTTCCATCATTTTGAACTGGAAATCCGCCCGGCGGCGCATGAAATTCATGGCTGCCTCGTCATCCAGCATCAAATGGCACAGCACGTCCTCCATGCCCATGATGCGGCCGTTGGAGTTGATGATGTCGGGCACACCGGGGTTTCCTATGTAAAGACCGTACTCACCGCCGTAGCTCTTGGCGGCGGCCAGGGCAGCATCGTAATCAAAATCATCGGGGTTGGGAACGGGGAAGCTGTCAAACAGCTCGTCGGCGGCATCCTTCAAGGGGAAGTCGCAAAAATCCCAGTATCCCCCCGTTTCATGCTCCACCCAACGCATGATGCAGCCCTCCAGCTGATCCACCATGCGGTTCTCGGGCACGGCGTGCAGAGGCTTGCCCACGTAAGGCGCGCCGATGCTGCGGTAATCCACGCCCAAAGCGCGGTACAGCCCCTCGTAGTCGTCGGGACGAATGCCCAGCGCGTGACAGAGCTTTTGATGAATGGCGGCGTTGGCCTCGTAGCCGATGGTGACACGGTCGGTCTTTTCAAAGGCGAAGGTGCGGCGGACGCGCTCCTTGGAGGTCATGGTTTCGGGGGCTTTGTTGATGGTCATGGCGGTGTCCTTTCTGTGTGAAAAACAAAATGCTATACCTGCAAACAGTATAGCATAGGATGGTAAAATTTACAAGTCTTTTTATGCAAAGTTTTTGGGAGGTCAAGGAACCCTTTTTTCAAAAAGGGTTCCTTGCGTACCTTTCGTACTCTTCACACCAGCCTCTTTGCCCACCGTCCCGATTTCAGCATCAAGGCACCGATGACGCACTTGATGAGATTCAGCGCGGTGCAGATGATGAACAGAGGGAGCAGGGGCAGGGTCGTGAGTCTTGACAGCAGGAAGGCCGTGGGGACGCTGATGGCCCACACGAAGGCGCTGTCAAAGAGGAAGGTGATGAAGGTCTGACCGCCCGAGCGGAGGGTGAAATAACAGTTGTGGGCAAAGGACTCAAAGGGCATCATGCAGGCGTGAACCACAATGAGGGACGCCGCCAGGGCCTTAGTGCTGTCGGGGGCATTGTACATCATGGTAAAGAGGGGGGCGCAGACCGCCATGAGAGCACCCACTCCAACGCAGCAAACCATGGAAAAGGCAATGATCTTGCGGTCTGTGTCCTTGGCCTCCTCGATCCTGCCGGCGCCCAGCTGGTTGCCCACGATGATGGCCACCGCCGTTCCGAGGGACAGAAATACGATGTTGAAAAGGTTGGTTACCGTCGTGCTCATGTTGATGGCGTTGACTGCCGCCATTCCGCGGGTGGAGTAGCATTGGTTCAGTACTGCCATGCCCGACGACCACAAAAACTCGTTGCCGAGGAGTGGTAAGCCCTTGACGAGGATGCGTCGGCTCAATTCCGCGGGAATCTTGAAGGAGCGGTAAACACCCTTGATGTACGGCACTTTACTCGCGTGCGTATGGGACCAGATCAGCACGATGGCAAGCTCTACTACACGGGCGATGACCGTACCCAAGGCCGCCCCCATCACGCCGAGAGCAGGAAGGCCGAATTTACCGAAGATCAAAAGATAGTTGAACACCGCGTTAGTCAGCACCGCCGCTACGCTGGCTACCATGGGAGGCACCGTATGTCCCGTCTCGCGGAGGGTGGAGGCGTAGACCTGTGCCAGCGCCGCAGGGATCAGAGAAATAAGTGCCACCAAGAGATATTGATATCCGTAATGAAGTGCCAACGCGGGATCTCCGCTCTGTCCGTCGTCGGTAATGAAAGCCGAGATCAGCGGTTCGCCGAAGGGGATCAGCACCGCCGCACCAACGGCGATGAGCGCCAATACGGTGTAGAATTTGAAGCGGAAGGTGTAGCGCACGCCCTCGTGGTCGCTCTTGCCGAAAAACTGGGCGGTGAAGATGCCTGCCCCCGAAAGTCCGCCGAAAATGGCCAGATTGCAGACGAAGATCAGTTGATTAGCAATACCCACGCCCGCGAATTCCTCGGTGGTGAGCTGGCCTACCATGACGTTGTCCAAAAGATTGACAAAATTGGTGATGCCGTTCTGTATGATGATGGGGATGGTGAGCATCAGCACCATCTTGTAAAAGGCCTTGTCGCCTATGAATTTTTTGATTTGCATATGATCGGTACCTCGCGGAAAAAGAGTGCGACGTGAGCGCAAGGCTCACGAATATTTATTATACCATATTTATAAGAAATGTCAAGAGGAAACGAGGGTTCATCAGGCCAAACGAGGGAAATGTGGTGGATAGTTTGCTATCCGTTGATTATATCAGCCCCCCTGGCCGAGACCATTGGTGGATCAGACAGAAAACGCCGAGGGAAGCGCAAGCTTCCCTCGGCGTTTTAGGCAATTAAATCGAAAATTATTCGTGCTCGGCTACCACGTTGTAGTACTCAACGCCTAAAACCTCACAGCGGATGCCGTAGTTGTCACCCTTCAGAGGATCGAAATCATAATAGTCGATGAGCAGCTCGTCGTTGGCGTAGCAGAGGATTTCACCCTCGCCGTCAAACTCTACGGAGATAGTGATCTCGGTTTCACCGTGAGTATATTCAGGAATGGGCATAGGGGTGACGTACAGCTCGGTCCAGGGCTGGCCGTTGTAGCCGGCCTTAGCCAGGTAGAGATGCTGGATATCAGATACGAACAGGAAGTAGTAAGCAGGGCCATCCTCCCAGAATTCGTACTGATCGCCCACAGGATCCTCCAGACCGAAGATGATGCCGTTATCATTGACGTCGCCATAGGAGGACAGGAAGGTGGCGGTCAGCTTGCCGGAGGTCATGGAGTCGTTGGTTACCACCAGCATGTTGTTTACGTCGTCGCTGTAGACGCAACCGAATTCATCGTCGAAGGTGAAGGAGCCGGAGGCCAGATAACCTTCCAGCTCAAGATCGCCGTAGGAAGCTACGGGGATGCTCATGACGTCATAGGGAAGCTCAACAACCTCTTCCTCAGTGACAGCTTCTGTCTCCTCTACGGGGACGGTCAGCTCTTCGTTGGTATCCTCGCCGAGATTAGCGTCAGGATCTTCCGTAGCAGTTTCGTCGGAGAGGGCGGTATCGGTGGGCTCTTCTGCGCCGTCGGTGACGGCTTCGGCCAGGGTTTCAGCCGTATCCACGGGGGCGGCGGTGGGCGCCTCGGTAACGGCGTCGGTTATTTCCTCGGCCACGGTGGCGGCCTCGGTTTTATCTTCCGCAGGGGCTTGAGTGGAATTCTCGGTGGCGGCTTCGGTAACGACGCCGGTGCCGGGTGTGGTTTCTGCGGGAGCATCTGCCTGATTGCAGGAGACAAGGATGGCTGTCAAAAGCAGGCAGGTCAGTACAAATGTCATAATCTTTTTCATGACTTTCCTCCGTTGAAGTTTAGTTGCGATATGAAAATATCGCCGCCATAGATTATAGCACGTTTGGAGATGTCTGTCAAGTGCCGGAAATACGGCTTGCAATTTCCATGGATGTGTGGTATAATGGAGGAGAGAATACCGAGAGAAGCGATGGAGGTCACCATGAAAAAAACACCCTTTTTTATACTGACGGGACTACTCCTGAGTGCCATGCTCGTCTCCTGTAGCTCGGAGCCCGTTATCTTTCCCGCGGACACGGCTCATACCCAAATGACGGTGGCGAGTGAGACAACGTCGGACGTGCCCGAAACGGATCGTCCCTCCGAACCAACCGAAACGAAAGGCACCTACGAGACATCCCTGCCGCCGGATGTACAGGAAACTACCCCGTCGGCAGAAGAATCTGAATCGGTGGATATCCGAGAGCCTGAAACGACTCCTGAGACGGCAGACACGATGGACAGAGAAAACGTGACAACGGGAGAGGAACCCGAAACGGAGGAGATCATGTACTATCAAAACCCCATCCTCACGGCAGACACGGAAAACGCCTGGCCGGGCTATGGCTTTGGCGATCCCTTTGTCATGCGATATAACGGCGTGTATTATCTGTACGTCAGCACCAAGGACGGATATACGGGGATCAAGTGTTGGTCCTCCACGGATCTTGTGCATTGGAGCTACGAGGGCTTTTGCACCCGCGATAAGATCACCAAGGGCGCCTATGCCCCCGAGGTGTATTATTACAACGGCTATTTTTATATGTATACCTCGCCTGCGGGCAACGGTCATTATGTGCTGCGCAGTACCTCGCCCACCGAGGGATTTGAGCCCATCACGGATAATATGGGTATGTCTATCGACGGCTCCGTCTTTATAGACAACGACGGTGAATGGTATTTCTATACCGCGGGCCACGGCGGGATGATGGCCTATAAAATGACCTCCCCTTCCGAGATGATCAGCGGCCACAGCATGAGTGCGATTACGGTCAACAAGGGATGGACAGAAGGCCCTATGGTGGTCTTTCATGACGGTTACTATTACCTTACCTACACGGGCAACCACGTGCTCAGCAAGTCCTACCGTATTTACTACGGCGTATCTAAGCGATCCCCCCTTGCCTATGGAAATATCCTTGCCCACAATCCGCTTTTGATCAATACGTCTGACGAGGTCTTCGGCATCGGACACAGCTCCACGGTTAAGGGGCCCGATCTGGATAGCTACTACATCGTCTACCACTCCTTGGTGAACATGACCCCTAACAGAAATACCAACATAGACCGTATCGTGTTCAACGGTGAAAGCATGGAGATCATGGGCCCCACCACAGACAAGCAGCAGGTGCCGGATATGCCCGATGTGTACCATTACTTCAAGGGCGGCACGTCTCTCTCCGGCTGGCGTCTGACAGGAAGCTTTGGCTCTACGGGTGGCGGACTTCCCTTGGGGGCTGACAGTACCCTCATATCCAAGCAGGCTTTCGAGGGGGACTATACTGCCGAGTATAACGTTACCGCTATGGCGGACGGTGCCCGTGCAGGGGCGGTGTTCAGCTACACCGACGAGCAAAATTTCGGCACCTGCCTCTTTGATCCCGCAACCCAGCAGGTCATCATCTCCATGACGGTGAACGGAGAGACTGTTGAGCAGAGGGTGGATATGATCCGTTCTTTCGGAGAGGATGTGAGATTTGATTGCCTCCAATCCCTTCAGGTCGAGAGAAGCGGCCGTGACTATACCTTCTACATGAACGACCGTCGGCTGTGCACCGTCAAGGACAGTCCCCTGGGCGGCGGCGCCATTGGCTATGTTACCGAGGGCGGTGAGGCCTCCTTCGGCTTCATTGGAGGCACCGGTGCCGTGGGAGGCCGCGGCATGGCTGATACCTACAAGATCGTGTCTGAGCTGAACGGTCTTATCCCTGCCATCAGCTATTCGGCAGGAAGCTTCAAGACCGTGAAGGCAGACGGTAAAACCCTGGTATCCGCTGAGGCGGGGGATATTCTTTCGTATCGCGTACTGGCCGCCGCAGACGGTATTTATGATCTGACAATCCAATACCGCAGGGAGGCGGTGGAAGCAGACGTATCCTTGGAGATACGCGTGGACGGAGTTGCCGTCGCTACGGTGTCCTTGACGGCAAGAGAGCAGCTTTCGTCGGCTGTCTGCCGTGGCATCCCCATGACCCAAGGACAACATGAGCTCTCCTTCAAGCTAACGGACGGAGACGCGGATTTTCTGAAATTCACCTTGCTGAAAAGTGAGGCCGTCGATCCCTCGTCGGTGATGTTCGGCGGAGCCCGCGACAGTAGCGTATATGTTGACGGCAGCTGGCGCCAGGGGGACGGACAACTGACCTTGAGCGGTGATCATGCCTCGGGCAAGCGCTTGTACGGCGACAAAAATTGGGGTGACTATACCGTAGAGGTATGGGTCACGCCCCTGCAAGATCCTAATTGCGGTCTCCTGGTGCGAGCCACCAATCCCGGAGCACCCAATTTTATGTCCAATCCTCCGTCGGCCGAGGATGCGCAAACAGGCACCGATTGGGTAGAAGGGTATTTTGTAGGTCTGCTGGGAGATGCCGTGGTTTTGGGTAAGCAGAGCTACGGTTATCGAGAGCTGACCCGTGCGGAGGGAAGCTTCCAAGCGGGAAACGAATACCATCTGAGGGTGGTCTGCGAGGGCGCGCGCTTGCAGGTCTACGTGGATGGCACATTGTATATCGATTATACCGACCCCGACCCCTTTATGCAGGGTATGGTGGGTGTGCGGGCGTATCAATGCTCCGCGTCTTTTGAAGATCTGACGGTCAGCGCCGACTGCGAAGGATAAAGCACCGCAGGTTCATCGGCAAGAGCGTTTTTAGAGGTGATCTAAAAGCAAAGCCCCGCACGAGGCGGGGCAGGGTTATATTACGAAAAATCCTTTTTCTTGCCTGCAAAAGGTTCATATTTTTTGATGATAGCCTGCATTTGCGGCATATCCTTCAATTCCTGATAGGAGCCGATTTGAAGGAGATACCCAAGCTCACGCGCCACGTCGTTTTCCTCCGTGCCGGAATTGATCTTGCTTGCGTCAAACACGTTTCCGCGGACAAGGAAGGACGTATGAGCGGCGGTTTGCGGGAGATCGTCATAAGCCTTGGCATATCGCAAGCCCTTTTCAAAGTTCTCCAAAGCCGCATCCAAGTCGTGAATACGCACATACCGATGGGCCAACCAGATATGCAGTTCTGCCAAATGATAATTCCAGAAGCAAAAGTCCCCGTCATCAAACAAAAGCTCGATCAAGGCCATCGCTTTTTTCAAAATGCGAATGGATTCGTGCGGATCTTCCGTAGCTAAGGCCATATTGCGGATATCCACCATCAGATACTCCGCAAATTCAGCCAAGCCGGCGCGTGTGTATGCCCACCACTCTGTGGAACCCTTTTCATAGCATCCTTGCAATTCCTTTTCCTGTGTATGGAGCAATGTCGGAAAGCGCTTGGCTGTCTCAATCGCCTTGTCAAGCCGACCATCCAGAGCATACAGACCGCCAAGAATGGAAAGCGCGGCGTAGCGCACGCGATCGACCGTGCACTCATCCAGCACTCGCTCACACAGGCGATAGAGTTCTTCCTTGTGCACCTCGTGACCGTAAGGCTCCTCGCAATTCGGATCATAGTAGAGCTTCCACATATATTCCTCGACGATTCTCCAATCGTTGGGGAATTCCCCATAGGCAGCCACGATCAGATCGAAAGCCTCACGTTCTTTGCCAAGTGCGCACAGCCTGTTTCTTTCGCTCATGATCTCCTGGATTCTTTCTTCGGCTTTGACAGCGTCAAGTCCAAGCAGCTCGTCGGTAGATACGCCGAAATAGGATGCCAGCGGCAGCACCATGCTGATATCGGGAAGTGCTTCGTTCCGCTCCCATTTGGACACGGCCGCTGTTGAAACGTGCATACGCTCCGCAAGCGTTTCCTGGGTGATGCCTTTCTCCTTGCGAAGGCGTTTGATATGATCGCCAATGTAAAGTTGCATATTGTATACCTCGTTTTCATGAATTGAAGCACCGGTGTTTCTAAGCTTATTATACACCATTAAAACAATTCTTGCAAGAGACGGGCAAGCTACACGATTGAACTGACGGTTGAATTTTTCAAATAATCAAATAGCGATTTTGGGGATATTCTGCTTCACATATGTGTACCATGAAGCGGCATGATTACAAAGCACGGAAACTCCTGAACTTTTTTATACGAGAGATTATCGTGTTCGATGATGGCTCTGAAAACACTTCACAGAAAAAAGCAACCTAAACCGAAGCATTCGATTCAGGTTGCTTGTGATAAGCCATTGCTTGAATATGTTGAACACCCTTATCGTCCCAAAGGAATCCGCCCCTGTCTTTTTTCGATCGTATAGAGGCAGGAGGTATTCCATGAGACGTCCGAACAGCTCAAATCGTTTTGAGGTCAAGCCAAATGAATCTCGGGTGATAGCAGTAGGGGGTGTTATCGCCGTTCCACACGTTCGTATTATAGCTGATCAGTAAACGGCTTCCCTCCGACAGATGGGGATGTGCCTTGGCGTTATACGTAAATACCGTATCCTCCTCGCCTTTCGCGTCCTGCACCGTCTCGCCCGCCTCGGGCACGCGGTAAAAACGGACGGCTTCACCAAAAGGCCCGTACGGCGTGTCGGCGATGGCATAGGCAATATCACCGGAAACACACTCATCCATGAATACAGCGATGTATTTCCCGGCCTTCGGACCTATGGGAATGGGCGTCACGCTGTACTCTCGGGATATGCCCCGTATCACGGCGGCGGAATCGGCAATATTTGCGCTCCAGCCGCTTCCGTCATAGTATCTCAGCTTGGAAAAATCGGGAAAAGCCTCTGCCTTGATGCGGGAAACGTAACCTCTGTAATCGCGACCGCCGCCGTAGATGTAGATATACCCGTCAGGGTCGGGCGCTCCCGCTTCTTTGGTATTTACGTGGACGGCGTATCCGTAGTCAATGGCCAGTTCACCCTTATGGTTCAGCATACAGAGCTGAGGGATCGGTTCGATGAGGGAATAATGCTCATAATCAGCGTTGCCCTCCACGATGGGGAACACGGCCATGTCCACCCTGTCATTGACGAGTCCGATGGGGGTATAGCAGAACAGGTACAGCTTATCCCCCAGCACAAGACCGTCCGTGAACCATTTCACCTTACCCACAAGATTTTTCTTATCGTTATCATCGAGATCCTGCAGGTCAAGGGTACAGCTGCCGCCCTTGCCCCAGACAAATCTGCGCCTGGCGGCGTCGGGCTTGTTTCCCTCAAGGATCGCGGAGGTATGGTTGGGCATAGCCTCCCGGACCGCCTTTCTTCCGTCCTCGCTCGTAGTACCGAACAGCGTATCGCTGAAAATAAAAAAGGTCTTCGTGCAGTCAGTGGCACTCGCAAAAGCATCGTTTCCATCCAGCGCAAAGGAGTATATCCCGTCGGCACCGATCCACGCGGTTTCGGTCACTTTGTATCTCTCGAAAAGTCTGCTCCATTCATCCGCTGCCTCTACCTTGACGGCAGACTCGATATGGATACTGTTCTTCATTGTTTCGTCCATACAATTCATCGGCGAAGCCTGATCAGGCTTCGTTTTTCTCCTTCACATAATTGTTTGATAGCCGATTGCCAAATGATGCAAATTTTGGTCGCGCAATGACGTGCCGTTGATTGATTATGTTGAACACGGGAATTTCGCTTGCTCGAAGATTCGCACACTCTCCGCCTGACGAGCGAGCTCGTCGATCTCCGAGGGACGAATGCGAACCCGTGCGTGCTTTGCATGCCGTGCCGATCTTGTCGAGCCGACAAAATCAAAAAAGCACTGCGAGTACAGTGCTTTTCTGATTTTGGTGACCCGAACGGGAATCGAACCCGTGTTACCGCCGTGAAAGGGCGGTGTCTTAGCCGCTTGACCATCGGGCCATATAAATTCGCAGTTGCCATCTTGCGATGACAACTGCTTTGGTAGCGGAAACCGGATTTGAACCTGTGACCTACCGGGTATGAACCGGTTGCTCTAGCCAGCTGAGCTATTCCGCCATGCGTTCTTTTCACAACGCTCGATTATTATATCACAGACATCCCGTTTTGTCAAGCGTTTTTTGAAATTTTTTTGAAAAAGAAAGAAAAAAACGAAAAATTGGTTAATGTGCTATTTTTCAGCATAATCAGCCCTTGGGCTTTCGTGAATTTGTCTTGACAATGCTGGGCTTCTATGCTATAATTCTCCTGTGAAGTCATGATCGAACTGTTCGGTTGTATACTTTAAAAGAGAGGAAATTTCCATGAAAAAAGTTATGAAAAGCAAATTAATGCGTCTTTGTCTGCTCTCCCTGGTACTGGTGTTGGGGCTGATGCTCACGATTGGCTGTAGCGGCGGCGGTCAGGAAATCGAAACAACGATGTCTACCGGAGCGGCAACTGACGCCGCGACTGAAGCTCCTGCGGCATCCACCGGCACCGTGGCGCTTCCCGAGGCTACTACGGCGCCTGAGGCGACCGTCGAGCCCGAAACCCAAGGAGAGCCGGCGACGTCTGTCGAGACGGCCCCGGAAGAAATTGCCCCCGAAACTGAGCCTGAGACTCTCGCGGAGACTGTTTCCGAAACCGTGGCCGAAACAATCGTTGAAACTATGTCTGAAACCCTGCCCGAGACTGAGCCTGAGACGGAGGGCGTTCAGCTGTGGGCGCCGGATATGGGTGTTTTCAACGAAGGCAAGGTGACATATGGAAAAGAAATCGAGACCACCATCCTGGACGCATACCCCGATGAAAAGCTGGGCATGCCTCTGAAGAAGGGTGACGCGGGTGTTTATACCGTTTTCCACACCGATTTTTCGGACAACGACGCTCTTGCGGATGGCGCAGCCGTTCGGCATCCTAATGCCGAGGTTTATGCCATTGACGGCAAAATGTATATCCCTTACGATGACGCTTCCTCTACCTTGACGGGGGGCGGCTGGACCGTATGGTGTCCCGTGGACGCGGCGTCGGTTGAGGATTATAAGGAAGTAACCGTGACGGCTACCTGGGAGATCATCTCGGCGTCCTCCGGCGCTTGGATGACCCCCTTCTGGGGCTGTTATGTCAGCAACTACGCGGGCAAGATCCCCGATAACCCCGGTGACGGCTTGTGGATATCCTTCCAGAAGAACGCAAACAAGATCACGGTCTACCATCCCGATACTCAGAGCTGGGCGGGAGGCTGGTGTGATATCCCTGTAGAGGAAGGTGTTTTCGAGGGGCAGCATGAGATCAGCATGGTCTGTATGCCCGACTACACCACCAAGGTTTTTGTGACTCCCGCCGGCACGGACACCGCGCGTTGTCTGGCTACCGTTATCTTTGAGGACGGTAAGATCAAAGCATATAATGAGGCAAACGATATGATTATGGAAAGCGACTGCACCACCGATAACCTGAAGGGCGGCAATTATTCGCTGTTCGTTCATGGCGGTGGCGGTGCTATTGTAGATGAGGTTGCCGTTCTGGCTGCCTCCAAGGGGGAGGTCAGAGAAAACGTGACCATCACCGCTACCCCCACCGAGGGCAATGCCCTGGGTCTGGATATCACCGACAGAACAGATCTTGTGAGCATTTGCTACTCGGTCTGGTTCGACGCCATTCTGGGCAAGACCGGCGGTAAGGTTGACAACTGGCATAACATCACGGAAATCCTGGAAGGAAAGCAGGAGTGGGGATCCGCACCCTCCTTCCACTACTGGTCGAAGCCTGCGCTGGGCTACTACTGTAGCTCCAACAAGGAAGTTATCCGCACCCATATGACCCAGCTTTACGAAGCGGGTGTTGACTTTATTGTCATCGACCTGACCAATGCAGGCGACAACTATATGAGAAATACGGCCTTGTGGATGTCCTATATCCAGTCTCCCATGGATGCTATCTGCGATACTATCATGGAAATGAGATCCGAGGGGAAGGGCACGCCTTATGTCGTGTTCTGGGCAGGGGATAGCGAGGGTCCCCTGTATCAAGGCCTGTACGATCACTATCACGCCAACGAGGCATGGAAGGATTGCTTTGTCTACTGGGACGGTAAGCCTTTCCTGCTGACCACCCACAAGACCGAAGAGGATTTCCCCCTGAAGGACCTCTATACCACCCGCTCCATGTGGGGTCTCGGCGTCAATTACGACCAGGGTCAATGGAGCTTCCTCAGCGTGAATAATTACGGCCGTGTGACCAATGATAAGAACGGCAAACCCGAGCAGATCAGCGTGGCCGTGGCTACCCAGGAGACTTATATGTCCGAGCCCACTGCCCACGGACGAAACCACGGTATCTTCTGGTACTGCCAGTGGTACTACGCCTTTGAGGTGCATCCCAAGGTGGTTGGCCTTACCTGGTGGAACGAATGGACTGCCCAACGCCTTGAGGTCTCTCCCGGTAAGTTCATCTTTACGGATGCTTATACCCAGGAATACAGCCGTGATATTGAGCCCATGGAGGGCGGTCACGGCGATCAGTACTATCAGTGGCTCAAGCAGTATATCGCTCACTACAAGGCAGGACTTCCTTGCCCCGTTCTGGTGGAGGAAGGCTTTGAGACTTCTGCCGAACGGTATCTCAAGCAGGCGCAAAGAGGTAGTTGAACGGTAGTGCCAGGCTGCGCTCTGCCTGCCATGGCTGGGTAGAGACATATCATTTATGCTCATCAAGTGAAAAGATCATAGTCCCCGGGCATCCTACGGGAGAGCCCGGGAGACGAAACGCATATGCAGAGAAGAAATATGAAAACCGAAAAAAAGCAAACGAAAAATGGCCGTGCGGCCATGTGGAGCGCAAGACTCTTGAGTCTTGGCCTGGCAGGTCTTATGTGTCTGTCTGCTGTCTCCTGCTCGGCATGGAACGCGCTGTGGATCCGTTATGGGGACGCTGACGTCAACTCCGATCTTTTGGTCATTCCCGGATCCGGCGGTTCCGAGGACACCTTTGTGCCTTTTGAGGGGGCTGTGGACTACACGGGTGAACCCCATGAGGGAGCCGATATTTATTACGTTGGTAAAGGTGAAAACCGTGAGAGGGTCATTGTCATTGCCGCAGGGCATCAAGCCGAAGAAAACCCGGAGACTGAGCCTATTGGTCCCGACTCGGAGAAAACAGCGGTTAAGATGCCTGCCGGAGGAGAAGGAAAGTATGCCGGGCCCGAGCATGTGCTGAACCTGGAGGTGGCACTCCTGCTTCGGGACGTTCTGATCGAACGGGGCTACAGTGTGGTCATGATCCGAGAAACCGCTGAGGTGGATGTCAGCGAAAAGGAGCGTGCCGAGATCGCCAACCGTTATCAGGCGGCGGCCTACGTCCGTATTCACGCCAACATCAGCGACGACACCGACGTGAGCGGCGCGAGAACCGTTTGTCAATCTGAGAAAAATCCTTTTCCCGATTGCGCCGCACTGTACAGCGAAAGCCGAAGCTTGTCCGAGGCGGTGCTTCGGGCCTTTGAGGATGCCGCGAGCGTAGAAACTCTGGATATTTTGGAAACAGATGATCTGACGGGAACCAACTGGGCGCAGGTGCCCACTACCGTTGTGGAAATGGGCTATTTGTCCAACACCTCAGACGACATGCTGATGGCCTTGCCTTACTTCAAGGAGCAGGCGGCTCTTGGTATTGCCGACGGCCTTGAGGATTACTTTGCCCTCGTGGACGCTGCGGAAGGGAAGGATACGGGAGACGAAGGAACGGGGGACGTATCTACTGACGGTGATGCTACCGAGCGAGTTGATCGATCATCGGAAACGGATTGACCACCATGGCGTTTTGATCTCTGTGCGGACCGTGTCAAGGCCTTGCGTTTATAAACAAAAAAACAGTGTGGTTTTACCACACTGTTTTTTTGTAAGATTTTTGAGATTAATCGCAGATGAAGGGCAGAAGAGCTGCCTGGCGAGCACGCTTGATAGCGATGTTGACCTCTCTCTGGTGCTTAGCGCAAGCGCCGGAGATGCGGCGGGGCAGGATCTTGCCTCTCTCGCTGATGAACTTGGTCAGCTTCTTGGTGTCCTTGTAATCAATGTAAGCGATCTTGTCTGCGCAGAAAATGCAAACCTTCTTTCTCTTGTTGCGATTGAAGGGGCGCGCGGGACGAGCGGTGTTCTCGGTTCTATCCATCTTAATCCTCCTGTCGTGATATCACGACTATTTCATAAAAATTTTGTGTGCCTTGGGCACGGTGGTTAGCCGATCTGACTGAGATCAGAAGGGCAGATCGTCATCGGTCTTGATCTCCTCAAACTTGGGCGCCGTTGCGGCGGGAGACGCATAGGCCGGAGCGGAATAAATGTCGCCGGCAGGTGCGGACATATTGTCCTGCGCGTTGCGGTTCTCCACGAAGAAGGCTTCGTCAGCCACGATATCGGTGGAGTAACGCTTCTGACCCTGCTGGTCGATCCAGCTGCGGTTCTGGATGCTGCCGGAAACGCAGATCGCGGAACCCTTGCGGAAATACTTTGCGATGAACTCAGCGGTGCTTCTCCAAGCGGTGACGCGGAAGAAATCAGCCTCGGGCTGACCCTGCTGGCTGTCGCGGGAAACAAAACGGCGATTCACGGCGATAGAGAAGGAGACCACGGCAATGCCGCTCTGGGTCTGCTTCAGCTCGGGATCTGCGGTCAGGCGACCTGCGAGAATGACCTTGTTAAGGTTGAGTGACATCATGAACCTCCTGAATTTTTATTGGGCTTGTGACCGGATTACTCTGCGTCTGCAGGAGCTTCCTCGGCGGCAGGAGCCTCCTCGACAACCTCTGCGGCAGGAGCTTCCTCAACGACCTCAGCAGCCTCGGCAGCAGGAGCTTCCTCAACTACGGGAGCCTTGGGAACGGGCACGAAATCGAGACGGATCAGGACAGAGCGGAGAATGCTCTCGTCGATGTTAAAGAGACGCTCCAGCTCAGCGGGGAACTCGGGAGCAGCCTTGAAGGTAACTACAACGTAGTAGCCCTCGGGTCTGTCGTTGATGGGGTATGCAAGACGGCGCTTGCCCCACTCAGCAACTTCCACAACGGTCTCAGCGTTGGCATTGATGATGCCTACGAACTTCTCGACCGAAGCCTTGGTGGCCTCTTCGCCGTCGGCAACGTCGACGATAAACAGGCACTCATAATAATTGTTGATCTTTTCCATGTTTGTTTACCTCCCTATGGACTATAAAGACCGTGCATCTTACAAATTTTATGCACAGTAAGGAGACGGGCGCATAAAACTACCCGTACCGAATCAACATTTTACCATACTTTCTCTTGCTTGTCAAGGCTTTTTCTGATTTTTGTTCTTTTTTGGTCAATTTTACGGATTAAAGCCGCGAGGCTATTGAAAATTGGAGAAAGTGATGAAAGGGTTCGAGGGAAATTTTCAAAATATCTTGACTTTCTTTCATATATATGTTAAAATAACAGGAGTGTGTAACCCGTGATTCGGGCTGAAATTCACTTTATACCCAAGAGAAAAGGACGTATTTGACAATGAAAAGAGATATTCTCCGCATCATCGAAGAAAATATGGACGGTTTTTCCAAAGGCCAGAGACAGATCGCCCGTTTTTTGCTGGCTCATTATGACAAAGCCGCGTATATGACCGCCGCCAAATTGGGCAGCGAGGTCAGCGTATCCGAATCCACGGTGGTTCGTTTTGTCATGGAGCTGGGCTATGCCGGCTATCCCGAATTTCAGAAGGCTCTGCAGGAGCTGATCCGCACCAAGCTCACCTCCTTCCAGCGTATGGAGGTCACCAACCATCTCATCGGTAAGGGCGACGTGCTGGAAAAGGTGCTCATGTCCGACGTGGACAAGATCAAGCGCACCTTGGAGGGCGTCAGCCGCGAGGCCTTTGAGGCCGCCGTGGATGCCATTGTGAATGCGAAAACCATCTATATCATCGGTGTTCGCTCCTCCTATACCCTGGCGAGCTTCCTCAACTATAACCTTCGCATGATCTTCGGCAACGTCCGCCTCATTGAGACCACCTCCGGCGGCGAGCTGTTCGAGCAGATCCTCAACGTGCAGGAAGGAGATGTGATGATCGCCATCAGCTTCCCTCGCTATTCCAAGCGTGTCATCAATGCCGTAGCCTACGCCAAGAAGGCCGGTGCGCAGGTGGTGGCGCTGACCGATTCCTATGATTCTCCCATCGCCGCCGAGGATAACCACGTGCTGGTGGCCCAGAGCGATATGGCGTCCTTCATGGATTCTCTCGTGCCCCCTATGAGTATCCTCAACGCCCTGGTGGTGGCCGTCTCCCGCGCCCGCGAGGAGGAGGTCAGCAAGCGGTTGCGCACCCTGGAGGTCATGTGGGACGAGTATGATGTGTATCTGAAGAATCCTCAGTAAGACTTTGGCATGTCTCTGAATAATCAGGGATCTCTTGAGTGTATCGAAATACTTCCTGTTATCCAATGACCTGATCAATCATTTTTTGAAAGCTTTTGAAGGGTCAAGGGAAACTTTTTTCAAAAAGTTTCCCTTGCGTACTCCTAAATAATCACCATGAAAAAAAACATCGTTATTGTCGGCGGCGGTGCCGCGGGGTTGTTTGCCGCCATGAGAGCGGCGGAGCAGACCCGGGACATAACCGTCACCGTCATTGAACAAAATAACCGCATGGGCAAGAAGCTGCGCATCACGGGCAAGGGTCGCTGTAACGTGACCAATGACTGTGACCGCGACACCTTCCTTGCCAACGTCCCTACCAATCCCCGCTTTTTGTACGCGGCCATCAACGCCCTGACCACACGGGACGTCATGGATTGCTTTGAATCCCTGGGCGTGCCCTTGAAGGTGGAGCGCGGACACCGCGTGTTTCCCGTGTCGGATAACGCCCACGATATCGCCGATGCGCTGGTGAAGCGTTGCAGAGAACTGGGGGTGCAGTTCGCCTCGGGGCGTGTCAATCGCCTGCTCACCGAGACCGACGGAGAGGGAGGTGTCCGCATCACAGGCGTGGCCTGCGGACAAAGGGAATTTCCCGCCGAGGCCGTCATTCTTTGCACCGGTGGCGCCTCCTATCCCACCACGGGCTCCGATGGCAACGGCTACGACCTGGCCGAGGCCGTGGGACATGAGATCGTGTCTCCCATCCCTTCCTTGGTGCCTCTGGTCTGCGCTGATTCGATCTGCGTGGATATGATGGGGCTGTCCCTCCGCAATGTGCGGCTGACTGTCTACAACAAAGAAAAGAAAAAGACCATCTATGAGGACTTCGGCGAGATGCTCTTTACCCACTACGGCGTGACGGGCCCGCTGATCCTCAGCGCCTCTGCCCATATGCCCGACCTGGTGCCGGGACGGTATGAGCTGTATATCAACCTCAAGCCCGCGTTGTCCGAGGCAGAGCTGGATGCCCGCATCCTGTCCGACTTCAAAAAGTACGTCAATAAGGACTTCATCAACGCCCTCTCCGACCTCCTGCCCCTCAAGGCCATTGAGCCTGTGATCAAGCTGTCGGGCATCGACCCTCGCAAGAAGGTCAACGCCATCACCAAGGAGGAGCGCAAGCATCTTGGGGAGGTCATCCAAAGGCTGACCCTCCACCCCACCACCCATCGCCCCATCAAGGAAGCGATCATCACCAAGGGCGGTGTGTCGGTGAAGGAGGTCAACCCCAAGACCATGCAGTCCAAGCTGTGCGCGGGTCTGTACTTCGCGGGAGAGCTTCTGGACGTGGACGCCTACACCGGCGGCTTTAACCTGCAGATCGCCTTTTCCACCGCCCACCTGGCGGCGCTGGGGGCTGTGGCGCAGGTGACGGAACCATAGGCACCGCAAAAACTCGTCGAACAACGAAAAAATCCTTCGCCCCTCGCCACACGCTGAGTATTTGGAGCTGTCCAATATAAACGAATGGGGTAGGGGTCCCATGGGAGCAAAGAAAAAGCTTCCGCTGTCCAATCATTGGCATATATATTAGGTCACCTCTAAAAACTCTCTTGACGGCGAAGCCGTAGTGATTTTTCCGTCATATTTCACAGATTTTTCTTCGCATAGCTCTACTACGCGCGCGAAAAATTGTATCATCTGACGCAAAACTCCCTTGCGGCTCGCTCGCCAATAGAGTTTTTAGAGGTTCCCATTATTTTTGTTAAAAGTTTTGAGGGGGTCAAGGTGGGACTTTTTCAAAAGTCCCCCCTTGCGTACTCCTTTTTTAGAGGAGAAAATCATGGATCACATTCAAATTGCTATCGACGGCCCCAGCGGGGCAGGAAAATCTACGGTATCCAAGGCCATTGCCAAGGCCATGGGCATCGTGTACGTAGACACGGGCGCGCTTTACCGCACCGTGGGTTATTTTGCGAGAGAGCAGGGCATCGCTGTGGATAACGCCACGGCCGTCGTGCCTTATCTTGACCGCATTCGCATTGAGGTCCGCTATGAGGACGGCGTGCAGTGCGTTTACCTGAACGGCGAAAATCTGGGTGACCGCATCAGACAGAACGAGATCTCCATGTATGCCTCGGCGGTGTCCTCCATCCCCGAGGTGAGAGCCTTCCTTCTGGACACCCAAAAGAAGATCGCCGCTGAAAATTCCGTTATCATGGACGGCCGCGACATCGGCACGGTCATCCTGCCCGATGCCCAGGTCAAGGTTTTTATGACTGCCTCCAACGAAGCCCGTGCCCGCCGCCGCTGTAAGGAGCTGGCTGAGAAGGGAATGCCCGCTTCCTACGAGGAGATCCTGTCGGATATGAACCGCCGCGACGAGGCGGATCGCACCCGTGCCATCGCTCCTGCCATTCCTGCGGCTGATGCTATTATTTTTGATAATTCCGATTTGGATTTTGACGCTACCGTTGCCGAGCTGATCCGACTGATCGAAGCCGTGGCCCAAGAGAAAGGAATTCTGCTTTCATGAGTGATCAAAAGCAAAAGAAAGTAAAAAAGATCCGTCCCCGCAGCAGACTCTACGCCGTGGTGCACGCGCTCCTGGCGGCGCCCATCCGTTTTCTGACCCGTATCCACGTCCACGGAAGGGAAAATGAGCCCTTACCCGAGCAGGGCGCCTGTCTCGTGATCTGCAACCATCTGGTTTGGCGTGACCCCATTATCCTCTGCGCCGCGCTGAAATACAGACAGCCCCACTTCATGGCCAAAAAGGAGCTGTTCAAGATCCCGCTGCTGGGCGGGCTCATCAAGACGTTGGGCGCCTATCCCGTGAATCGGGGCGGTGCTGACGTGAGCGCCATCAAATACACCATCCGAATGCTGCAGGATGGCGTGACCGTGGGTATGTTCCCCCAAGGCCACCGCTACAACGGCACGGATCCCCGCACCACCAAGCCCAAGATGGGCGCGGCGATGATCGCGCTCAAGGCCGACGTGCCGGTTTTGCCTGTGTATATCAAGGTCAAGAACAACAAGGCCAAGCTCTTCTGCCGCAAGGACGTCTATATCGGCAAGCCCATCACCCCCGCTGAAATGAACTATGACCCCGAGGCGTCCGGTGAATACGAGCGCATCATGGGTGAATTGTTTGAAAGAGTTTGCGCGCTGGGGGACGATAAGGCATGAAAAAAGAAGTCATCGTGGCTAAAAACGCGGGCTTTTGCTTCGGCGTGGCCCGGGCTACCGCGGCCGTGGAAAAGGAAATGGCTGAGCGCGTCCCCGGTGAGCGTATTTATACTTTGGGGCGGCTCATTCATAACGAGACCTATAACCGCCGTCTGGAAGCAGGCGGCGTGCGCGTCGCTTCCACAGAGGAGATCCCCGCCCTGGCGGCATCGGCAACCGTGTCGTCACCCGTGAAGGTCTTCGTTCGTGCCCACGGCATGACCCGTGAGACCGAGGCGCTTCTTTCCCACCATGCCGAAATCAATCCCCATTTTTCCTTTGTGGATTGCACCTGCTCCTATGTTAAAAAGATCCATCGGATCACTGCCGGGCAATGGGCCGAGGCCATGGCCGAGGGGAAGGATGATCGGTTCCTTATCGTCCTGGGATCGGAGAGCCATCCCGAGGTTATCGGCTTTTTGAGCCGCTTTGAGGGTGAAAAGCACGTTTTTACAACGGCGGAAGCCATGGAAACGGCAATTTCTCAAGGAAAATTGGAGCATCTTTGTTCAAAAACGCCAATTTTGATTGCTCAAACAACGCAAAATTTGGTGGAATGGGAAAAAATAAAAAAACTTACGCAAAAGACCTTTAAAAATCCGCTGATTTTTGATACAATATGTAGTGTTACGGAATCACGGCAGAAGGAGGCCGCAGACCTGGCACACGAATGTGATTTCATGGTCGTCATCGGCGGGCGGGACAGTTCAAACTCCGCCAAGCTGTATACC
This sequence comes from Oscillospiraceae bacterium, assembly GCA_015063685.1. Lineage (GTDB taxonomy): Bacteria > Bacillota > Clostridia > Oscillospirales > CAG-272 > CAMEON01. Next base: position 34,141 of record SVTR01000022.1, on the reverse strand, counting down.
ATTTGCAAGTCCATTTGCGCTGACACTGTGTGGGTCGAGCAGGCTGAAGAGCTGCAAAACAAAATTCCGTTTTCCTGCAATAAAGCAGGGGTCGTGGCAGGGGCATCCACCCCACACGATATTATAGAGGAGGTTTCAAACAAAATGAGCGAACAAGTTCTGAATGAGAATTTCGCGGAGATGCTCGAAGAGTCTCTCAAGACATTAAATACAGGAGATACCGTGGTTGGCACGATTACTGCCATCAACGCAGGCGAGATCCAGCTTGATCTGGGTGCAAAAGTTACCGGCGTGATCAAGCAGGCACAAATCACAGATGATCCCTCTGCTAGTCTGGAAGAGATGTTCAAAATCGGAGATGAGGTGGAGGCATTCGTGATCCGTGTCAGCGACGTCGAAGGCTTCGCTGAACTCTCCAAGAAGCGTGTTGATTCTGATAAGAATTGGCAGAAGGTGGTCGAGGCTTGCGAGACCAAGGAAAATGTTGAGGGTAAGGTCGTTGCCGCAAACAAGGGCGGCGTTGAGGTCGTTATTTTCAACAACAAGGTCTTCGTTCCTGCCCGCTTCACCGGTGTACCCCGTGGCCAGGATTTCAGCGTTCTGGTTGGCCAGACCGTGACCCTGCGCGTGATCGAGATCAAGGAAGGCAAGAAGGCTAAGGGATCCATCAGCATCGTTCAGGCTGAAGAGCGCCGTGCCCGCGAGAAGGCCTTCTGGGAGACCATCGAGGAGGGTATGGTATTTACCGGTAAGGTTAAGAGCTTGACCTCTTACGGTGCGTTTGTTGACCTGGGTGGCGTGGACGGTATGGTTCATGCTTCCGAGCTCACCTGGAAGCGCGTCAGCGATCCTTCCAAGGTCGTATCCATTGGCGACGAGCTGACTGTATACGTCAAGAAGCTCAACGTTGAGGATAAGCGCATCTCCCTCAGCTGCAAGACTGCTGAGACCAATCCCTGGTACATCTTCACCAACCAGTATGCTGTTGGCGACGTGGCTTCCGTTAAGATCGTGAGCCTCATGCCCTTCGGCGCATTCGCAGAGATCGTGGAGAACGTGGACGGTCTGATCCACATTTCCCAGATCGCCGACCACAAGATCGGCAAGCCTGAGGACGTGCTTGAGGTTGGTCAGGTCGTTGACGTTAAGATCATCGACATCGACAACGAGAAGCAGAAGGTCAGCCTGTCCATTCGTGCTCTCATCGAGGAGGCTAAGGCTCTCATCGAGGCTACCGAGGCTGCTGAGGCTGAGGCTGTCGAAGAGGTTGCTGAGGTCGTCGAGGAGACCGCCGAGGCTACTGATGCTGAGTAATTCTCAGATTCATATGAAAAACCGCAGAGCGATTGTTCTGCGGTTTTTTGTTTTATGATAAAATGTTGACTTTACAAATGTCGTTTTTTATGTTATAATATACCTATATTTTCTTTTGTTAGGAGAGAAAACATGAAAAGAACGAGAATGTTTCTTATGGTGTTGACGATGCTTTTGGTGTTGGCTTTGGTTATGGCGGGATGCGATAATGACGATCCCAAGGAGACAACCCCGGAAGAGACAATAATGGTCGAGGAAACAACGGCGGTGGAGGAAACAACGGCGGTGGAGGAAACCTCTGCGGCAATGGAAACGGAGGAGGAAACGGAATCGGAAACAAAAACTGACGTTGAATCTGAAACCGAAGCGGAGGAGTCGAAAACTGAGGTGTTTGAGACCGAAGTACATGAGACCGAAGTACATGAGACCGAAGTGTATGAGACTGAGGTGCATGAGACCGAGGTGCTTGTTACAGAACCTCCACACGAACATGTGTGGAACGAATGGTTTCAAGTTAACGAAGCTACTTGTACTGAGGCGGGAAGTGAGGAGCGACTCTGTGCGTGCGGTGCAGTCGAAAGCAGAGAGGTTCTTGCCCGAGGACATGAGGAGGTCATTGACTCGGCTGTAGAGCCAACCTGTACGAAAACCGGATTGACAGAGGGTCTGCATTGTTCCGTGTGCGATACGGTTCTGGTAGTGCAGAAAATCGTATCGACTCGTGAGCATGAATATGTTAACAAGGTATGTATCTATTGTGGGGAAAAATGCTATAGCCGAGGCTTGGATTTTATCTCTAACGGTGACGGTACTTGTTATGTGGCCGGTATCGGTACGTGCTCAGATACAAACATTGTTGTCCCCGAAAAATCACCTACGGGAGATCATGTGAAAAGCATAGGATTCCATGCGTTTTACGGTTGCAAAAGCTTTTCAAGTATAGAACTTCCGGATAGCGTGACGAGCATCGACCTTCATGCGTTTGAAAATTGCCAAGGACTTGCGAATATTGTTATTCCCGATAGTGTAACTAGCATTGGGATATATGCATTTCAAAATTGCACGGGTTTGACAAGCGTTAAAATTGGTAATGGCGTACAAAATATCGGCAACTGGGCATATTCAGGTTGTATCAACCTTGTAAATATCACGGTAGCAGACGATAATCCCATCTATCATGACGATGGCAATTGCATCATCGAAACTGCCGCCAAAACGTTGGTCGTGGGATGTAAGACAAGTAAAATTCCTGCGGATGGTAGTGTTACGAGCATTGGTGAGTATGCTTTTAACCGGTGTGACGGTCTTGTGAATATTGAAATTCCCAATAACATCACGAGTATTGAGTGGGGCGCGTTTTATAATTGCCAAGGTCTTTCAAGCATTGAGATTCCGGATAGCGTGACAGAGATCCAATCTTCTGCATTCCAATATTGCAACAATCTTGTAAGTATCACGGTAGCCGACGGAAATCCTGTCTACCACGGAGAAGGTAATTGTATTATCGAAACTGATAGCAAAACTCTGATCGTGGGATGCAAGGCAAGTGTGATTCCCACAGACGGCAGTGTAACATACATTGGCGGTTCTGCGTTTTACGGATGTGCTATTACAAGTATAGTTATTCCTGACGGTGTGATGGGCATTGGCGATGATGCGTTTTGTCAGTGCATGGATCTTTCCGCTATCGAGATTTTTGGTAGTGTGGTGAGCATTGGTGAAAGGGCGTTTTTCAATTGCATTCGTCTTTCAAGTGTAGAAATGCATGAAGGTGTTACGAGTATTGGCGCATTTGCTTTTTCCCAGTGTAGAGTTCTCACAAACATCAAAATTCCCAATAGCGTAACATATATTGGCTCGGATGCGTTTTTCTATAGTGATCGTCTGCTTGATAAAGAAAACGGAGTAACTTACGTAGACAAATGGGTCGTTGATTGTGATGATAGCATAACAAGTGTCAGGCTTCGTGTAAATACCATAGGTATTAGTGAGTGTGCGTTTCTTGGATGCACAAATCTTACGAGTATTGTTTTTCCTGATAGTGTAACGAGCATTAGTGGTTCTGCGTTCTTGAGTTGTAGTAGTTTAACAAATGTGACTATCGGTAACAATGTAACGAGCCTTGGTGATGGTGTGTTCTTTGGTTGTAGTGCCTTAACAAATGTGACTATCGGCAACGGTGTAACGAGCATCGGCGATTCTGCGTTTTTCAAATGCAGTAGCTTGACGAGTATAACTATCCCCGATAGCGTAACGAGCATCGGCCATTCTGCGTTTTTCAAATGCAGTGGCTTGACGAACATTACTATTTCCAACAGCGTAACGAGCATTGGTGATTATGCATTTACCGAATGTGACTCCCTCACAGATGTTTATTTCGCAGGAACAGAAAAAGAATGGACTTCCATTCATATGAACCAAGGAAATAGCCTTCTTACCTCTGCCACCATCCATTACAACTACACCCCAGAAACCTAATATAAAAGCCCACCGCGCAGGCGGTGGGCTTACTTTATTCAATTCAACAAATCACACGGCAGGCGAGATCTCCACGATCTCGCTTTTTTTCGTCTGACACACCAGCATGGCCACGCAACCCAGGGTCAGTACCACGGTGACGGCGATGCCGCCCTCCATGCCAAAGGCGCCGCCGTGCATGAGGCTACCGCCCTCGGTAAGGGTCGCTTGCAGGACCGAGGGACTGCCACCCATGCCGCTGACCGAGATGCCGAACAGGTTGCCCTGGGCAAAATTCCAGATGGTGTGGATAGCTCCGATGCCCCAGATGCTTCCGCGGCGCAGGGTATACAGGGAAGCGAAAATGCCGAAAAGGGTGAGATTGACCAGCGCCAGCGGGGTGATGCCGGGGTTGGCGATGTGCAGGGAGGTGAAGAGCAGGGCGTTGGTCAGCACGGCGACCCACAGAGGATTGCCTCGTTGAATGGAAACCATGAGGTAGGAGCGGCAAAGGATCTCCTCGCTCATGCCCTGGATCATGTAGCCTACAAAATACAGGATGATCATTCCAACGGCGGGGGCGGCGTTGACCGATAGTGTTACTTGTCCGGTGGCCATGCAGATCAGCACGGCGCTGGCAAACAGGGCAAGGCCGATGCCAAGCCCCGCGGCATATTCGGTCACTGCGCCTTTTTTGGCAAAGCCCAAGGAGACCCAACTGCGCTTTTCAATCAGCCGACAGTAGACAAAGCAGGCGGCGATGGTGGCGGAGGTTGAGAACAGCTGAACGGCCATGAACCAATCGGGCAGGGCGGCCAACAGCCCATTGACTGTGTTCATGATTTCCTGATAATTCAGGGTAGGGGTTTTGATGAGTGCCATGAACTCGTCGCTTCTCATGATCGCCACCGTCTGAAACGGCGTGATGATGGCGCTTTGCGCCACGAGGGAAATCAAAAAGACGATAAAGAAATACAAGATCTCACGACCGACACTCAGGGGCGGCTTGCCTGTATGACGGCATTTGAGCATCTGGGCATCCTTGGCTTCCTGTAGCATTCGGACGTTGGGGAAAGAGATCTTCATAAGGCGTACTCCTTTCGGGATTTAGCGTTTTTCTGTACCCCAAGTATATCACACCCGGAAAAAATTGTCAAGGGGAGAACGGTCGTGCCTATGGGGTATTGCGCCGCTCGGGATCAAGTGATATAGTTGAAAAAAAGGAAAATCTCCCGTGAGTTTACGGTGAGGATTACGATATTAAGGGTGAACACGTGTTTGGAGACCGCTTAACCATCCTGTCAGGGAAAGGAGGATCTATGTCATTGAACCAAGAAAAGGATTTGCCGGATATGGCCATCCGTGCGCAGCTATGGGCGCGTGAGGAGACTGCGCTCTCAGAGGTGCAGACGCGCTGGGGGAGACTTTTGTACGGTCTGGCTTATCGCATAACGGGATCGCCGGAGGATGCGGAGGAGTGCGTCAACGATGCCATACTCGACCTTTGGCAGACCCCGCCCGCTGACCCGGATATGCCGATCCTTGCCTATATCAGTACCCTTGTGCGCCGTCGCGCCGTGGATCGTATACGCTTCAATCGCGCGGCTTGTCGCGGAGGCGGTCAACCCACTTGCGCTCTCGATGAACTGGACGAGTGTTTGGCGTCCCCCGCGTCTGAGAGTGACGTGGATGCATCTGCCATTCGGGACGCCCTGCAGGCATTCCTTGACGGCTTGGATGGGTGTAACCGAAAAATATTTTTGCTCCGCTATTACAGCGCATTTTCCAATGCCGACATCGCGTTTCGCTGCGGTCTTGGAGAACGGGCGGTGGAGATGCGTCTCTGCCGTATGCGTAAGCGCTTGCGCCGTGTTCTGAACGAATACGGTATTTATATCTGAAAGGAGATTCAACTCAATGAAAAATAATCGAGAAAAGCTGACCCACGCCTTTGAAGGGCTTCGTGGGGATACCCTCAGGGAGGCCGTGACCGCTATGGAGACCCCCGTGATCAAAAGAAACAGTGCGCGCCGCTTTGTCGCCGTGACCGCTGCTTGCCTGGCGGTGGTTTTGGCTCTGGGCGCTGCGGTGGCGGTTCCGCTGATGAGAGCGGACGAGCTGATGGTACCGGATGTCACGAATACCCCGCCTGCTGATATGCAGCCTTCCCTCCATTACGGCGAGGGTATTCAGGTACAGATGCTTTCCGCGGGCGGAAACGGAGACTGCTTCACGCCCGACCCTTCCGACAATGTCAATATCAATACCCAGGATTTGGGTATTTGGCATGAATTTTATTTTGTTTTCGACGGGCTGGAAGCAGGGGAGACCCTTACCCTGACCTCCCACAACACGACCCTCGCCCAAGCCGAGCTGCGTTTAAGACCCGAAGGTATCATGGGCGAAATCCACAATAGCCCCGTGCATGTCATCCGTCCCGGTGAAGCTGAGGAAACCGAGGCGGAGACGGATGCTTCCGAAAAAATGGATTTTGAAAAAATGCGTGTGAAAGCCGTGACCGATTACGCGCAAACCCTCACCTATGATCCTTCGCTGACAGATAAAGATGTACCCGTTTTCTTGTGGCGATATACGCATCTGTCTGAGGAATCCCGCGCCGATGGCCATTTGTACGAGGATTACGTGGACTTTACCATTCGCAACTCCGAGGGTCATATAGCTGCTGTCGGCAGCCTTTACGTGGGAGATCAGAAATTGATGTCCGACGAGAATCATTATTACTATGCTGCTTTGTCGGTCAGCCGCGGCGCTCTTTTGGGCTCTGTTCGTTTTGACGATCCCACTCTGGTGACTGATGCCGACGTGGACGCTCTCATGGAGGAATTTCACAATAAGGCTGCATCGCAAAAAAACGGTCTCTTTGATGAAACCACCTTCTCCAGAGAGGAAATGGGGTATAAGAACCTTGCAACCGTCTTCACGGAATATTATCCCGAATGCACCAAGACGCTGGAGCTTGTCATTCGCAGTAGCTCCTTTGACGGCAATCGCGGATGGAAGCATATGATCATCAGCACCATTCATGAGCCGGAGGATACCCGTGATTTCTTCTTCTTTGAGGACGGTACTTATGCCGTGGCGGAGGAGATCAAGTGTATCTGTGATTACTGCGGAGAGGTGAAGATTCTCTATCATGCCTTCAACCAATGCGAGCATGATTTGTCCGTGGTAGAGCATGAATATTTGCACAACATCAACAGTATTTGGTTGTGCTACTTTACGGACGGACGTATTATGAAGGTGGAGAACGGAGAAACCACCTTCGTTACGGAAGACTCGATCCGGGCATAGCTTTGTATGAGATACTTGCCGTTTCCTCTCCTTCGTCGGTGAAGTATCTTGTTCGCCCCACGCGCGAAAGCGCGTGGGGTTCTTTATATGGTAAATTGTTGTTTGCGGGCTTCTGACCAACGTGGTCGTAGGGGCGAACTGTGTTCGCCCGTAATAAAAAGTATATTGATAAACAAAGGCTTTGGGGGAACGGCGGGCGAACGCAGTTCGCCCCTACGGGTTCATAGTAAGCCCACGCAAACAACAATTTATCTAATCAACTACCCATCGCGGTATGAGGTCTGCATGGGTTGAACATCCCCGAGCAATGGCAGCCGGCACGGCCGGCAAACAACAATTTATCGCACCAACATCCTATAGCGGGATGCGGCTGGTATGGGTTGCACATCCCCGGTTTTGGCAGGCCGCACGGCCGGCAAACAACAATTTGTTTCTCTATCTCCTTGACTTTTCCTTCGCCTTGTGCTATACTGAACAGGAATGAAAAATCACCTCAATAAGGAAGGAAATTACCATGAAAAAGACCATTTTGAAGCAATACGCAAGACTTCTGGCCGTCTGCGGCGTGGCCGTCAAGAAGGGTGACCCCGTCATCATTCAGGCAGGCCTCGACCAGCCCGAGTTCGTTGCCATGTGCGTGGACGAGTGCTACAAGGCAGGCGCCTCCCGCGTCATGGTGGAGTGGGACTACCAGCCCCTGGCCAAGCTCCACGTCCGTCACCGTACCGTAAAGAGCCTCGGCACCGTGGAGGAGTTTGAGCGCGCTAAGCTCCAGTACCGTGTGGACAAGAATCCTGCCATGCTCTATCTGCTCTCGGACGATCCCGACGGTCTCAAGGGCATCAACCAGGAAAAGCTGGCCAAGGCGCAGAAGGCTAAGTACGGTATCATCAAGCCCTACCGCGATGCCATGGATAACAAGTACAAGTGGTGCATCGCCGCCGTTCCGGGTGAGGCATGGGCCAAGAAGGTGTTCCCCGGTGTCCGCACTACCACCGCTGTGGAAAAGCTGTGGGAGGCCATCCTGTTCACCTCTCGCGTCATCGCCAAGGACGGCACACCCCTTGACCCCGTAGTCGAGTGGCACAACCACAACGAAAGCTTTGCCAACCGTTGTGCATACCTCAACAGTCTCGGCATCAAGTCTCTGGAATATAAATCCGCCAATGGCACCAACTTCACTGTGGGACTGATGCCCGAGGGCATCTTCTGCGGCGGCAGCGAGGACACCTTGGGCGGTGAGACCTTTAACCCCAACATCCCCTCCGAGGAGATCTTCACCTCCCCCAAGTCGGGCGTGGCCGAGGGCCTGGTGGTGGCGTCGCTCCCCCTGTCCTACAAGGGCGAGCTGATTGAAAACTTCTCCGTCCGCTTCGAGGGCGGCAAGGTCGTGGAGGTCAAGGCGGAAAAGGGAGAAGAGCTGCTGAAGCAGATGGTGGGTATGGACGAGGGTGCCGCCCGCCTCGGTGAGTGCGCCTTCGTGCCTTATAACTCCCCCATCCGCGAGAGCGGCATTACCTTCTTTGAAACCCTGTTCGACGAGAACGCTGCCTGCCACCTGGCCCTGGGCCGCGGCTTCTCCAACTGTGTCAAGGACTACGATAAGTACACCCTGGACGAGCTGACCGCCTTGGGCGTCAACGAGTCCATGATCCACGTGGACTTCATGATCGGTACGGCTGACCTGGAAGTCACCGCTGTGACCGCAGACGACAAGCGCGTGGTCATCTTCAAGGACGGCGTTTGGGCGTTTTGATCTCATTATACAATAACAATAGCCCGACGGGTTATGACGTCGGGCTTTTTTGTACGTTTGTAGGGAACGGCGGGAGGGGCAAATCTTTCTCCGAACGCCCTCTCCGTCACGCCCTGACGTGCGCGCCACCTCCCCCATAGGGGGAGGCATAGGGATGCCGTTTGCAAGGCTCTCCCTATGGGAGAGCTCCCGCCGCAGGCGGGTGAGAGGGTAAAACGGCGGGGGCAGGCCCCTCCCCTACGCGAATGAATATTATTCCACCACAACCTTCAGATTCTCCGTCCCCTCCGCAAACAACCCATACCCGCATTCCCGTGTCTCCTCGCGGAAATCCACGGAACAGTTCTTCAGCGTCACGGTCAGCGGCACCTTCGCGCCGGGAACACATTGAGCCGGCCAGAGCATCCCCTTGAAGGTCACGTTCTCAAAGGTCATGTCCGAAAGATACGCCCCGCTCTCCAGTGGGCCTCCGTCGGCGGTGTAGAGCATGAGGCGGTCCACCGTCTCCACGAGGCAGTTGCGGAATACGTAGTTCCCGTAAGGGATCTCCGAGGGGAAGTTGGTGCTGGCGAAGTGGTAGACCAGGGCGTGGATGTTGTGCCGTCCCTCGGTGCGGGGAAGCTCCACCCCACGGCCCTGTACCACCGTCTTGCGGTGAGGGTAGTACCCGGGGCCCCAGATGTGGCAGTCCTCCACCAGAATATCATGCCCGCCGATGCGGAAGGCCTGACAGGAGGTGTTGATCTCGCAGTTCTTCACCGTGAGATCCTTGATGTTGATGCCCGCCACGCAGTCGTCTCCCGTGATGAAGCGGCAGCGCTGGATGAGGGTGTGGGTGCAATGATGCAGATGGATACCGTCGTGCCCCGCCAGACAGGTCACGTTCTCCATGAGGATGTTTTGGCAATTGTCCAGCTGGTGCATGAAGTTGCCGTTGCGCTTGATGGTGTAGTTCTTCATAACCACGTTTTCACAGTTGGTGAAGAATACGCCGTGGGGGCCTCGGAAGCCCTCCTCCCCGTCGGGGTCAAAGCAGTCGCGGCCGTCGATGACGGAATCCTCCCCCTCGCCGATGATGGCAATATTCTTTTCACCGTAAGCCGAGATCATGGCGCGGCGGTATTCCGGCCAAGGCTTGTCGAGGTAGTACTGGGTGATCAGCTCCATGTCGGTGCGCAGCTCCACCCCCGCGGGAACGGGGAACACCTCGTAGTCGGTGCATTCCTCGGAGCCGAGCAGGCTTGCCCCCGCCTCCAGGTACAGGGTGGTGTCCGACCACATCCGCAGAGCGGCGGCGCAGAAATAGCCCTTGGGGATGACCACGGTACCGCCACCCTCGCGGCAGAGGTCAAAGACCCTCTGAATGGCCTCGGTCTGTAGCGCGTCGGTATTGGGGATCACGCCGTAATCGGTGATGACGTAGCGATTCATAGAAACCTCCTGCGTGTTTGTTGAGGAAAGTATACCATATTTTCATAGTAAAATCAAGGCATTCGGGGACGATCCGTCGGGCTTTTCATATTCATGGGGGGGCGAGGCATTTCACACATCCACTTTGATCCCATACATATCCCCATACCGCTGCGCCTCTGCCATGTTGGAAGCGTCAAACCATCGGGTTCCGTAGTACAGCTGCCCCTGCCGATCCTTGGCAATGTCAATGGGACTGCCGTCAGGCTTCTGAGCCAGATTGATCAGCTTCTTCCCACTGTCCAGGATCCGCCCCATAAGCTCATCCCAGTTCTGCAGGGAAGGATCCCCAGCCCCGGGGACCCATTGGATTCCCTTGATGCCGTCTATAGACAGCAGGGTATCCAGATGGGGGATCTCCCCGATGCCGTCCATATGGTACACGGCGTTACACAGCCGATCCGCCGAGGAGGACAGCTCGGGGGAGACGAAGGTCTTGAACATATCGGGGCTGATCATGTAGGAGAAATCCGACTGTAGAATGTAGCCGGGACGCTCGTGGTACAAGCCGTACCAGTGGGAGTACCCGCAGGCCTCCCCCTCCAGGATGGCGTTCAGCTTATCGAAATACAGAAACCACATCTCCTGAAGCTCGCGGACACACCGCAGAACCTCATCGGGCTCGTCGTAGAGATCCATCAAAAGATTCTCCGCCCCCCGAAAACTCTGCAGCACGTCCAGAATGCCTCCCAGATCCATCATGCCGACCACCACACGCCCGTGCCACTTGTCCATAGCGGACTCAAACAGATTGTGCACACGGCGGTAGTAGGGATTGTTCTCATCAAACTCAAAGTGCAGCTCCTCAATGGGGATATCCTTGCGGGGAGGCTGGAACCACACCGTGTAGGGCATGGGTTGGGGAGTGCAACCCAAGAAGGTCGCCATCGCTCCGGGGCCGAAGGGAGTGGTACGGAACAGGGGGAAGGCATCCCCGTGCCATCGGTGGGAGTCCATGGCCGTATCAAAGGCCTCCACGAACTCCCGCGGATCAATGGAAAAATCCCACGCGGTGGTGAAGCTCAGAAGAGGGCCGCGACATTCCACCGCCGAGGGATGGCCGAAGGTCTCGATGGGCACGATGGGACGGTCAAGCTTTCCATCCCACCATTGACGATAGGCGGAGCGGAGGGGGGCGTACTGTTCTCTTGAAAAATGGATGGCCATGGCAGTTTCTCCCTTTGGTGGATTTGTACGGCCAGTATACCATCTTTTTACAAGAAAATCAAGTCATTCAAAGAAAATCTATTGCAATTCCCGCCGAATCATGGTATAATGATACCATCATCCAAGCCATCATATCTCAAAATACATATCCAAAGGAGTCTCCCATGAAACTCAACGACTACACCTTCATAGCCGCCACCCCCGTGTGGGAGGTCGGTACCGCCAAGGTCATGAACCGCACCCTGTCCTTCTGCGCCAACGTGGCGAGAGGAGAGAGCGTCAAGCTGTCCGCCGCCGCGTCCTGCGCCTTCGTCCTGCTGGTCAACGGTGAGCTTGTGGCTCACGGCCCCGCCCGTTGCGCCCACGGCCATTTCCGCGTGGACGAGTACGACCTTACCCCCTATCTGACCCAAGAGATCAACCGTGTGACCCTCCGCGTAGTGGGCTATAATATCAACGGCTTCAACTATATCAACCAGCCCTCCTTCCTTTGTGCCGAGATGGTCAGCGGCGACCGTGTGCTGGCCGCTACCGGTGGAGATGGCTTTGCCTGCTATGTCACCGCCGAGCGTGTGATCAAGACCCAGCGTTACTCCTTCCAGCGCGCCTTTACCGAGGCTTATGAGCTGTCCGAGGGTGCCTTTGATTATGAGGTCAACCCCGATACCAAGGTGATTCCCGTTGCCACCGAGTCCGTGACGGCAGGGAAGTTCATCCACCGCGATATGCCCTACTCCGACAATGAGATTCTGCTTCCCAAAAAGGTTATCCAACGCGGCACCGTCACCTACTCCGACAAGGATGGCTACTACCACCAGCGCGAGCTTGTGCCCAGCGATATTTTCTTCACCTATCCCGAGGGCGAGCTGGAATGCGCCTCCCACGCAGAGGTGGGCAAGTGCGACTATGCCGCGCCCGTCGCTACGGACGAGCCTTGTGACGTCATCAGCCTTGCCGCCGACAGTTACGCCGACCTGGATCTCGGTGCCAACTATACAGGTGTTTACGATCTGACCGTGGATGCCGAGGGAGAGGGTACCCTCTACATCCTCTTTGATGAGATCCTCAGCGACGGCCACGTGAACCCCCACCGCATGGGCTCATCCCAGATCATCGCCGTGCGTGTAAAGGAAGGGAAGTACCACCTGACCTGTGCCGAGCCTTATACCATGCGCTTTGTCCGCCTTGTGGCCAAGGGGACTGCCATGAAGGTCAGCGGCCTGAAGGTCTATCACATCGCCTTCCCCGCCACCGCCATCACCGCCAAGTTTGCGGGGGATGACGAGACCATGAAGAAGATCTACGATGCCGCCGTGGAGACCTTCCGCGCCAACACCGTGGATATTTACATGGACTGTCCCTCCCGTGAGCGCGCCGGCTGGCTCTGCGACAGCTTCTTTACCTCTCGCGTGGAAAAGACCCTGACGGGAAAATCCCTTGTGGAGCGCGCCTTCCTCCAGAACTTCCTCATGCCCGAGGGCTTTGAGTTCTTGCCCGAGGGTATGCTGCCCATGTGCTACCCCGCAGATCACAACGACGGTATCTTCATCCCCAACTGGGCCATGTGGTACGTGGTAGAGCTGGGCGAGTACCTGGCACGGACGGGGGACCGTGAATTTGTGGATTCCGCCCGTGACCGCGTGTATGGTCTGCTGCGGTATTTCTCCAAGTTTGAGAACGAATATGGGCTTCTCGAAAACCTGGAATCCTGGGTATTCCTTGAGTGGTCCAAGTCCAACGAGCTGACCCAGGACGTGTCCTTCGCCTCCAATATGCTCTACTGCACGGTGCTTGACACCGTGGCTGACCTCTACAGCGACGCCGCCCTCAAGGAGAAGGCCACCGCCCTGCGCAACACCATCAACGAGATGTCCATGACCGAATCCGGCTTCTACTGCGACAACGCTTGGCGGCGCGACGGAAAGCTGGTTTTGTCTGGTGAGCGCACCGAGTCCTGCCAATATTATGCCTTCTTTACGGGTGTTGCCACCCCCGAGACCCATCCCTGGCTGTGGGAAACCCTTGTCCACGACTTTGGCTACGACAGAGCAGAGAAGGGGCTCTACCCCGAGATCTGGCCCGCCAACGCCTTCATCGGCAACTATCTGCGCCTCGATCTGCTCAATCGTCACGGCTTCAAGGACGAGCTGTATGATAACATCAAGGGCTACTTCGCTTACATGGCCGAGCGCACCGGTACCCTGTGGGAGCTGGTGGCATCTCAGGCCAGTTGCAACCACGGCTTTGCCTCCCACGTCCTCTATTGGATGGACAGCCTGGGACTGCTTGCGCATGATTGATTTATTTCCGATGGTAGAAAGGAATCTGTTTCGATGAAAAAAGCCTATTTCATCCCTCGCGCAATCATCTGCTTCCTTATTTTCGTGTGTCTTGGTTTGGCCTTTGTTCGCTTTGCGTCCCACCATTACGCCAACGTGGCAGAATGGAAGGATCCCGCATCCCGCGATGTCCTCATCTATGATGAAGATGCCTTTTATCTCGCGGGTGAGATCGGGAAGAACGGATTGAATGAAAAAGACTATCCCACAGAAAAGGTTTTGGGTGAGGTGACCCCCGAAGGATTGTTCCAAAAGCAGGATCCCGTTGTCATCTGGATGGTGGAAAATAAAAAGGATTTCATCATTGTGGTAGATGAAGAGGACAGTCGATGGCTCTACTACCGCGAGGGTGAGGAAAATCCGGCTGAAACCGAAGCGGCAACCCAAGCATAAATAAAACAATGACCCCGGGACTTTGGGAAGGTCCCGGGGTTGATTTTTATATGGTGAAATACGCAGGCAATCCATCCTTGTATTCGGGATAGCGCTCACCCTTGATGAGGGGCAGGAGATACGCGAGACATTCGTCCGTCACGCCGTTACCGCGCGCATTGATAAACTCGTCGGGAACGCACTTGGTCTGATTGGCGATGGCAAAGATATCCTCGTGACCCGTCTCAAAGGCGTAACCGTCACCCTCCACTCGACGGATGGTCATCATACGGCAGGAGACACCCGATACGGCGGCATCCACGGCGGCCTTGCCCGTGGCTACGGACTCCTCAATGTCCTGGGCGGACAGGAGATGTCCCGCGCAACGCTGGGGCAGATTCAGCTCCACGGAACGCACCTTGCAGCCGATCTCGGCCTTGATTGCCAGCTCCAGTGCTTTGCCCGTGCCCGAGAGGTATTTGTGACCGAAGGCGTCCACGGCACCGCTTTGGGTACTTGCCCCTACTAAAGTACCATCGGGGCATTCCAAACCCTCGGACACCGCTACTACCACGTTGGGGTGCTTGGCGAGTGCTTCGCGGACATCATCAAAAAATTCGTCATACTTGAATTTGCGTTCGGGGAGGTAGACCAGATCAGGCTCCCGACCTGTGACCAGACGGCCCAGGGCCGCGGAGGCGGTCAGCCAGCCCGCGTCACGCCCCATGATCTCCACGATGGTTACGGCGGGGACGGTATAGACAGCGGTGTCCCGCAGGATCTCCTGCACCGTGGTGGAGATATACTTGGCGGCAGAACCAAATCCGGGAGTATGGTCGGTGCCCACAAGATCGTTGTCGATGGTCTTGGGCACACCCATGACACGAATAGGATAATTCTTCTTGGCGGCGTAGGCTGACAGCTTGGCCACGGTATCCATGGAGTCGTTGCCACCGATGTAGAAGAAGTAGCGGATGTTATTTCTGTCGAGGATGTCGAGGAGCTGATCCATGACCTCGGCCTCGTTATCAGCCCCCGCGGCGGGGAGCTTTCTGCGGCAGGAGCCCAGGGCGGCGGCGGGAGTCAGGGTCAACGCTTCCAGATTTTTGCCTTCGGGGTCAGCTTCGGGGGAGAAGATGGCAGAGAGATCCACCAAGTCCTCACGGAGCAGACCGTCGATACCGTTTCTCATGCCGTATAGGGTGTCGATGGCCACGTTGCCACGTTTGTTCTGCTCGCATAGCACCCCTTTGATGACGCCTGCCAGGGTGGCGTTGATAGCGGCGGTGGGGCCGCCCGACTGACCGACAACGGCGTTGCCGTGAAGAATGATGTCCATGGTTGTTCCTCTTTTCTTAGTATTTGCTTAGATAAATTGTTGTTTGGCGGCCGTGCCGCCTGCCACCGCTCGGGGTAGTGCATCCTATGCGTACCACATACCACGATGGAGAGTTGGTCAACTAAATTGTTGTTTGCCGGCCGTGCCGGCTGCCATTGCTCGGGGATGTTCAACCCATGCAGGCCGCATACCGCGATGGGCGATACAACGGTAAATTGTTGGGCATCTCTAAATACTCAGCGTGCGGCGAGATGCGAGGGATTTTTTCGTCAGACTAAAGGTCACCTCTAAAAACTCTCTTGACGGCGAAGCCGTAGTGATTTTTCCGTCATATTTCACAGATTTTTCTTCGCGTAGCTCTACTACGCGCGCGAAAAATTGTATCATCTGACGCAAAACTCCCTTGCGGCTCGCTCGCCAATAGAGTTTTTTGAGGTTCCCTAAACAAAAATCTGCACGCATAGTTGGCCCTATGCGAAAGAATTTTGTGACGTATGACGGAAAAAGCACCGTCATATCGGCGTGCGATGAGTTTTTAGAGATGCCCTGTTGTTTACGGTTTTCTGACCAACGTGGTCGTAGGGGCGAACTGTGTTCGCCCGTAATAAAAAGTATATTGATAAGCAAAGGCTTTTGGGGAACGGCGGGCGAACGCAGTTCGCCCCTACGGGTTCATAGTAAGCCCACGCCAAACAACAATTTATAATCACATTCTTTCCCCCTCATCATACCATAAATTCCGTCAAAAGTCAATATCCTCCATCTTGACAAATCCCCTCAGATCATGTAAAATATAAGCATCTAAAATATAAGCATTCCGAACGATTGGAGAATTACCATGAATCAGAATACCATTAAGTCTGTCGCTGCTCATTTTTCTTTCGGGGGTACCCTTGCCAACATCAAGGAGCTGACCGCGGGTAATATCAACGTTACCTACCGTCTCACCTACACCGAGGACGGCCTGCCTCACCAATATATCATCCAGCGTATCAACACAAACGCTTTCAAGGATCCCGTGTCCCTCATGGACAACGTGGGCAAGGTGACCGCCCACATCCGCGCCTCCTATCAGGCAGAGGGCATCAATCCCGATCGCAGAGTTTTGACCTTTGTCCCGTCCGACAACGGCACTTTGCTTTACACCGACCCCGAGGGCGG
Organism: Oscillospiraceae bacterium; assembly: GCA_015063685.1. Classification (GTDB taxonomy): domain Bacteria; phylum Bacillota; class Clostridia; order Oscillospirales; family CAG-272; genus CAMEON01. Next base: position 17,454 of record SVTR01000022.1, on the reverse strand, counting down.
GGCGTGGCGCGCCTATCACTATGTGGACGGTGTCACCGCCTACGATCAGATCGAAAGTGCAGATCTCTTCCGTGAGGCGGGGCGTGGCTTTGGCGAATTCCAGACGAGACTTGCTGATTTCCCTGCTGCAGAACTCGTGGAGACAATCCCCGGCTTCCATAATACCGCCCACCGTTACGGTGCCTTTTTAAAGGCTATTGAGGAGGATGCCGCAGGTCGCGTGGCCTCCATTCCTGACGATATCGCCTTTTTCAAGGATCGGAAGGATCTGGCGCACGCTATTGTGTCCAAAATGGGTGACCCTGATATGCTCCCTCTGCGAGTGACTCACAACGATACAAAGCTGAACAACGTGCTCATTGACAACGCTACGGGCAAGGCTTTGTGTGTTATTGATCTGGACACCGTCATGCCAGGCTCCTCTCTTTACGACTACGGCGATGCCGTTCGCTACGGTGCCTGCACAGCCGCTGAGGATGAGCCTGACACCTCCAAGATCGACTTTGACATGACCCTCGTTGAAGCCTTTACCGAGGGCTTCGTGTCTGCCACTGCGGGGAAGCTCACCGATACCGAGATCCGCCTGCTTCCCTTGGGTGTCAAGGTCATCACTTATGAGTTGGCCATGCGCTTCCTTACCGACTACGTAAGCGGCGACGTCTATTTCAAGACCAATTACGCGGAACACAACCTGGTCCGTGCCCGGGCGCAGATGAAGCTGCTTACCGTGGTGGAGGAGAAGTACGACGAAATGTGTCGGTACATTGAGGAAAAATTGAAAAGATAAATGGTTGTTTGCCGGCCGTGCCGGCTGCCAACGCTCGGGGGAGTATATCATATGCCTACTGCATCACGCGATGGGTGGTTAGGCAGCTAAATTGTTGTTTACCACCTGCGGTGGGGCTTTGGCTCGGGGGAGTGTATCCTGTGCCCCATGTACCACACGATGGGTAGTTGATCAGATAAATTGTTGTTTACAGGTGTATGAGGGTGTTCCCTGCAACTGTCATTCAGAGGGAGGCCGCGCAAGCGCCCGCCGACCGAAGAATCTTTTCCCGAAGGGAAACCCTTACCCATCCACGATTTTGGTTGCCCTACGGGCAAAGATCCTTCGTCGGGCATCGGCCCTCCTCTGGATGACAGCGTTCGGTGGTTGCTCCGCTAAATAACGGATCACCGTTGTACTGCCCATCGCGTGATGCAGTAGGCATATGATATACTACCCCGGCGTTGGCCGCCGCACTGCGGCTAAACAACAGGGCATCTCTAAAAACTCATCGCACGCCGATATGACGGTGCTTTTTCCGTCATACGTCACAAAATTCTTTCGCATAGGGTCAACTATGCGTGCAGATTTTGGTTTAGTCTGACGAAAAAATCCCTCGCATCTCGCCGCACGCTGAGTATTTAGAGATGCCCAACAATTTGAATAATCAAGAAAATAATAAGGAGTTCTGCATGATCAAATTTGGCACAGGCGGCTGGAGAGCCGTTATTGGATCTGACTTTGTAGAAAAAAATATCTGTTACGTGGCCGAGGGTATCTGCCGCCTCATGGAGGAGGACGGCAAAATGGATAAGCCCACCATCATCGGCTATGACCACCGCTTCCTTTCTGAGCCTGCCGCTCGTTGGATGGCTGAGGTCTTCGCCGCCCATGGGCTGACCGTTTGGTTTATGAACCGTTCCGCACCGACGCCCCTTATTATGCACACCGTCAAAAAGCAGGGCTTTTACTTTGGCGTGGAGATCACCGCCAGCCACAATCCCTCCTCCTATAACGGTATCAAGCTCATCGTGGAGGAAGGCCGTGATGCCCCCGTGGAGACAACCGTGCGTCTGGAAGCTTGGATCGCATGTGCCGAAGCTGATGACAAGGTTGGCCGTATGCCTTTTGCGGAGGCCTGTGACCGCGGACTTGTGATATACAGAAAAAATCCCTTCAATGATTTCATTGACGACATTTTGAATGTGCTCAACGTGGAGGCCATCCGCGAGCATGGCGCTCGTGTGCTGTTCGATCCCATGTACGGCTCGGGCACTTACCCCCTGCTGGTCATCCTCTGTACCGCCCGTTGCACCGTGGACATGATCCACAACACCCGTGACGCTTACTTTGGCGGACACCTGCCCGCGCCTTCGGCCCAGGGTCTTGGAGAGCTCCGCAACCGCGTGCTGGCAGGGAAGTACGAGCTGGGCATTGCCTTTGACGGCGACGGCGACCGCTTGGGTATCATCGACCGCGACGGACGGTACATCACCGCCAATGAAATCCTTGTCATGCTCTATTGGTATCTCCACGAGATCAAGGGCTGGCGCGGCCCCGTGGTACGTAACTTGGCCACTACCCATATGCTGGACGTCATGGCCGCCGATTTTGGCGAGACCTGCCATGAGGTTCCCGTGGGCTTTAAGTACATCTCCTCCAAGATCGACGAGGCCGATGCCATTTTAGGTGGCGAATCCTCGGGAGGTTTGACGGTGCGCGGCCACATCCACGGCAAGGATTCGGTCTACGCCGCTTCTCTGTTTGTGGAGATGCTGTCGGTGGTGGAGAAATCCCCCTCACAGATCATGAACGAGCTGGAGCAGAAGTATGGTCACTACGACATGGTGGAGGATAACATCACCTTCACCACGGAGCAGAAGACTGCCGTCAACCGCATCATTTTTGAAGAGAAAAAGATCCCCTTCTTTGGAAAGCCCGTGGCTCGTGTCAGCTATGAGGACGGCTGTAAGGTCTACTTTGGAGACAACAGCTTCGTTATCTGCCGCTTCTCCGGCACAGAGCCCCTGCTCCGCATCTTTGCCGAGGCATCGGACGCGGCGACAGCCAAGGGCTATATCGAGGCCTTCAGAGATTTGCTGGCTTTTGATTGAAACTGACAGATCATAATTTGAAATATACAAAAGAGCTCCCTCGTCCGCGACGAGGGAGCTCTTACTATCATTTGGGGTGATCATTTATTGGCGGTCGTGCCTTGTTGAGGCATAGCCAATTCTGTCAGCTCATAATATGCGTACGTTGGCTCAAAGATGGTATTCTTACGGGAAAAATCTGTTCGTGTTTCCACACGCAAAAGGTATAGTCCCTCAAATTCTACCACGGGGGCGCACCAGGTAAAGGCATCATAGCCCTCAAAGGTAACCGTCACCATCAAATCCTGTGCCCGGGCAGGGCTTGTATTATACTCATTGGGCTCTTTCTCTCCCTGATGGCGGTACGGCGTTCCGCCCCCTCTGATGATATTCGTGATCTGCGCTTCAAGGGCAGGGGTTACGGCTACGTCCGTCTTGCCCGTGAGAGTCATGCTTTTGATAGGCGCGTCCCTTGCGGGATCAGTAGTACTATCTTGGGCTCGAAGGAGGATGGGCTGATGGATCTCTGTGCCCAAGAGTACCCATTCGGTCTGCTTGGCGCAGAGAAATTCGTGATGATTCACGCCGTCGATGGCGGCGTACTCAATAGAATCAAAGCCGTGGGATACGGATTCCGGTGAGTCGGTGGCTGCCACCACCCGAAGGTTGGGCATGACGGTGGTATAATCGTTTTCGCTGACCATGTATGTATTCAACTCGGTCATTTGGACGTAATGACTGATCGACGTGGTCACACCCGTGATCAGCAGTACGCCTGCCAAGCTTCCGTACAGGATCTTGTATGCCTTTCGGCCCATGTCGTGAAAGATGGGGGGCAGTCCTTCCTTTTTGGTATCACGGGTCAGGATGAGGCCAAAGATCATATAGAGGAAAGAGAAAAATTCCAACAGCACGGCGCCGACCATGACGGAAAAAGAAGTGAAAAGGCCATTGGCTTGCGCCTCCTGGATCATGCGCATATCCACGAAGGCGGTGCTGATGAGCAAGGCGGTCAGCCCCACCGCGGTGATGATGGGAAGAAGCACATGGTAGCCGTCGGTGGGCAAGGGCATAGCGTATACCGTAGCAAAATAGGCCAGCAGGCTAAGAAAGGCTATCATCAGTACATGAGGGGCGGTCCGCAGCTCATCTGCGCGGAAGACAGCCAATGTCGCCGTAAGGGCAGAGATCAGCATCAGCGACAAAAAGGCAAACAGTTTTTTCTGAGCTTCCGTGAGAGGACGGTGTCCGCCTGAAATCGGTTTTTTCATGGAACTCTCCTTTTTCGTGATCAGCTTATGGTCATCTTTAAAAACTCTCTTGACGGAGAATCTGTGGCAACTTTCCTGTCATATTTCACAGGTTTTTCTTCGCGTAGCGCCACTACGCGAAGAAAAATTATATCATCTGACAAAAAACTTCCTCACGGCTCTCTCTTCAATAGAGTTCTTAGGGGGTCCCTTATATACTATAACGCAAAATCATGGGGGATGATTTCATCAGACGCGAAAATCACAAATTTCACGACAGGATCTCCTTCGCACGAAAAAGATGTTCCGGTTTTACTCTCCCTTGATGAGCAGGATCACGCAGTAAGGCTTCTCAGGGACGGTGACGGTAATACCCGTCTCCATCAGCTCACTCCCGCTCATGGTCACATCCACAAGTCCGTCGAAATCCGTGATCTTGTACTGACGTTCGGGCTCCAGACCCTTGAGACAGATGGTGTTGGTTTTGGTGGAAGAACCTTGCTGACAAGCGATGGAAGCGAAGCCCTCGCCGCTGTTGGAATCATAGAACATACGTCCGTCCCAGCGGTCGGTGTCGGTTGTCCATTCGGTGAGCATATAATAATCACCGTAGAAATAGTCGCGGATAACATCGTACTCATCATAGGCTTGCTTCATCACGTCCCAATCCGTGTCCTTGTTCAGGGCGCTGGGCACCTTCAGGAGACAGAAGGGGGCGTAGTTCATGCGGAGCTTGTAAAGGCTTACCTGATAGGATTCGTTTTTAAAGTAGGGGAACCAGGCAAAGAGGGCTTGGGTCATCTTGCCCTTCATGTCGTAATCCTCATTATTGCCGTCGAACCAGTCGGTGTAGTGAAGGGGAACACCTCGCTTCATGGATTCCAGGTCGTTTCGTCCACCACCCGAGGCGCAGGAGTCGATGAACAGACCGTATTTCTCAATGAGAGCATCCCACAGAGCCAGATAACCTTGTACATACTGGTTTTCGGTCATACCCGTACGTCCCTCATGCTTGGCGTCGTTTTCCTGCCAGGCTGGGGCGGGATCGTTGTTAAAGTCCTGACGGTAGCCGGTGGCTCCCGATTGATCTATGACCTTGCAGATCTTGTTGAAGATCCACTCGCGGCATTCGGGGTTGCCAAGATCCATGAGCAGTCCTTCCAAAAATCCACCGGGCTTACCCAGCAGCCATTCTTCCTTGAAATCAGGCTGACCCGCCAGAAACGCCGCTTTGTCGAGCCGCATATTCTCGGGCTCAAACCACAGGAGGTACATGGCGTTGGTGTCCTTGGCGTATTGACCAATCTCGGACATACCGTCCGGGAAACGGCTATAGTCGATATCAAGAGAGCCGGTAGACGTCCATGGGACGCTTTCGCCGTTGGCACCCGTGTACCAGCCGGCATCCATCCAGATCACGTCGGGGTAAATACCATGTGCTGCGTAGGCCTTGAGCATGAGTAGCTCTTTTCTGGTTGTCATGCCGGCCGACATATTGCCCACACCCGCATAGGTGGGGGTTAGCTCGCCGTCGATCTTACGCATGACATCGTTGATGTAATAGTGGCGCCAGGCGTTGGTCTGTTCGTCTTTGGAAAGACCTTCGTATTCCACAAAGCCCATGAGGGGCGTGCGGAGGGTCTCGCCGGGGGCGATGTAGGTGGCCACGTTGCCCTGACCCGTTTTCAGGGTGGTGACCTCCTGGGTCTTACTGTAGTTAAAATGAGCATACCAGGTGCCGGGCCAACCGATAGCGATGAAGGTGCCGCCGTTTCCGTAGGAAAGGTTGTAGTAGGGGAAGGTGCCATGGGAGGGACGTCCCGAGGTGGAGTTGTCCTGATAGCGGGTACGCTTTGTCAGACTGTTCTCGTAGGGGGTGTAGTTTTGGCCGTTCGCGTCACCCTTGATGCCGCTGATGCTGGCGCCCGCACCCTCGAAGCTGATATGGAAGCTGAGGTCGGAGATGATCTCGGTGTTTTCAGCGCTGTCATTGGTGATATACACCACGTATTCGTATGCGCTTTCCTCGGGATATACGGTGGCAACGAGCTTAAACGCGGCGGGAATATGAGCGTGGCGCAGGATCAGGGTTGATCTGACACCGCGGTCTACGTCTTCATAAGTCTCGGATTCTAACGCAAAATCCTTGAAGCCGTTGAATTCTGTCTCGCCGTACTTGAAGTGCAGGGGGAAGCTGTCCAGATCAGACATGAGCGCGTCGTATTTGGGCACGGCGCGGGTGGGGTCGGGGTTAAAGACCTCCTCTGGGAGGGTTTCTTCCTCGGTCACAGGCTCGGTGAGCGATTCGGTATGTACCTCTGTAAGTGCTTCGGTAGGCATTTCTGTCACCGCAGGCGTGTCGGCTTCGGTTTCCTCGACAGTTTCTGCGGCGGGTGCTTTTTGGGTCTCCGAAGCCGTCTCGGGTTCGGGGGATACGGTTTCCTGTGTTTCGGGGGAGGTAGCTTTTTCGGTTTGAATTTGGGTGTTTTCTTGCGTTTCGTCAGAGGGTTGAGGATCGGGAGTACAGGCGATCAGACATCCCATGAGTAGCGTAGCCGTCAAGAGGCAGAAAAGGACGAGCTTGATGGCGGAAGTCACGTTGATTTTCATAGATCAATCCTCCTTATGTTTTTGTCTGCTGAGGCAGACGGCGGCACTCGCCGCAGTGAACAGGACGGTAGCCGCTGAGATGAGGCTACTGCACCCCCCGCTCTCTCCCTGAGACTCAGGATTGGAATCGGTAGGCGGAGCGGTCTCTTCCGGACTGCTTGTGGATGCCGTATCGGCGGACGATAGGGCTTGGGTAGTCGCCTCGGTATCAGCGGGTTTGGTGAGTGTCTCGGCTTCGGCAGGCAACGTTGTTTCGGCGGAAGTCAGACCTTCGGTCACCGGTTGGGTCTCTTCGGGGAGCGTTTCAGCGGCGTTGGTATCAGCGGGAGAGGTTTCCAGGGTGTCAGTCTCGGTTGGCTGAGTGTCCTCCGTGTCGGGTTCTGTCGGTTGGGTTTCTTCGGCATCCGTCTCGGGTGGGAGGGGCTCAAAGGTGTATTCGGAGTAGAGCATATCGTCGTTGATCTCTCCGCTCTTAGAGATGACGGCACCGCCCCAGGTACCCCAGGCACCGCTGATGGAGGGAGCGCCGGCTACGGCAAGGCGTAAGATCTTGACGTCCGTGATATCGCATTCCATGGGCTTCATGGGCTCTCCGAACTTGACGGTGTCGCTCTCAAAGAGCTTCTGTCCGTCACCGAACACGGCAAATTTGATGGATGCCATGGAAATGTCATGGCTGGTCAGGGTCTCGCAGACACCGTAGTAAGCGGCGAATTTTGTGTAGCCCAGTCCTTCGAGGTTGACATCAATATAAGCCGCATACTGACCTGACACGGCATGGAAGCCCACGCCCTTTTCAAAGAATTTGTCGTCCGAGCTGAAAATGATCTCGTTGGCAGTGTTGCAATCACGGCCTACCACGTTGCCGGAATAGGTGGCGTTGTCCACCCAGTAGAGATCGCTGAGATAAGCGAAGTCACCGCTGACAAGCTCAGCAGGTTGAGGCTCGTTGGTCTTGTTGGGATCGAATTTGGGCTCTCCATTGTCCGTTGAGGGATCAGCGGGCTGGGTCATCGTCAGTCTCAAATCACCCCAAACGCCTGCGTCACAGGAATGGTTGCCTTCGTTTTTCTGCACCAGGCGCAGGGTACTTACGCCCTCTATCGAGCAGGTGAGGAAATAAGGCTCGTCACCCCAATTACACAAGGGGGAAGAGGCCAACAGCTTGCCGTCGCCGTAGACGTGGAAGGAGATGCTCCCCCACTCTATAAAGTAGCCTGCTTCCTTCAAAACGCCTACGGAAGCGGCAAAATACGTCATGCCCAGTGATGAAATGTCAAATTCGGCGTAAGCGTCTTTGTCAGCGAGGCAATGAAATCCGATACCTTTGTCAAAGTGCTCGGAGCCGATGGTGATGGGCTCACCCGAATGGGCAGTATTCCAGCCGAAACCGTCCAGACTTTCGCGTCCCAGGAACAGATCCTCTCTGTCACCGAGATAGATCGCGTCTTCGGCGGCAGATGTCACAAAGGTGGGAAGGATGGCCGTACATACGGTGAGTATGGCAGAGAGCAGGGTAACGAAGAAAAGAAAACGTTTGATTTTCATGGATGTTCCTCCTTGGTTAATATTGGGGGGCATCTCTAAAAACTCATCGCACGACGATATGGCGGTGCTTGTTCCGTCATACGCCACAAAGTTCTTTCGCATAGAGCCAACTGTGCGTGCGGATTTTTAGAGGTGACTTTTTTAGTCTGACAAAAAAATCCCTCGCCTCTCGCCGCACGCTGAGTATGTAGAGATGCCCCGGGGCGTAAAAATTCAAAACACAATACGTTCCACTGTCAGACACTTGTAAGGTGAGCTGTCCTCCAGAGTGAACAGCGCGCCGTGACCTACCACGGGACCGTCGGCCACCTTGAAGCGAGTAGGCATATGAGTGCGCATTTTGTAGATAATGGCCTCGGCATCGGTGCCAAGAATACCGTTTTCGGGGCCTGTCATGCCCAGGTCGGTGATGTAGCCCGATCCGCAGGGGAAAATCTGCTCGTCGGCGGTGGTCACATGGGTATGGGTGCCGAAAATGATGCTGATACGACCGTCAAAATACCGTCCGATAGCCAATTTTTCCGAAGTGGCCTCGGCGTGGAAGTCCAGGAGGGCGAAGTCGTACTGCCCCTTCTCGCGGTCAAGGATGCGGTCGATGACGTGGAAAGGGTTATCCAAGGCATCGAGGAAGGCGGTTCCCGAGGCGTTGATGCAAAGGATGCGGAGACCGCTGACGGTTTTGACCGTGTATCCCATACCGGGACAGACTGCGGGGTAGTTGGCGGGACGGATGATCTTGTCGGGGTTATCGTCCAGAAAAGGCCCCAGATCCCGAGCGCCAAAAGCATGATTGCCCAGGGTGAGGAGGTCGATGCCGCAATCCAAAAGCTCAGCGGCATGGCGGGCATTCAACCCGTGAATTTCGGAGGCGTTTTCTCCGTTGCAAACCACAAAGTCCGCGCCCAAACGATCGCGTAGACTCCATAGCTTTTTTTCAAGGTAAGCGATGCTGACCTCGCCCACCACGTCTCCAATGGCGAATATTTTCATAAGCTGCTCCATTTCTATTAGATAAATTGTTGTTTGCCGGCCGTGCCGGCTGCCATTGCTCGGGGTAGTGCATCCCGTGCCATAGGCATCACGCGAGGGACGGTACAACGATAAATTGTTGTTTGCGGGCTTCTGACCAACGTGGTCGTAGGGGCGAACTGTGTTCGCCCGTAATAAAAAGTATATTGATAAACAAAGGTTTTTGGGGGACGGCGGGCGAACGCAGTTCGCCCCTACGGGTTCATAGTAAGCCCACGCTAAACAACAATTTATCTGACCAACTGTTCATCGCGGTATGCGGTAAGCACAGGATGCACTACCCCGAGCCAAAGCCCCACCGCAGGTGGTAAACAACAATTTATCGGTGTATTCCCCCTCGCGTGATGCCTATGGCACGGGATGCACTACCCCGAGCGATGGCCGCGGGCACTGCCCGCTAAACAACAATTTACACGCTAAATACTCGATTGATCACCTCGGCCTCTACCTTGGCCAGCTTGGCCATGCAGGCATCGCTGTTCAGGAATGCCGCGTCGTCGGGATTGGTGTGGAAGCCGTGCTCAATGATAAAGGCGCAGTTGCAGCCTGATGCGACGCTGTGGCGGAGAACGCCGTAATAGTCGATACCGGGCTGATCGGGATAGGTACGGGTAATAGCACCGCGGTTCTGGGTATCCATGCAGGCGGCTACGGCATCACCGAAGGCCAAAGCAATGGGGAGATTTCTCTCCTCGTCGGAGAGGGAATAAATCACCAGAACACCCTTGATATCCTTGTATTTTTCGGGCGGGGTAGCTGAGCCGGGAGCGTTGGAGTGGAGTGAAAGAAACAGAACGGCGCCGTTATCACCGGCCATGCGTCCTCTTTCTTCCAAGGAGGGATCCTCTGTGATGGCGTTTCGGGTCAGCATAACCTCAAAGCCCAAGGCCTCCAGCTCAGCCTTGAGATAACCTGCCAGCACAAAATTTCGTGTGCCCTCGTATACGCCCTCGATCACGGGGTAGGGATTGCCGAATTGACCGTGGCCCGCGTCCAATATAATAAGTCCTCTTGACATTTTTGCCTCCTATATGTATAATATAAATATATTATACATGAATTGACGGTTTGTGTCAAGAGAGAAGATAAATTGTTGGCCGCAGTGCGGCTTCCAAATGCCGAGGCAGGTTGTTTCTTGTCACCCGTCTTTCCGCAAGAGAGGGTAGTCAAATAAATTGTTGTTTAGTATAGTTTCGCCCCACCTTGAAATAGTCATCCTGAGCGAGGGCCGCGCAAAGCGCAAGCCCGAGTCGAAGGATCTCGCGATAAACGAAAGTCCTTTTATGATCATGGTTTGGAGAGGCAGAAGGAGATCCTTCGGCGCGGCCAGCGGCCTTGCTCAGGATGACAGCGCGCGGCGGTCGCCACGCTAAACAACAATTTATCGGTGTATTACCTCTCAACCGTTATCTTGCCGAGCTTGCTCGGCCGTATCTTGTATCTCTTCTATAAATAACAATCTATCTCCCCCCGCCCCGCATTCCATCTCCAAGGAGGTCTCATGAACACCTACCTCTCCGCTCCCATCACGACCCTTTCAGGCGTGGGCGAAGCACGCAAAAAAGCCTATGCCCGCCTGGATATCCATACCGTCAAGGATCTGCTTTATCACTTTCCCCGCGCCTTTGAGAACCGCGGGGACGTTCGTCCGCTGTCGGACGTCCGTTCGGGGGAGAAATGCGCCGTGGTGCTGACCGTGTCCACCGAGTGCAGGGTTGCCCGTGTTAAAAGGGGAATGACCCTCCTTAAATTCCGTGCCTTTGACGATAGCGGCGTTTGCGAGATCACCTTCTTCAATCAGGATTATCTCCGCTCGGTGTTCCCCCTGGGATCGGTCTTCCGCTTCTATGGAAAAGTGGAACAAACGGGTAACCGTTATACCATGACCTCTCCTGCTTACGAGCCTTACACCGAGATACGCCCTTTACCTCCCCTCTTTCCTGTCTATTCTCTCACCGAAGGGCTGAGCCAGAAGATCATTTCCGCCAATATCGCCCAAGTCCTGTCCATTGCCACCGCGCGGATGGAAGATCCCCTTCCTGAGGACATCCGAACCGCCGAGGGGCTGGTAACGTTGCCTTGGGCGCTAAAGCAGATTCATACTCCCGATGATTACCAAAGTCTCCACGAGGCCAAGCGCCGTCTCGCCTTTGATGAGTTTTTCCGCTTCGCTCTTGCTCTCGGCACCATGGGCAAGACCCCGAGAACCACGGGCGCGCCCATCTGTGCCGTGCCTGATACGACCATGAAGGAATTTTACGACGCTCTGCCTTATGAGTTGACGGGCGCACAGGCAAAGGCCGTGGCTGATATCCGCCGTGATATGTCCTGTGATACCGCTATGAGCCGTATGCTGGTGGGCGACGTGGGCTGCGGTAAGACCGTTTGTGCCGCCGCCGCCATGTTTGTGGCCGTGAAGTCAGGCCGCCAGGCTGCCCTCATGGCACCTACGGGCATTCTTGCAGCACAGCACGCCGACGATCTTCTGCCTTTCTTCGCATCTATGGGCATCAAAGGTGCTCTGCTGACGGGCCATACCACCCCTGCTCAGAAAAAGAAGATCTACGCCGCCCTCACTGCTGTTGACCCTGCTGAGCGGCTGGACGTGGTCATCGGTACCCAAGCCCTTCTGTCCGAAGGGGTGAATTTTGCCGCCCCGGGTCTGGTCATTACCGACGAACAGCACCGCTTCGGTGTCAATCAGCGCGCCACCCTTTCGGAAAAGAATGCCCACGCCCACCTGTTGTGCATGAGCGCCACCCCTATCCCCCGATCTCTTGCTCTTGTGCTATACGGAGATTTGGACGTGTCTCGCATTGACGAGATGCCCCCCGGGCGTCAGCGGGTGGATACCTTCGTGGTGGACGAATCCTACCGCGCCCGCCTGGATGCCTTCATCCGCAAGAACGTGGGGGAGGGCGGACAGGTTTACGTGGTCTGTCCCGCCGTGGAGGAAAAGTCCGAGGATGAGGAAGGACTCATCCCTCTGTGGGCAGACTTTGGCAGAGAAGGGAGCTTTGGGGAGCAGATGGCCATGACGCCCCCGTGGGAGCCATCCGACCAGACCGATATGAAGGCCGCCGTTCAGTTTGCCCGGGATCTTTCCGCTCGAATGCCCGATCTACGGGTGGCCTACGTTCACGGCAAGATGAAGGCCGCCGAAAAGGATCAGGTCATGGGCGATTTTGCCAAGGGAGAGGTGCAGGTGCTGGTGTCCACCACGGTCATCGAGGTGGGTGTCAACGTGCCCAACGCCTGTCTTATGATCGTGGAAAACGCCGAGCGGTTTGGTCTGTCTCAGCTTCATCAGCTCCGAGGGCGTGTGGGACGCGGACAACGAAAATCCTATTGCATCCTGGTCAGAGCCGGAGGCGGCGATACCGCCAAGGCCCGCCTGGAGGTCATGCGCACCACCTACGACGGTTATCGCATTGCCGAGCAAGATCTCACCCAGCGTGGCCCCGGTGATTTTCTGGCTCCCGTCAGCGGGGCAGGAATCCGTCAGAGCGGTGGCTTCCGACTGCAGGTGGCCGAGGGCTGGCCTGATGCCTCCCTCATGGATCACGCCTTTAATCACGCACGAGCTATCCTCAACGAAGATCCAACGCTGGACAAATACCCCGATCTGCGGGAGGAGCTGGAAAGCGTCTTTGCCATGGCGGGGGATATATTGAATTGATGTTGACGGACTTCCCGAAAGGGGAGTCCGTTTTGGTTTGACTATTAAATTGTTGTTTAGCGGGCAGTGCCCGCGGCCATCGCTCGGGGATGCGCAACTCATGCGAGCCGCATACCGCGATGGGTAGTTGGACATGTAAATTGTTGTTTATATTGTTTTCCACTTTCTTTCCTCGGCGAAAGAAAGTGGAGTAAAGAGCGCCGCCAAAGACAGAACCTACGGTTCTCCTCTGGACTCCAACTCCCTCGTGACGCACGCCGCTCCCCGAAAGGGAGTGGAGCGGCTATCGCGTGTTTTGTGTCAGCCAACGCCGAAAGCCCGCCCCTGCGGCGGAGCGCCTTGAGGCTCATAACATGCTGTTTAGAAAGCGTTAGTGGGTTTGAAGAAATTCAATGTTGAAGTACAGCATTGAATCCATAGTTCTCACGGCGAAAGGAGATTTTCTGATTAAAAAACAACATTATTTGTCCATTCGCCATCAGAACTATAGCTTCGCTATATGATCCTGAACCTCCCGCTGTTCGGCCAACAGAAACATGTCAATTGGCTTTTCGATGAGCCCCGAGGCGCTCCGCCGTGGGGGCGGGCATTCGCTGGTGGCTGAAAAGAAATACGCAATAGCAGACCACCTCTGTGGTCTGCGTGCGTCACGAGGGAGTTGGGTTCTTAGGGAGAACCGTAGGTTCTGCACTAAGCGGCGCTCTTTACTCCACTTTCTTTCGCCGAGGAAAGAAAGTGGAAAACAATATAAACAACAATTTATCTGACCAACTGCCCATCGCGGCATGCGGTTCGCATGAGTTGAACATCCCCGAGCATTGGCCGCGGGCACTGCCCGCTAAACAACAATTTATCTCTGTAACTCTGCACAAAAAAAGGCCGACCGTTTAGGCACAATGACAAAATTTCGATATAGTCAAATAAAATTTATAGAAAACTATTGACAATCACATGAACTTGTGATATTATGTATATGACGATCAAGTGAACGCTTGATGAATTTCAAAGAAAACGAATAGGAGTAGGGAAATGAGACTATTGATTCAAGAAAAGGCTTTCAGCTGGTCGGATCGCTTTAACATCACCGATGAGATGGGCAATCCCCGCTATACTGTGGAGGGTCAGTTTTTTTCCTGGGGTAAAAAGCTTCACGTTCACAATCTGTCCGGTATGGAAGTAGCCTACGTTGAACAAAAGGTCATGAGCTTCATGCCTCACTACCGAGTGTACGTGGGGGAGACTCTCATCGGCGAGGTGGTTCGTGAGTTTTCCTTTTTTCATCCCAAATATTCCGTGTTGGGCGCGGGTTGGGACGTGGATGGTGACTTTTGGGAGCATGATTATACCGTTTATCGCAATGGCGAGGCGGTTGTGACCATCAACAAGGAATGGTTTACTTGGGGGGATTGCTACACCCTGGATATTGCTGATCCCGCCGACGAGCTTTATGCCCTGGCCTTGGTGCTGGCCATTGACTGCGCTATGGAATCGGACGGATGACGGAGATCGATCTCGTTGACAAATTGACCGCTATATGGTACAATAGGGCATCTCTAAAAACTCATCGCACGCCGATATGACGGTGCTTTTTCCGTCATACGTCACAAAATTCTTTCGCATAGGGCCAACTATGCGTGCAGATTTTTGTTTAGTCTGACGAAAAAATCCCTCGCATCTCGCCGCACGCTGAGTATTTAGAGGTGCCCAATAATACAATTCAATCGTAAAGGAAGTGATCCCATGAATGAAATATTGATTGCGACCAATCTGAAAAAGACTTTTAAGCTGTCTGCCAAGCAGCAGAAAATTGAAAAGACCACCCAAAAGGTCAAGGTGGCGGTGGATGGCCTGTCCTTTTCGGCCTACAGAGGCGAGATTTTTGGACTTTTGGGCCCGAACGGCGCGGGCAAAACGACCACCTTGCGCATGATCGCTACCCTCATCCGTCCCGACGAGGGAGATGTGACCGTAGAGGGCATCAGCGCCGTGAGTAACCCCTCCGAGGTGCGCGGACGCATTGGCTTCCTCACCAGCGAGCTGAAGCTGGAGGATTTCTTTACACCCAATTATCTTTTTGATTTCTTTTCGGAGCTCCACGGGGTGGATCCCGGGGTTTCGGCTAAGCGAAAGGCTGAATTGTTCTCAAAATTCGGCATTGACCGCTTTGCCGAGGTCAAGGTGGCCAACCTGTCCACGGGCATGAAGCAGAAGGTGTCCTTGGTCATCTCTATCGTCCACGATCCCGACATCATCATCTTCGACGAGCCTACCAACGGTCTTGACGTTATCACCGCAAAGACCGTTACCGACTATCTCTTGGAGCTGAGGGAGCGGGGCAAGACGGTCATCGTCTCCACCCATATCTTCAGCCTTGTGGAAAAGCTTTGTGACCGGGTAGGCATCATCATCGACGGCAAAATGACGGTGTGCGATACCCTTGAAAACGTCTGCGGCGGTATGACCCTGGAGGATCGCTTCTTTGAACTGTATTCTGCTGCCATGGGCGAGGAGGTGTGACCATGAAAAACACGAGAAAGAATAATATTCTCACGGTCATGAAAAAGGAGCTTCGCCGCTTCTTCGGTGACCGCCGTATGGTCATGACCATTATCCTCCCCGGCTTGCTGATCTACGTCATCTACTCTCTCATGGGTGGCGCCATGGCAGATACCTTTGGCGGTGCCTCCGAAGAGACGGAATATCGGGTTCTGGCTCATGGCATGTCGGATACGGTGCAGGGCATGACCCAAAGCGCCGGGGTGAAAATCTCCTACTATCAATGCCCCGACTGTGACGAGGTGCACGACAGAGAGACGATTGCCGAGGCTATCAGCAGCGGCTCCGTCCACCTCTACATGGTATTTCCTGAGAACTTCGATGCTTTGGTTGCAGCATATGATCCAGCCGGCGGTGAGCCTGCCCCCGAGGTACAGATCTATTACGATTCTACGTCCAGCGAATCCACCGCGGCGTATACCCTGGCGGTGGGTATATTGGATGCCTATGAGTCCTCCATGGCCAACCGCTTTGATATCAACCGCTCGACTGACGTGATCTACGACCTCGCTTCGGATGAGGACATCACAGGGATGCTGTTCTCTATGCTCATGCCCCTGCTCCTCATCATGCTGACCTTCTCGGGATGTATGGCCGTGGCTCCCGAATCCATCGCGGGCGAAAAGGAGAGAGGAACCATTGCCACCCTGTTGGTCACGCCTCTGCGCCGCAGCGAATTGGCCATTGGTAAGATTGCAGCCATCAGTATCATCGCGCTGCTCAGCGGTGCTTGCAGCTTCCTGGGTGTCATTCTGTCTCTGCCCCAGCTGATGGGCGGGGAGGAGATGGGCATGGTGGACGCCTCTATTTACGGTGTGACCGATTACCTGTGGATCCTGGGTGTGATCCTTTCTACCGTTCTTTTGTTCGTGTCCCTTATCTCGGTGCTTTCCGCTCTGGCAAAATCCGTGAAGGAGGCTGCCAGCATGGTCACGCCTCTTATGCTTCTGGTGACGGTCATTGGCGTCAGCGGTATGTTTGGCGGCGGCCCTGTCAGTCCCGTGCTCCATCTCATTCCCGTGTACAACAGTGTGCAGTGTATCAGCGGCATTTTCTCCATGAGCTATGAGCCTGTCAGCGTTATCATCACCATGGTGGTGAATGTGGCGGTGTCGGCTGTCATGGTGGCGGTGCTGACCAAAGTGTTTAACAGTGAGAGGATTATGTTTAATAAGTAAGTGAGCCACCTGCGGTGGGGGCGGCCATGCCGCGGCCAACGCTCGGGGGAGTGCGTCCTGTGCCTAATGCATCACACGATGGGTAGGTAAATTGTTGTTTAGCGGGCAGTGCCCGCGGCCATCGCTCGGGGATGTGCAACCCATGCAGACCGCATACCGCGATGGGCAGTTAGGCAGGTAAATTGTTGTTTAGCCGCAGTGCGGCGGCCAACGCCGGGGTAGTATATCATATGCCTACTGCATCACGCGATGGGTAGTTGGTCAGATAAATTGTTGTTTATATTGTTTTCCACTTTCTTTCCTCGGCGAAAGAAAGTGGAGTAAAGAACGCCGCTTAGTGCAGAACCTACGGTTCTCCCTAAGAACCCAACTCCCTTGTGACGCACGCCGCTCCCCGAAAGGGAGTGGAGCGGCTATCGCGTGTTTTGTGTCAGCCAACGCCGATAGCCCGCCCCTGCGGCGGAGCGCCTTGAGGCTCATAACATGCTGTTTAGAAAGCATTAGTGGGTTTGAAGAAATTCAATGTTGAAGTACAGCATTGAATCCATAGTTCTCACGGCGATAGGAGATTTTTTGATTAAAAAACAACATTATTTGTCCATTCGCCATCAGAACTATAGCTTCGCTATATGATCCTGAACCTCCCGCTGTTCGGCCAACAGAAACATGTCAATTGGCTTTTCGATGAGCCCCGAGGCGCTCCGCCGTGGGGGCGAGCCACCGCCGGTGGCTGACAAGAAACACG
>SVTR01000056.1 GCA_015063685.1 Oscillospiraceae bacterium | reverse complement strand
GTCAAGAAATACACTATTCGGTAAATCCTGTTTGAGCTGTTGGCACACAGTTGTTTTTCCAACTCCCATAGTGCCACCAATCATATATAAAGTTTTCATCATTCACACCTACAAATTCTTATTTATTAAACTACTCGACTTATTCAACTTTTGCGCTTAAAGTCAATACCAGCTTTTCTTGCCTGAGCGCACAGATCTTTTGTCTGCAGTTTATACTCCTTGCCGTCCTTGATAAAGTGCGTTCCGCACTGTCTAAATTCGAAGGACACGTTTTTCCTTATGCACTGCTCTCTGATATCAAGCACCCAAGTGTAATCAAGCGACCTTGCGTTCGTGTCCGATTCACCGCCGACCACCACAAGCTCAATATTATCAAGATAACGTTCCATGTCAATGGCTTCTATAAGAGGCTGAGCCGTTATGCACTTATGCTTGATTGGGAGCTTTGAAAATATACCGAGCTTATAGTCTGCGTTCTTTTGGTTCTCGACCGTACAGCAAACCACCACGTTATCATAGCCGTCCCCCCAATCATCAGGAATGCAGTCCATAAATCTGTCGATGCGCTTTGTGAGAAACAGAAAGGTGCAATCCTCTCGCTCCTTTATCATCTGCCAGCACTCACTACGCCACCCGTCAGCTTCCTCAATCAGAAAATCGGTAGAAAAGCAAGTATAGACAATGCTGGATTTCATTTTGTAATTTCCGTTTTTAAGGCGTTCTATGGGCTTTGCAAAATCCTTTGTCTTTTCGATCATACTCGTATCAACTCCGCGCTTTGCATCGCCCTTGTGGATATAGCAATAGAGACAGCCATCGCTGCACTTTTTGCAACCTCTCCACGGATTCCACATTGCCATATTCTCACCTCGTAAATTGTAATTTTCGATGGGATTATTATACCATATTTTTATGAATATTTCAATCGTTTTATAGGGATAGGTGATTGAACTATTCACATTTTTATGATATAATATCTTTACAAGCCTCGGCTTGAATATTTTTATCGGAGTGTGCTGTTTGAAAAACACCAACCTTTTGGAGATTGTACTGTAAACGAGAGGTTTGCAAATACATTCTCGGCATTCCTCTCGTAGCCTGAACGTCACAGATATGAAAGGATTAAAAATGAATAATTTGACGATACGTTTAGAAACCGAAAAAGACTACAGAGCAGTAGAAGAACTTACACGTGAGGCGTTTTGGAACGTCTATAAGCCGGGCGCGGATGAACATTATTTCGTCCATCAGATGCGTAATCATCCCGACTTCATCCCCGAGCTTGCGTTCGTGCTTGAAAAGGACGATGAGATCGTCGGCAACATTATGTATACCAAGGCGTGGCTTGAGGATGAGAACGGTGACATGAAGGAGATACTTTCCTTCGGACCGCTTTGCGTTGCTCCCGAATATCAAAGGCAGAAGCTCGGCAAGCTGTTGATTGAGCATTCCTTTGAGGTAGCACGAAAGATGGGCTACGATGTGAACATCAATTTCGGCAATCCGGGCAACTACGTTAGCCGTGGATTTGTGAGCTGCAAAAAGAAGAACGTCAGCTTTGTCGTGGACGGCAACTTCCCGACTGCACTTCTCGTTTGCGAGCTTGTTCCGAACGCACTTGACGACAGAAAGTGGATGTACATTCCATCTACCGCCGCCGACTGCTGTGAGGACACCGCTGCTGTCGAAGCCTTTGACGCGACATTCACACCGAAAGAAAAGAAGTGGATGCCGAGCCAAGAGGAATTCTATATCTATAGTCATTCTTCGGTAGTCAGATAAACGTAAAAACGCCGCTGAGGTTTCGTGAGATTCCTCGGCGGTTGTTTTTCTTTGGTTACTGCGACGCAAATTTTAGGGCTGACAATTTTTCGCCAGCCCCGCTTTTTATCATCATCTCGACAAATTGGAATTTGTGTATTCCTTATTATGTATGATACTCTTGAAACCACTTTTTAAAGCGTCCTTTATCAAGCCAAAACACAGCAGTATTTTTCTCAACGATTTTTCAAACGCCTTGCAATCTTTTGCAAAATATGCTATAATATATACACATCCTGTGAAAGAGAGGTATCTTTATGCGTTACTGCATTGAAATCGAACATTTCAAGTTGGACTACACTCCCGAAACATCCGCCTTCACCGTTACCCTGACCGGTCAGGAAGTTGTTTGGAAATGGGCCAATGATCCTTTTTTGGTGGTTGGCGGAAAATCCTTAGCTTTTTCCACAGCCAAGTGCGAAAGTCGCGTCCATGATACCGGCGTATCTCGTGGTGTACGCGCCATTTTCACAGAGTTCAAAGACGAAGATGGCCATATATACCCTTACACGGTGGAAACTTATGTATCCATCGATACATCCACGGGGTACATCAAAGCAGAAGCTCACGTAACAGGGGATCAGCGAGGTGAAATTTCTACGATGGCATATCCGCCTCGCATGAAATTTGATGCCCCCGAGGGACACGGCTATACCGTCCTGCCCCGTATGCAGGGCACCCTCATCCCCGCAGGGCATCCCGAAAAGCTGAAAGACGGCCTGGTGTTTGAGCGAGACGCTTACATTCCCGTGTACGGGCAGATCAAAGACGGCTATGGCTACACCGCTATTTTTGACACCCCCTACGATGCCCGCTACAGCGTGGTGGGCGAGGAGATCCAGCCCTATTTCGTCCCCTCTCTTGGCACCATGCGCTACCCCCGCGCCATGCTCTACGATTTCTTTGCCGAGGGAGACTTCAATACGGTGGCCAAGACCTATCGCGCCTATCTGACCGAACGGGGACAGCTCAAGACCCTCAAGGAAAAGATGACGCGCAACCCCAAGATCGAGTACCTCTTGGGCTGTCCCATCGTTCATTCGGGTACAGCCGTTCACATCCATCCCGCCTCCCATTTTTACGACAAGGAGCATCCCGAAAACAACGATACCTACTTTCCCTTCGCCGAGAACGGCAAGTTGCTCCGCAAGCTGAAGGAGAACGGCGCGAACAAGGTCTACCTCCACCTGGACGGCTGGGGTCATCACGGCTACGACAACCTTCACCCCGATCCCTTCCCGATCCACGAGGCCTCGGGCGGGGCTGAGGGCATGAAGGCTCTGCAGGAGACCTGCACCGAGCTGGGCTACTACTTCGGCATCCACGATCAGTACCGTGACTATTACTACGACGCCCCCTCCTTCGACCTTGACAACGCCGTGACCTACATAGACGGCTCCCACCCCTACCACGACTACTGGAACGGCGGCCCCCACAGCTTCCTGTGCGCCAAGCTGGCCGTTGATTACGTCCGTCGGAACTATGACGAATTTGAGCGGTTGGGCATCAA
Source organism: Oscillospiraceae bacterium (assembly GCA_015063685.1). Taxonomy (GTDB): domain Bacteria; phylum Bacillota; class Clostridia; order Oscillospirales; family CAG-272; genus CAMEON01. Next base: position 4,692 of record SVTR01000056.1, on the reverse strand, counting down.
ACTGGACGGCTCTTATCTGGACGTGTTCTCGGTGGTAGAGTTGGACGAATGCTTCAACCCCCATCACCCCATGACCCGTGAGGAATGCGCCTCTGCCCGTGCCCACTGCCTGGAGTTGCTCACCGACCGAGGTATCATCCCCTCCTCGGAGGAGACCATCGGGTGCATGGTGAACTCCATTGCTCTCTGCCATCACGCCCCCTTCTACACCACAGATTGGGAGGATCGAAACGCCTTGAACGTCGGCATCCCCATTCCCTTCTTCAACCTTGTTTACCATGATTGCGTCATCATTCCTTGGTATGGCATTCACCAAAAGGGTGCCTGGGGCATCGCAGGCACGGATCGTGGTTTCTACTGGGCTCTTCTTTGCGGTGGTACCATCTATTATGATGTAGACGCTTCGGCAGAAGATATTGCTTACGGAAAGGTGGCGTTGGAGCTGCATCGCCACGTGGCCCTCTGCGAGCTGACCTCCCACGAGCTGATAGACGGTCATCCCCGCCGCCGTCGTTCCGTCTTCTCCGACGGGACGGTGGTTGAGTGTGACTTTGACGCTGAAGCTTTCACCATCTGCTATCCCGACGGAACAGTTGTAGAAGGTCATTAACAAATATCGAATCATAAAAAATCAGGTCGGCTCAAAAGAGCCGACCATTTTATATGGGAATTATTTTTCAACCACATTTTCTGATCCCAGAATCCGAATCATCCGTTCTTTGACCAAGAGAGACCATCTAATCTTTACAGGATGTTTGATATACTTCTTGACGGACGCGTCATAAAACACAACTTCCGTAGTCCCGTCGCAGAAAATTCTGACAAGATTTTCTGTCTTTTGATACGTTTCACCGGTCATATCCGAAACACGGAGGTAAACGCGGGTCGGGACTGGGGATTTATGAGGTTCGACCGGGTTCGAAGGGGCGCCGGGCCTGCGCTGTGGCGCGTTCGAGAGCGGCACAGCGCGTGGCTCGGCAGGCCTCATCATGGCTTCATAGGGATTATAAATAGGGAGATGATTTTCCTTCTCCGTCAAGATTTCGGGGACATCGCCCTGCTGAGCCGTTGCTTCAGCGTTTGGCGCTGAAGCGGCCCGCCGCCCGGGGTGGGGGGTAGGAGCAGGACAAATGGATCCTCCTTTATAGTGCTCGTCGTCCACCAATAGTCCTATTCCGGATACCAGGATCTTGGGTGCCTCCTCTTCTCTGAGAGAAAGATTGCCTTCTACAAAAACCGCATAATCCGCACGAATGATATCGCTGTCTTGTCCATAGATCTTAGGAAATGCCAAGCACTCAATTTCTCCGCTCGCATCCTCGATAGTAAAGAAAGCCATGCGTTCGTCCTTACGGGTCGTTTTTACTGTTACGGAGGTAATCATACCTGTCACACAAACGTGGGCTTTATCAAGCAACGGAGTGGTATCTTCCTCTGTGGGAAGAATATTTGAAATGGGGACAGACTTCAATCCTTCGATACATTTTTGGTAATCATCCAACAGCTGTCCCGAGAAAAACATCCCCGACACTTCTTTTTCCAGCATCAGCTTTTCTCTGAGGGTATATTCGGGCATATTCGGATACTCAAAGGTTGCAGGCGCGTTATCTCCTCCGTCCAGCATGGCAAACATATCCATCTGTCCTTCCAAATTTGCGCGATTTTTGGCAGCACGAGTATCGATCATATGCTCATAGACCGCCAAAAGCTGTGCCCTATGGGTTGGAAAGCTATCAAAAGCGCCCGCCTTAATGAGCCCTTCCACCTGTCGCTTATTCATATCCTGCCCTGAGAGCCGGTCAAGAAAATCGTCAAAAGAAACGAAGGGGCGGCGAGCTCTCTCGGCAAAGATCGTATCCAAGAAGGATTCTCCCACATTCTTGAGTGCCAAAAGTCCGTATCGGATGGCTGTGCCGTCAAAGTGGAAGGTCTTTCGCGAGGTATTGATATCGGGGGGAAGCACCTTGATGCCGTATCTTCCGCACTCGGCGGTATATTCTGCCATCTTGGGTTGATTGCCCAGTACACTTGTAAGGAGAGCGGCAAAATAAGCACCGGGATGATGGGCTTTCAGGTAGGCGGTACGGTAGGAGATAAGTGCGTAGGCGGCGGCGTGGGACTTATTGAAAGCATAATTGGCAAATCCGCCCATATCGTCAAAGAGTTGGTTAGCCGCCTCGGGTGTCATCCCTCTCTCAACAGCACCCTCAACGAAATCTGTCCGCTCGGCCTCCAATACTGAGGCTTTTTTCTTGGACATGGCACGACGGACGATATCGGCATGACCGTAGGTATAGCCCGCCAGCACGCGAAAGATGTTCATGACCTGCTCTTGGTATACCGTCACGCCAAAAGTGGGAGAGAGCACAGGCTCCAAGAGAGGTGAGGGATAAGTCACCTTTTCGGGGTGCTGTCTGTTTTCAATATAGGTGGGGATGGCATCCATAGGGCCGGGGCGGTACAGGGCAATGGCCGCCTCGATGTCTCCGATACACACGGGCTTCAGATTCATAAGGGTCTGGCGCATACCACCTGATTCCAGCTGAAAGATGCCTGAGGTATTGCCCTTGGAAATCAGCTCATAGGTAGCTTTATCATCCAAGGGACATTTTTCGAGGTCAAAACTTGGGTCATTTTCCTTCACTTGGCTCTCCGCATCGTGCATGATGGTAAGGTATCGGAGACCCAGGAAGTCGAATTTCAGGATACCCAACTTGGCCACGGTATCCATATCGTATTGGGTGACTGTGGTACCGTTATTGACGGCCAAGGGGACGTATTCGGCTACGGGGTGATCGGTGATGACAATACCAGCAGCGTGGATGGATGCATTGCGAGGCATACCCTCAATGGCGACGGCAGTATCTACCAGCTTTTGAATCTGCTCGGAGGAATTGTAAAGTGTTTTGAGATCGGGAAGCTTCAGGGCCTCGGCGATAGTAATGCCCAAAGCCTGTGGCACGGCGCGGGCCACCACATCCACATCGGCGTAGCTCATGCCCATGGCGCGTCCCACATCGCGGATGGCGGCACGTGCAGCCAAAGTGCCAAAGGTGATGATTTGGGAAACACGATCTCTTCCGTAACGCTCGGCCACATAGTGAATGACTTCATCGCGTCGGGTATAGCAAAAGTCCACGTCGATATCAGGCATAGACACGCGCTCCGGATTGAGAAAACGCTCAAAGAGTAGGTCAAAGGCTATGGAATCCACCTCGGTAATGGCCAAGCAATAGGCCACGAGACTTCCCGCACCGGAACCACGACCCGGCCCCACGGGAATGTCCTTACGCTTGGCAAAGCCCACGTAGTCCTGCACAATAAGGAAATAATCGTCGTAGCCCATCTCCGTGATGACGCCCAGCTCGTAGCAGATGCGATCACGGTACTCAGCCTCGGGGTGCTTGTCGGAAAAAATAATCTGACCATCTGCAACTCTTTTCCGGAAGCCCTTTTCGGTCAGCTTGGTGAGGTACTCGGCAGCGGTCATGCCCTCGGGACATGGGAATTTGGGCAAGTAGGTCTTGGTGAAATCGAATTCCACCCGGCAACGCTCGGCAATGCGGATAGTATTCTCCATGGCTCCTTCGTATCTCCCAAAAAGCATGGACATTTCAGAAGTATCCTTGTAATAAAACTCATCCGTCGCAAAACCTACGCGCCCCCCCTCGGACAAGGTACGGTTGGTTTGAATGCAAGTCAAGATCTCCTGCATGGGAGCATCAGACCTGCGGAGGTAGTGGCAGTCATTGGTGGCAACCAACGGTAGCCCACATTCTCTGGCCACACGTAGCATCGTGGGAAGAATCTGCTTCTCCTCGGCCAAACCATGGTTTTGCAGTTCAATATAAAAATTATCCTTGCCGAAAATCTCTGCCATGGCAGACGCGGCGGCTTTGGCGCCCTCGATATCCCCCATGATAACCTTTTTAGGCACTTCGCCCGAGAGGCAAGCAGACAGGGCGATAAGACCTCCGTGGTATTTGCGGAGCAGCTCCATGTCCACGCGTGGCTTGCCGTAAAAACCCTCGGTAAAGCCTGCGGAAACCAGCTTCATGAGATTTTTGTAGCCTTCGTTGTTTTCGCAGAGTAACACCAAATGGTAATACTGTCCTTCCCTGCCCGCACCGACTTTGTCAAAGCGGGAGCCGGGAGCAACATAGACCTCACAGCCGATGATAGGCTTGATGCCCGCCTTTTTACAAGCTTCGTAGAAAGCGACGGCGCCGTAAAGGACACCGTGGTCGGTGAGGGCGACGGCGTCGTGTCCGCACTCCTTAGCGCGGGCGGGGATATCTTTGATGCGGCACGCGCCGTCCAAAAGGCTGTATTCGCTATGAAGGTGAAGATGGACGAAGTCAGACATGATGGATCCTTTCGGTGAAATATAAGATGATGGTAGTAATAGATAAATTGTTGTTTACCACCTGCGGTGGGGCTTTGGCTCGGGGATGTGCGTCCCGCGCCAACGGTATCACGCGATGGGTTATACAAGCGTAAATGGTTGTTTATCTTTTTTCCACTTTCTTTCCTCGTCGAAAGAAAGTGGAGTAAAGAACGCCGCTCAAGGGAGACGTTTCTCCCTTGAGAAACCCTCTCAAGGTGACGCACGCCGCCTATGGCGGCAACAGCGTGTAAAGAACCTCCACACCCGATGCCTCGCCCCCACGGCGGAGCGCCTCGGGGCTCATC
>SVTR01000021.1 GCA_015063685.1 Oscillospiraceae bacterium | reverse complement strand
CCCGCCAAGCCCGCCCGCTCCTTCCACGAGGCCTGCCAGGGCTTCTGGTTCATCCAGCAGCTCATGCAGATGGAGTCCTCGGGTCACTCCATCTCCCCCGGCCGCTTCGACCAGTATATGTACCCCTTCTTCAAGGCTGATCTGGATGCCGGTAAGATCACCTACGAGGCCGCCCAGGAGCTGCTCGACTGCATCTGGGTCAAGCTCAACGATCTGAACAAGGTTCGTGATGCCGCCTCCGCCGAGGGCTTCGCCGGTTACGGTTTGTTCCAGAACCTCATTGTGGGCGGTCAAGACGAGTTTGGCCTGGACGCCACCAACGACTTGTCCTACATGTGCATGGAGGCGCAGATGCACGTCCGTCTGCCTCAGCCCTCCCTGTCCATCCGCGTCTGGAACGGTTCTCCCCATTCTCTCTTGATCAAGGCCGCCGCCGTCACCCGCGAGGGTATGGGCGTTCCCGCCTTCTATAACGATGAAGTCATCATTCCTTCCATGATGTCCCGCGGCTACACCCTGGAGGATGCCCGCGGCTACTGCATTATCGGTTGCGTGGAGCCCTCCGCTTGTCACAAGACCGACGGCTGGCACGACGCCGCCTTCTTCAACATGGTTCGTCCCCTGGAGCTCGTCTTCTCCTCGGGTATGGACAAGGGCGAGCAGATCGGCCCCAAGACCATGGACGTTTTGGAGATGACCTCCTTTGAGGAGTTCTACGACGCCTTTAAGGCCCAGCAGGAGTTCTTCATCGAGATGATGGCTCAGGCTGACAACGCCGTGGACGCCGCTCACGCCGTCCGTTGCCCTCTGCCCTTCGAGTCTTGCCTCATCGACGATTGCATCGCCAACGGTAAGAGCGTTCAGGAGGGTGGCTGTCACTACAACTTCACCGGCCCTCAGGGCTTCGGTATCGCCAATGTGGCCGACTCTTTGGCCGTCATGCGCAAGCTGGTCTTTGAGGACGGCGTCATCACCATGGCTGAGATGAAGCAGGCTTTGGCCGACAACTTCGGTAAGGGCGCTACTACCAAGCGTGCTTTGGAGCTGACCACCGAGGCCGCCAAGATGCTGGATGCCGACGGTGTAGACGTCAACGAGACGCTCATCAAGGCACTCTACGACAGCTTCCGCACAGCCGCTACCATTCCCGCTGAAAAGAAGGCTCGCTACGACGAGATGCTGAAGCTGATCGCCGATGTGCCCAAGTACGGCAACGATCTCCGCGAGGTGGACCTCTTTGCCCGTGAGGTGGGTCAGACCTACACCAAGCCTCTGCTGGCGCACACCAACCCCCGTGGCGGTATGTTCCACGCAGGTCTGTATCCTGTTTCCGCTAACGTGCCGCTGGGCCACCAGGCCGGTGCCTCCCCCGACGGCCGTCTCTCCAATACCCCCATCGCTGACGGTGTGGGTCCCATGTCGGGCCGCGACGTCAAGGGTCCCACGGCTACCGCCAACTCGGTATCCCGTCTGGATCTGGGCGACGCCTCCAACGGCACGTTGTTGAACCAGAAGTTCCATCCCTCGGCTCTGGCCGGCGAGATGGGTCTGGAGAAGTTCGTGGCATACCTGCGCGGCTTCTTCGATCAGAAGGGTATGCACGTCCAGTACAACGTCATCTCTCGCGAGACCCTGCTGGACGCTCAGGCTCATCCCGAAAACTACAAGACTCTGGTGGTTCGTGTGGCCGGCTACTCCGCCCTCTTCACCACCCTCTCCCGCTCCCTCCAGGACGACATCATCAGCCGTACCGAGCAGTCGAGCCTGTAAAAGAGAACGAGGGGCTCTGCCCCTGACCCCCGCAAGCCCCTTCTTGAAAGAAGGGGCTTGACCCCCAAGAACTTTCAAATCATTTATTGATTTATTGATTCTATCTCAACAAATCCTTTCCCCATGAATAAATACCTTTTTTAAAGGTTTTTGGAGATCCCCAAGAACCTTTTTGCAAAAAGGTTCTTGGGCCGCCGGAGGCCGTTCCCTCGTTCTCCGCCCCAAAGAAAGGAATCCCATGGCAAATTACTACGACCGCGTCGGTCGCATTTTTGATATTCAGCGCTTCTCCATCCACGACGGGCCGGGCATCCGCACCATTGTGTTTCTGAAGGGGTGCTACCTGCGGTGCCGCTGGTGCTGCAATCCCGAGTCCCAGGAGTATAAGTTCCAGGAGATGACCATGAACGGCACCACCAAGACGGTGGGACAGGACATATCCGTCCGCGACCTCATGGAAGAGCTTGTGAAGGATGAGGTCTACTACCGCCGTTCGGGGGGTGGCATCACCCTGTCGGGCGGTGAGGCGATGGCCCAGCCCGAGTTCGCCGAGGCCATCTTCCGCGCCTGCCACGATCGGGGATTTAGCACCGCCATCGAGACCACGGCCTTCGCCGAGCGAGACGTGGTGGCCCGTCTGATCCCCCACATCGACCACGTCATGATGGACATCAAGCACATGGACTCCGCCAAGCACAAGGAGTACACGGGTCAGCCCAACGAAAAGATCCTGGACAACGCCCGCTGGATCGCCGAGAACGCCAGCCATTTGGTGATCCGCGTCCCCGTGATCCCCGGCTTCAACGACACCCCCGAAGAGATCGCCGCCATCGCGCGCTTCGCTGAATCTCTTCCCAATGTCCACGAATTACACCTGCTTCCCTACCACAGATTGGGAACCGACAAGTATACGGGTCTTGGCAGAGAATACACCCTCTCCCACATCACCCCTCCCACCGCCGCCCATATGCAGATGCTGAAGGCAACCGCCGAGCGGGAATCCTGCAAGCTGACCTGTCACCTGCGGGTACAGATCGGCGGCTGATATTCGGCGTTTACCGCCATTTGATCCATCCGAAAGGAAGGTAAACCAACCATGAAAGAACTGGAAATGCACGATAAAATGCGGATCGTACAGGAATTGGTGCCCGGACGGCAGATCACCCTGCTTCACGTCATCGCCAATCCCGATCCCATCCTCTACCAGAAGTTGGGTCTTGACCCCAAGCTGGACTACTCCCACGCCGCCATCGGTGTGCTGACCGTCAGCCCCGCCGAGACCGCCGTCATCACCGCCGACATCGCTATGAAGTCGGCCAACATCGACCTGGGATTTGTGGATCGCTTTTCGGGCACCCTCATCATCACAGGACGCGTGTCCGAGGTGGATTCCGCCTTCACCGCCATTGGTGACTATTTCCGAGACACCCTGAAGTTCACGGTCTGCGAAAAGACAAGAACGTAAGGGGAGCGGGGAGAACGCCAAAGAAACTTTCTTGAAAGAAAGTTTCTCTGGACTCTTCAAAGAACTTGAATACAACATGATTTTGCAAAGAGTTTTTGAGGATTCTCAAGGATTTTTTTGCAAAAAGTTCCTTGAGTGGGGTATGGGGCAACGCCCCATAAAAAACTATGAAAAAACTCATACTCATGGGTCGCGTGGCGGCGGGCAAGACCACCCTGACGCAAGCTCTGCGGGGTGAACAGCTTCACTACTGCAAGACCCAATACATCAACTACCACAACACCATCATCGACACCCCCGGAGAGTACACCGAGGTTGCCAAGCTGGGAGCGGCCCTGGCGCTCTACGCCTACGAGGCCGATATCGTGGGTCTGGTCATCGGCGCGGACGAGCCCTTTTGCGTGTTCCCGCCCTGTTGCACCTGCCTGGTCAACCGTCCCGTCATCGGCATCATATCCGGCATCGACCGCGACCGCGCCAACATAGAACAGGCCGAGCGCTGGCTGAAGCTCTGCGGATGTGAGAAAATCTTCCCCTGTAGTTCATTTACGGGCGAGGGGCTGGAAGCTATCATTGAGTACCTCAGAGAGCCTACCGATGCTCCCGACGCGTTGCCGATATAAGGAGAACGCAAGGGAGAACCTTCTTGAAAGAAGGTTCCCCCTTGACCCTCTCCAAGAACTTTCAAGAAACAAAATAAATGGCCTATTAGAAAGGTCTCATGTGAGGTATGAGGTGAATCCTCATATCCACCATCTAAAGGAGGTAACATGGCTCAAACCAAGGTCATCTGCTTCGCCAACAACAAGGGCGGCAGCGGCAAATCCACCACCTGCGCCAACGTAGGCTACAGCATGGTCACCGAGGGCAAGAAGGTTCTGCTCATCGACGGTGATATGCAGATGAACCTGACCCTGTCCTACTTCGACGAGGACACGGCTCTGGGCTTTGCCGAGAGCGGAGAGAATCTCTATACCGCCATCAAGGGACAGAAGGAGCTGACGCCTTACGTCCGCCACACGGCTTATGAGGGGCTGGACCTCATTCCCTCCTCTACCCTCATGAGCGGCATTGAGGTGGATCTCTTTACCATGTGGCAGAGAGAATTCATTTTGAAGCAAGGCCTTGCCAAGATCAAGGACGCAGGCACCTATGACTACATTCTCATTGACGCCCCGCCCACCCTGGGCTGCTGGGTCATGAACATCATGTGCGCCTCCGACTATTTGATCATTCCCGTAGAGGCATCTCCTTGGGGACTTTTTGGCATCGCCAACCTTTTTGAATTCTACGAAAAGCTCCAAAGGCTGGCCCCCGATCTCGCCATCATGGGCATCGTGGTCACCAAGGCCAACGAGCGAAAGAACCAGTTCAAGCAGGCGATGGAGGTGTTGGGATCCCTCGACAACGTCCGTCTGTTTGAAAACTACATTCGCATTGATTCCACCATTGAATGGTCCCAGGAAAACAGTCTGCCCGTCATGGCTTACAAAAAATCCAGCCGTGCCGCCCAGGAATATTTTGAACTCGCCAAGGAGGTAATGAATTATGCCCATCGGTAAGGACAGCATCCAGAAAAGAGTGGCCAAGGCCACCGAAGCAGCGCCCGCAGAAGAAGTGAAGGTTGAAGTCGTCGCCGAGACAGCCCCTGCTCAAAAGCCCGCCGTCAAGAAGGCCACCACAACCAAGAGTACCTCCACAGGTGCCAAGAAGTCCACCTCTACGGGTGCAAAGAAGGCTCCCGCCAAGAAGCCCGCTACCAAGGTAGCCACCACTACCAAGGAAGACAAGCCTGCTGTTGACACCGCAGTGCTTTCCAACGTCTCCCCCGAGACCGTGGCTGCCGTCATCGGTCACGACGAGAATAAACCCTCGGATAAAGTGAAGATCGGTCAGAAGATGCCCACGTATCTGCTGTAATTGAAAATGCCGTTGATCTTTCGATCAACGGCATTTTGTTTATTCCGTAGCCTCCGAAGCCTTTCTTTTGGACACCAACTCCGCGATTCCCAAACCGCCAAGCACACCGCTGACCGTCATATGCAAGCCAAGGAAAACAAATTTAATGGCTTGCAGTAGGGGAAACACACGGGTAATGGGAAGCTCCATCCCCCCAAAGTAGCGGTAAAACATAAATTCACACAGCGTCAAATAATTCACATGATCCTGTCCCGGTATGATAGAAGGTTGGGAAAAAGCGCTGACCAAGCCGACAGAGGCAACCAACAACACACCGCAGAAGCAGACCCCGACGATCCCCATAGCCCCCTTGCGCTTCATCACAAAAATCAAGGTCAGAACCGAAAGGGCAAGGCAGCCGAGTAACGCCAGAATCATGGGTAGATATTCCACTATTGCCTTGCCTAACAGTTCTTTTTCAAATACCAACTCGTATCTCCCGTCTTGTGACACCTTCATTCTTTGACCGGACAATTTAACGGCATCGTACGTGATTTTCCAAAGCATCAACAGAGGAACCTGCAATGCCACCAGCGTGATAGCGAGAGCCTTGGCGCTTTTTTGACGAGTATTCATTTCACGTTTCCTTCTTTCCTGTAAGTTTTTGAACGGGATTCGCCCCGAGCGTTCTCCCCGCTCTTATTCATCCATCTGATACAGATAGCTGAGTCGTCCCATGGGAAGTGACCGCCCCGTAACGTAGTAATCCATGATCTCGTCGGCATCTGCCACGCCGTCGGCCACCTTGAAGTAGAAGTCTCCGCCCCGATCCAGTCCCAGCGCGGCGCGGGGGATGCTGACCTGCATCACGTTTCCCTGCACCGTGTAGGTGGCAGTGGCATCCAGCTTGGTGCCGCTGTAATCCCCGTTCAGGGTCTCGATAGCGGCGGTCTGACCGTCGCGGGAGCGGCCAATGACAAACTCATAGCTCTCCCAGCCCTTCATGGTGGGCGCGGAACCCGTGCCGATGAAAATATTCATAAAGTTATCAGCATCGCTGACGACCATATCCGCCTCGGTCTTGATGTAGAAATAGAGATTTTCGGCATCGTTGGTGACCCGCACCTCCAAGACGTTATTGGTCACGGCGTCCTGGGTGTAATGCACCGACGCGGCACCGCCCACGCTGTCACGGAGACCGCTATCCGTACCGATTCGGCGATAGATGGCGTTAACGTCATCCCATTGGGTCGCCGCGCCGCTCACGTCGATGGTCTTGCGCACCGTGTCGGCGATCAGCCCGTCGGCAGGCTCATACTTGAACTGACGGATGTAGGACATCATCTGGATGTAGTAGGCGTCCTCGTAGCCGCCCTTCATGGGCTCGGCGTCGCGGGAATATTCCATATCCACGTTATCGGTATAGGTATATTCGCCTTCAAACCAGTTCTTTTGAGCGACCCATTCATTCCATCCTGTGATACAAATAAACTTCGGGTTGCGCTTGAGAGCCACCTTCCATTGGGCATCAAAGAAGGTGCCTTTGTAAATATCCTCGTGGACGTTGACCTTATTCTTGGTATCATAGCCACGTCCCCAGTTCATCCAGCCCTCGTGAGTGAGAGAAAAACTGAAGGGTACACCGGGGTGGGTGGCGATAGATACGCTCATCATATCGGTGTTGAGAGGCTGAGGATACTGCCACTCGGTGTAAGGCCAGCCGTTTTCCACTACGGGATCCCAAGGCCAGCGAACCTCCCGCATATAGAAGAAATCTACCAGCTTTTGAGGGAGATCATTGGGCTTGTAGGAGGTATCACCTCGATTGGCGGCCTCGGCCATGTCCTTCTCGGCGGTGGTATAGCCGATCATCATGGGCTTACCGTCCACACAATACCAGGATTCCTTGTATTTGTTCTTGGCATAGAAAGTACCGTAAAGTGACTGAATGGTCTGGATGGAGCGGCTGTGGGTGATCCAGGTGATCTGAGGGGCGTCCCAGCCCTCGGCGCGAAGCTCACAGATCACTTTCATGATCTTCTCAGCCACGTTGGCATAGATCAAGGTGTTGGTGGCATCAAACATGATAAAATCCACCCCCGCGGAGGTCAGCATTTCAAGATGCTTGCGGATGACGAACTCATCCGCGCTGTTGTAGTAGCCGTAGAGGGGTTCCTCCCACCAATGGAACTGCCAGGCGGGACTGACCTTGGGATCGTCCGTGTGGAAGAGCATTTCTTCACCGTATTTCTCCAGAATATCCGGAATATCATAGATATCAGGCTGGTTATGCTGTCCCAGCCATAAGAAATAGAAAATACCCACTTCCTTATCTGTCTTACGAGCAGACACGGCGGGGATGCTGCGGCCATACTCATCAAAGCCCACCAGCATGTTCACGTTATAGCTGTCACCGTAAATATCCATAACTGTCCTTTCCGGCAAAGGTGCCTCGGTTGCTTCCTCGGTAGGAGCTTCGGTCAAAGCAACGGTTATCATTTCTTCCGATGTTTCTGTGGGAGCTTCGGTAGCCGTCTCGTCCGCCTCTTCCGTGACGACCCGTGTTTGCGCTTCCATAGTGGGCACATCCGTTGTGTCCGTCAGGGGTGTTGTGACAGGCTCTGTAGGCACTTCCGCCGTATACATCTCTGTGGAAGCAGGCGTTTCGGGCACAGTCACCTCAACCGTTGCTACCTCCGACAAAGTAAGGGCGGTGGTATCGGTTTCTCCTTCGGTTACGGTCGGCGTATCGGCACAGGCAATGGTCAACAGCAACAGCAGAAGGGTCAAGCCGAGCAATATATACTTTTTCATAAAACAGCGCTCCTTTCGGATTTTGATTAACTTTAACGATAGCCTTCAGGATACCTCCATTATATCATCCTGCATTTTCCCTGTCAAGAGCAAAAAGCAAAAACGGCCGATCCGCAAAACGGATCGGCCAAATACTTTTCATTATCCGATATCGCCGTAGTCAGGCTCCTCGTAAGCCACGTACTGATCAGCGTCAGCGGGAGGCGTGACCTTTGTGGTGCCGGCGTCAGACAGCGTTACCTTCACGGCGGTGGTACAAGCCATACCCATCATATCCATGTCCATGGAGTATGCCATATAAGCAACCGTACCATCCTCGTTGAAGTAGACGCTATACACCATATTTTCAATGGTGATACCCTCCTCAGCTATATCACCCCAAGCTTCCTCATCGGATTCGGCCAGCATTTCGGGGGTGATCACCACAGTCAGCTCGTAGAGACCTTCCTGCGTTTTGACAAAGGTAACACCCTTCAGCCATTCTTCGCCCATGGGCATCAGGGTATCGCCGCCAAAATCCAAACCGTAGTACAGCTCGGCATCCTCAGGGGTTATCTCGATGTATACCTTGATAGGCTCCAGGTTCTCATCATAATCCTCGGTATAGATCTTGCCGTCCACATACCACAGCTCGGTTACAGAGCTTTCGCCGAACAGATCCGTGCCCTCGGAGCGGGTATATACGTTTCCGTTGTCAAATTTCGCCATGTTCTTGGTGACGGTTTCAATGTGCATGGCAGAGCCATCACCCGTATCCATGTCCATGATCATCGTCATTTCCTGCTCCGCCGCATAGTTGGTCTTATACAGCTCCACAAGGGTAGCATATGCCTCGGCAGGTGTCTTTCCATTCAAGGTCTCGCAGGTCTCAGCCTCGGGCTGAGTATCTGTGGGCTCTGTTGCGGCCTCGGTAAGCACCTCGGTAGGAGCCTCGGTGGGAGCTTCTGTGGGAGCCTCCGTAGGAGCTTCGGTGGGTGCCTCGGTAGGCGTCTCGGTGGGTGCCTCAGTGGGCGCCTCGGTAGGTGCCTCAGTGGGCGCCTCGGTGGGTGCCTCAGTGGGCGCCTCGGTGGGTGCCTCGGTAGGAGTCTCGGTAGGCGCCTCTACAGTAACGGCTGTGTCAGCCGCAGTGCCTTCGGTGGTGCCCTCATTGTTACATGCAGCCATGGTGGCAGTAGATAACACCAGCACACCGCAAAGCAGCCATGTCAAAAGCTTTGTTTTCATCTCTTGTTCCTTTCTTCTTTTGAAAATGCGCATAAACGCTCATCATATAAGACGCCTTTCATGTATAAAATCTTACACCCCGGCAAAAAATATTTTTGTTTTTTATCATATCACATAAAATCTTTACGCCTCCATTGACAGAGCCATATTTTTGTGATATAATAACAATAATGAATCCAAAAAAGCGAAAGGAATTGTGTTGTATGATGACTGAAAAGGTCAAAAAGGCTGAAATGAGCACTTCCATCGCGTCATCGGCTTCCCTTCAGGGCGAAGGATCCCGCGGGTTCGACGAGTATTTATTTCACCAAGGCACCGCGCGACACGCCTTTGATTATTTAGGCGCTCACGAGGAAGGAGATCGAGTGGTCTTCCGCGTGTGGGCACCTCACGCCTTGGGCGTTTCCGTGGTTGGTAGCTTTTGCAACGACTGGCAGATCGGTCTGCCCATGAAACGGCTCAATGACCAAGGTTTATGGATGCTATCGGTTCCCTCGGACACCGTTCCCGATGGGGCGCTTTATAAATACCGTATCCTTTCCCCGGGCGGAGAGATCCGCTTGAAGGCAGACCCCTACGGCCGCTATATGGAGACCCCGCCTGCCACGGCCACCGTATTTATCCGAGAAACGGATTTTGAATGGCACGATGGGGGGTGGCTGAATCAGCGTGCCATGCGCGCTGCCTCCGCACAGCGATATCCCTTCAACATTTACGAGCTTCACGCCGGCTCCTGGAAGCATAACGAGAACGGCAAGCCTCTCACATACCGCCAACTGGCGGACGAGCTGGCACCCTATCTCAAGCAAATGGGCTTTACCCACGTGGAGCTGATGCCCGTCATGGAGCATCCATTCGATGGCTCCTGGGGCTACCAGATCTGCGGCTATTATGCCCCCACCTCACGATATGGTACTCCTGAGGATTTTGCCGCCTTCGTGGACATCCTGCACGGTGCGGGCATCGGTGTTATTCTGGACTGGGTTCCGGCTCACTTTCCCAAGGATGCTCATGGTCTGTACCGCTTTGACGGCGCACCGCTCTACGAATATGACGATCCTACAAGACAGGAAAACCGCGGTTGGGGCACCTGTTGCTTTGATGTGGGGCGCAGAGAGGTCAAGTCCTTCCTCATTTCCAACGCATATTACTGGGTGGAAAAATTCCATGTAGACGGCTTGCGGGTGGATGCCGTAGCCTCCATGCTCTATCTGGACTATGACCGTGATCACGGACAATGGCATCCCAATATCTACGGTGACAGAGGCAACCTGGAGGCGATCTCCTTCTTCCAACACTTGAATCACAGTCTTCGAGAGGATCACCCCGACGTTTTGACCATTGCTGAGGAATCAACCATGTGGCCCAACGTCACTTCCTTCGACGAATACGGACTGGGCTTTTCTTACAAATGGAACATGGGCTGGATGAACGACACCCTGCGCTACGTCAAGGAGGATCCCCTCTTCCGAAAGCACAATCACGGTCTCATCACCCACATTCCCTCCTACGCTTACGACGAAAACTACGTCCTGCCCATCTCCCACGACGAGGTGGTGCATCTCAAAAAGTCCTATTTGGACAAGATGCCCGGCGACTACTGGCAAAAGTTCGCGGGGGCTCGTGTCTTTGCCGCTTGGATGATGACCCATCCCGGTGCCAAGCTTTGGTTTATGGGCGCGGAGATCGGTCAGTTTGCCGAATGGAGCGAGTCGAGGCAGCTGGACTGGTTCCTTTTGGAATACGACTATCACGCCATGCTTCAGCACTATTTTGCCGCGCTGAACAACTTCTATCTATCCACCCCCGCCCTTTGGGACGAGGATCCCGAGGATCCTGCCTCCGGCTTTGTCTGGTCGGATAACGCTCTGTGGGAAGAAAGCATGCTGGTCTTCCGCCGGGTGGCCAAGGATGGACGTGAGGTCAGCGTTATCCTCAACTTTACCCCCGTGGCACGAGAGCACTTTCCTGTATCCGTCCCCTTCGCCGGTGACTATATGGAGCTTTTCAATTCGGATGCCAAGGAATTCGGCGGCAGCGGTGTGGTCAACACGGGTACGCTGACGGCATCCACCACGGGAGAGCAACACACACTTCCCCTCCGCATCCCACCGCTGGGCTGTTCGATTATCACATCCACTCAGCCCCCCAAGGGAAAGGCGGCCAAGGCCACAGTCAAGCGAAGCAGACCCACAAAATCTGTCGAAGCAAGACCTTCGGCAAAGGAATAGGGCTATCGGTCTCACGAGCCGTCCCCCATCCGGGAAGGTGTCGCCAAGCATCTCGACGGCAACGGATGAGGAGGCAAAATGTAGATTCCCCAAAGGGGAATCGACCTTAAACAGTAACCAAATTCACGGCGGCAAAGGCCGCCATACATAAAAAGGAGGCACCACACATGATCTTCAGAAAGAAAGAGTGCGTCGCCATGCTGTTGGCCGGTGGCCAAGGCTCCCGTCTCTACGCGCTCACGACCAAAACCGCCAAGCCCGCAGTACGCTTTGGCGGTAAGTACCGCATCATTGACTTCCCCCTGTCCAACTGTGTCAACTCGGGTATTGACACGGTGGGTGTGCTGACACAGTATCAGCCCCTGGGTCTGAACGAGCACATCGGCAACGGTCTGCCTTGGGATCTTGACCGCGCCTTCGGCGGTGTCACCATCCTGCCCCCTTACCAGGGTCAGAAGCGCGCGGACTGGTACAAGGGTACCGCCAACGCTATCTACCAGAACCTTGCCTTCATCAACCGCTATGACGCTGACTACGTCCTGATTCTGTCGGGTGACCATATCTACAAGATGGACTACGACAAGATGCTGGACTTCCACAAGGCAAAGGGCGCCGATTGCACCATCGCCGTCATTGACGTGCCCATCGAAGAGGCCAGCCGCTTCGGTATCATGTCCACCAATCCCGACAATTCCATCTATAAGTTCACAGAAAAGCCCAAGAATCCCGACAGCACCAACGCGTCCATGGGTATTTACATCTTTAACCGCAAGAAGCTGCAGGAGTATCTGGAGGCCGACGAGGCTGATCCCAACTCCTCCAACGACTTCGGCAAGAACATCATTCCCAACATGCTGGCCGCAGGGGAAAAGATGTTCGCCTATCCCTTTGATGGCTACTGGAAGGACGTTGGAACCATTTCCTCTCTGTGGGAGGCCAACATGGATCTGCTTGGCAACAAGCCCGTCCTGAACCTTGATGACGAGAGCTGGCGCATTTTCGCCCGCCATAACGCGGACGGCCCCCAGTATGTGGGTGCCCGCGCTTCCATTGAAAACAGCTACATCACCGAGGGCTGCGAAATCCACGGCACGGTCAAGAACTGTGTCATCGGTCCCGGCGTCAAGATCATGTACGGCGCATACGTAGAGGATGCCGTTCTCATGGGTGACCTGACCATCGAGGCAGGTGCTACCGTCAAGTACGCCATTATTGACAGCGGCGTCACCATCGGCGCAGGTGCCATCGTAGGCGCTGACCGCGCATGCGGCGCTGAGATCGCCGTGGTTGGTGAGGGCGTCACCATTGATGCAGGGGCCACCGTAGAGCCCGGCGCTATGCTTTCGGTTTAAGGAGGGATGCAACATGACCGCAGCAGGATTGATTTTTTCTAACATTCACGATCAGAGCACCCCTGAACTGACCAGGGTGCGCACCATGGCCAGCGTTCCCTTCGGCGGACGCTACCGTCTCATCGACTTTGCCCTGTCCAACATGGTCAATTCGGGCATCACCAAGGTAGGTCTCATCACCCACTACAACTATCAGTCCCTTCTCGACCACATCGGCACGGGCAAGGACTGGGATCTGGCTCGCCGTTCGGGTGGTATCAAGATTCTCCCTCCCTTCATCACAGCCTATGACAATGCCGCAGGACAGAAGCTGTATGCTTCCCGTCTGGAAGCCCTCATGGGCGCCCGTGACTTTATCAATCGTTGCACCGAGGATTGCTTTGTTCTGTCCGACTGTGACATTATCTGCAACATTGACCTGAACGCTGTCATTGAGGATCATGCCAAGAGTGGTGCCGACGTCACCTTTGTCACCAAGCGTGTGGATACCACAGACATGGACATTGCAGAGAACGTCGGTGTCATTTCCGCCGACGCTGATCGCAACGTCACCGACTTTGTCATGACCAAGCCCGCGGGAGAGGTCAACCTCTACACCAACATCATGGTGGTCTCTCGCGGTTACATGATGAGCGTGCTGGCTGATGCCGTCGCTCACGGCTACACCAGCTTCTTCCGCGATATCATCAGTCACTCCATTGGTAAGGCCAACTATCGCATCTATGAATACGACGGCTGGTATGCTTACATCGGCTCTTTGGAGAGCTACTTTGCCTGCTCCATGCAGCTGCTCACCGACGAGGCAAGAAACGGTCTCTTCCACGTTAAGAACCGTCCCATCCTCACCAAGGTACGCAACTCTGCCCCCACCAAGTACAACGAGGGCGCTGAGGTCAAAAACTCCCTCATCGCTGACGGTTGCGTCATCGAGGGCACGGTAGAGAATTCTATCCTGTTCCGCGGTGTTAAGGTAGGCAAGGGTACCGTGGTCAAGAACTCCATCCTCATGCAGGATACATACACTGGCTCCGACGTCAGCCTCAACTGTGTTATCACCGACAAGAACGTCATGATCCGCGACGGACGCACCCTGTCCGGCCACGAGACCATGCCCTTCTTCATTGGCAAGAATGGAAGTGTTTAAGGAGTACGTCAAGGGAAACTTTTTCAAAAGTTTCCCTTGGAACCCTTCAAAACTCTCAATAAAAGATATTTGATCAAGTGATCAAATACCTGCTTATATCGCCGGGGATTTTGACCTTCCTGTAATAAAAATATTGTAGGGGCGACCTGTGGGCATCAGTATACCGTTTTTTACGCGGGCGACCGCAGGTCGCCCCTACGGACTTTTAGTGATTGAAAAAATGACGAAAGGAAATACATATGGCAAAAAAGATTCTTTTTGTAGGTGCCGAGGTCATGCCCTTTGCCGCCACGGGTGGCTTGGGTGACGTTATGGGCTCCCTTCCCGCAGCTCTCAAAGCTAAATATGGCGACGATGCGGACGTCCGTGTGGTGGTGCCGTTGTATGCCGCTGTGTCTGACGCGGTGCGTGCGCAGATGACATTGGAAAAGGTCTTCACCGTGCAACTGGCATGGCGCAACCAATATTGCGGCGTCTTCTCCCTCGTCAAGGACAACGTGACCTTCTATTTCATTGACAACGAATATTATTTCAAGCGGGATAAGCTCTACGGTCACGGTGATGACGGTGAGCGCTACGCCTACTTCTGCCGCGCCGTGCTTGAAATGATGGATCGTTTGGATTACTATCCCGACTATCTCCACGCCAACGACTGGCAGGCCGCTCTGTCGGTGATCTATCTCAAAACCAAATACGCCTGGAACGAAAAATACGCCGCCATCAAGACGGTGTTCACCATCCACAACATCGAGTATCAGGGTCAGTATGATTTCGCTATGTTGGGCGACGTGTTCGACATTGGTGCTGAGTATTATACCCTCATGGCTTACGACGGCTGTATCAACCTCTGCAAGGCCGCTATTGAGTGCGCCGACAAGGTGACCACCGTCAGCCCCACCTATGCTCACGAGATCATGACCCCCACCTATTCTCACCGCCTGCACTTCATTCTGGCGCGGAACAGCCATAAGGTCATGGGTATTCTCAACGGTATCGACATCGGCTTCTATAATCCCGCCGACGACAAGGATATACCTGCCCTGTACAGTGCTGAGGACGTCAGCGGCAAGACCGCCTGCAAGCTGGCTTTCCAGAAGGAATACTGTCTCCCCGAAGACGCCGACGCTCCCATCATCGCGGTGATTTCCCGTCTGGCCGCTCACAAAGGTATTGACATCATCTCCGGCGTGCTTCGCCACGTGCTGGATATGCACCCCAAGGCACAGTTTGTGGTGCTGGGTACGGGCGAGGGTCAGTATGAGGCTTACTTCCGCCAGTTGGAGAACGACTACAAGGACAGAGTCCGCTCCTTTATCATGTATAACCGAGCCCTGTCCAAGAAGATCTACGCCGCCGCGGATATCTTCCTCATGCCCTCCAGAAGTGAGCCCTGCGGTCTCTCTCAGATGATCGCCTGCCGCTACGGCACCATTCCCGTGGTGCGGGAAACCGGCGGTCTCTACGACTCCATCAAGCCCTATTTCGAGGACGAAGCCGGCCCTCACGGCAACGGCTTTACCTTTGCCAACTACAACGCCTCCGAGCTGGAGGAGCGCACCTCCGCCGCCCTTTATCTCTATGAAAAATTCCCCGAGAAGTTTGCCGCTCTGGTGAACCGCGCCATGACCACCGACTTCTCCTGGAACGTATCTGCCGAAAAGTACATGGAGATGTACGAGGGAATCTGACATTTTCCAAATGAAAAGAACGAATCGCATTGAGTGATATCCTTATCGGAGAATTTACAGGGCATCTCTAAATACTCAGTGTGCGGCGAGATGCGAGAGATTTTTTCGTCAGACTAAACAAAAATCTGCGCGCATAGTCGTCCCTATGCGAAAGAATTTTGTGACGTATGACGGAAAAAGCACCGTCATATCGGCGTGCGATGAGTTTTTAGAGATGCCCTACAATTTACCCAAAGTGTAAGCATCGCATTTGACCGGTCAAATGTAAAGGGGCTTTGCCCATACCCTTATGACAAACAGAAAGAGCAAACACGCAAGACGAAAAATCTTGAATGTCTGCTCTTTTTTTCTGTTAATGATGTTTTTGCTAACGCCAAAGTGATGTTATGCTACGCATAATGATGTTGCTCTCAAATGCTCACAGTGATGTGATGTTTGCCCACTACGCCGTTAGGCGTAACATCATTCGCGCAGCGAACATCACTGACGAAGTCGACATCACTTGCCCACAAGGGCAAACATCGTTTAGCGTGAATGCTCCGTTAAGAGCATCACGCTATTGGCGATCCGTTCTTTTTTATAAGCAGAAATGCATGAACCGCATGACCTCATAGTAGTCATCCGACTCAAATTTCACGGTCTTGGCATCCACCGATTCAGCACCCGGATAGAAGGAGTAGCTGTGGGCGGTGTTCCAGTCCTTGTATTCCACCACAAGCTCAAAATAAGGCGGCAAGGGCAGATAACAATCCGACAGGTCGGATGCGGCCAAGGCCGCGCTCATGGCCGCCTTGATCTCGTCGCAGACCACCTCAGGGTGGCGGGAGATCACCGCTGAGCCGTGACCCTTTTTGGACACTACGGTAGTGATACCGGGGATCAGCTTTTTGGCATACTCGCAAAGGGCCTCGTCGCCTGACAGAAATACAACGGGGAGATGGCGATAGGCGGCCATGTAGGCGTTGATGAGGAATTCCGGGCAAGGCTCACCGTTAAGGGTCACCCGTTGAACGCTTCGCGTCATGGTGTGGGACAAGGGATTTCCCTCATTTACGGCTTCGGAGTGGTAGCCGGTGAAGGCAACGGCATCAAAATTCTCTTGGTCAATGCCCCCCATCATGCAGTAGCAATCTCTGGCCCAACCGCGAATGAGGGTAGCTGATTTGGGAAGTCCCATGGGGTCAATGTTGCGGGCGGAATCATGGGCGTCCTTGACGGTGGTGGTATAGCCGGCCATTTCCGCGCCTTGGATAGCAGCGGTGACCTCGGCAGTCATACGCTTACAAAAATAATCATAATTGCGCCCCTCGGCATCGGTTTCTTCCCATGCGGTAATACCGCAGGTGCCTTCAATGTCGGCGCTGATAAAAAGCTTTTTCATATATAATCCCTCCATATGTGGTTAGATTTTTCCTTGAAGCAGAGAATCATAGGAAAGCCCATATTTCTCCGCAATGCGGGAAGCGTAGCTTTTGCCGTCGGGAGGACGGCGGGTGATGGAAAAGCGAATGTCTCCCAACCCTGAGCCGGCCACCAAGGTGTCCACGCGAGAACGGGTTTGGGGATTTTGGTTGATCTCGGGGATGCGGGCAGTCAATTCGTGCATATGGGTGCAGTAGATGGCGTGAGTTCCCAATGCCGCCAAAGCGCCAATGGTGTCAGCCGCCAGGTAAGCGCCTTCATAAGAGCTGGTGCCCGAAAAAGTCTCGTCCAAAAGCACCAACGAATGAGGAGTGAGCTTTCGAAAGATCTCCTTCATGCGCTGACACTCGCTGCCCAAACGACCATCCTCGGTGGAGCCCTTGATATCCTGGGCGAAGTGGGTAAAGATTCCCTTCACAGGGCTTATAACCGCGGCTTGCGCGGGAACGGGAAGGCCTAATTGGAACATAACCTGAGCAATTCCTACGCCGCAGGTAAACACGCTTTTACCGCCGCTGTTGGGGCCTGTCAGGATGAAAATACGCCCCTTATCATCAAAATCTATGTCATTGTAGACCATACGCCTGCTGATGGACACAGGGGAATCGCTGTCCTTCAGCTTCATGGCCATGGCGGGATTGTAGAGCCCCTTGACGGAAAAACGCTTTTCTTCGGTGGGGGTAATGTCCGCCCAGCAAAGGGGGAGGCCGCAGACCTTGAGGCTTTGGATCATATCTGCCGCGGCACAGAGAAATTGAAGCTCGGGGAGTAGGCGCAACCACTCACAGCCACCCGAAGCCATGTATTGCTTGACCGAGGGCGCCCAGGAGCGAAGCAGACCACTGTACACTTTCTTCATAGCGCTCATAAAGACCATATCCACGCTGGACTTTTCTCGGGGTGTCAATCGCTTGGAAACAGCGGTCATGGGGGCAAGGGCGGTCATATCTCCTTTGGCCAGCTCAAAATTCAGGAGACGATCAATGAGCTCACCCGAGCGCACGGGCTCGGTGTTGATGGAGAGAAGTCCCGCTTCGTAGGGCGCCATTTCAGAATCCAGATTAAAGGCCACGGTCACGCTTTTGATATTTCGAATGGATGTGGTCATGTGCTCCACACCTTGGCGAAGCTTTTCACTCGAAGGAACACGCGCCCGCACACTTTCCCGCAAGGCAAGAAGTCCTTGGGATTTCAGGAGGATACCTTTGGCATCCAATTTATCAAAGCCCTCGGCCATAAATTTGACCAGATCAAGGTAGACCTCCAGCTCACGGATGCTGTAAAACTGCGCTTCATAGGAGATGCCGGGGTTTTCCTTGACCCGTACCAGCGCCCCGATCTGCTCCAACCGTTCTACGGCGCCGCGGATAAGCTCCAAAAGCCCGGGATGTCCCATGACCTCTCGAAGGGTGTCTCTGCGGTAGGAAATAACCTCCCCGTTGGATGTCAGATAATCCGTGATGCGCACGGTTTTGTGATAAAACAGCCAATCCGCGCCCAAACGGCGGATGAGCTCGTTGCTCTCGGAACGGACGATATCCCTGTCGTCATAACAATAGCCTTGGGGGTAAATCAGAGAGTAGGTTTCGCTCACGGTTGGCATTTCCTCCTTTTCATAACATCATGAACCACATAATGACACCTCGGATCACCCGTCCCAAAATAAAGGCAGGAATAAAGCTGAGCAGAAGAACGATATAAAGAGAGGCGGCCTTATAATAGAGCTTCCATACGGGGAGAAATTTCAGACTTATCCATACGAGTATTAATAGCAATAAAATGGTATCAATGAGAAAAACGCCTGTGCCTGTGATACAAGCTGCCAACTCAAAGAGCCATAGAACGGCTACTCGTTTGGCAAGTGCCAAACGGGGAATACACACATAACCGATGCGTTCCTCGCTGATCTCCATGATGTGCTCCTTTCTGCGTTTAATGGACGGGATAAAGAAAAACTCCCGTATGATTCATTCTTATGATACCATATCGGGAGTTTTTTGTCAAGCGCGCTCAGCAAGAACGGAAAACAACCTGTGGTTGAAACAAGGCATCCGTGCCAGTCGGCAATGCCGACAGCCAAAGTCGCTTTTTGTACTGCCGAATTTCTTTATTCAAAACCAGGTGGTGAGGTTTGTTACGAACACTCGTACCATATGAGGTGACGATTAAGTACTCAGCTCCAACCGAATCAATTCGATCACACTCTCCACCGTCTGCCCCGAAACCCGCTTGACCTCCTCTACGCCGTTTTCCATGGCGTAGGAGCGGAAGGCCTTCAGCATATCCAGGTCGTTGATGTTGTCTCCTACGGCGATGATATCCGCCTCGTTCCCGCCGAAAAGGGCGGCCAATCTCCGAAGTCCTGCGGCCTTGTTGACCGTGGGGGCGACGATATCAATACAGACACCGTTTTGCAAAGGATTGAGGCGGTCACCGTAGACCTCCTTCAGCTTATGGGTCATGGCCTCCGCCGCGGCGTAGGTCTCTAGTTGCACGCTGACCTGATAGAACCATGGAAAGTCCCCGGGGAGATCTGAAAACGCGCATTCGCCATCCCGCAGAGGCTCGCCGTCTTTTCTTGCGGTATAGCCGTTCACGCCGCTCGCACAGACGAAGGGACAGCCCCAGGCCAAAAGATCAGCCGTCAGATCAAGGGCAGACACGCCGTCGCACACCGTGGTGTCCAGAGTCTTTCCCTCGGCGTCTACGATAAACGCTCCGTTGTAGGCCACAAAAAAATCCATATGCAACGTCGGATACTGATTCCGCAGGTTCCGCAAAAATCCCGGTCCTCGGCCGCTGACCAAGCCGAAAAGATGTCCGGCTCGGCGCCACGAGTCAATGGCGTCGCATTTAGCCTGATCAATGCCGCCGTAGTTGAGGGTACCGTCAAAGTCGCTGCCCAGTATTTTCATGTCTGAGATCTCACAAGGTTACAGGATGGTCACGGTATGCTCCAAGGCATACCGCTGGGTGTGTCGAGGACTGGGCTCGGCGGTGTCCGAAGGATAACCGAGCGCCAAGAGAATATAGGGGGTCAGGTTGTCGGGCAGTTCAAAGACCTTTGCCATGGCAGGGACGTCAAAGGCGCAGATCCAGCAGGAGCCAACACCCAAAGCCTCGGCGGCCAGCATCATCTGGGTGGTGACGATGGTGCAATCCATCTCGGCCATGGAGTGATCCACGATAGGCTTGTTGCAAGCCACCTCTGTATCACCGCAAATCATGAGGACGGTGTTGGCGCCGTAGCATTTTTTTACGGTGCGCATCTTTTCAAGAGCCTCCTCTGAGCGGATGGCGAAGATCCTCTGGGGCTGAAGGTTCATGGCGGTGGGGGCGAGACGGCCTGCCTCCAAAATTTGGTTCAACACTTCGTCCGAGATAGGGGTATCCGAAAAGGAGCGGCAGGAGTAACGATCGGCGCAGAGCTTGAGAAAATCCATGATAAGCCTCCTTGTAAAATGATTTTGTAGGGACGGATGCCATATCCGCCCGTGATAGGTTATGTTTTTTATCGTGGCGGGCGCATATGGAATGCGTCCCAACGGAATACGGTTATTCCTCGTTACCGGTAGAGGCGCACCCATGTGTGCTCCCTTTGACCATTGCGTAGGGGAGGCGTTGCGCCTCCCGCTTTGGATGAAAATACCCTTGTCGGGAGGGGAAACCCCTCCCCTACGGTAAATTTAGTCTTTTTTCTTGGTAAAAACAATAAGCTTGCTCAGCACGTAATTGGCGATGATAACCAGCACGGCCGCCACCAGCTTGGCAATGACCCCCGGCGTGAAGGCAATGCCCAAAATCACGGGCGGTGTGGTGATCCACAGGGCAAGAAGCAAGGTACAACCGTAGGTCACGGCAAGATCCAAGAGGAAGGAGGCCACGCGTGAGCCCGCAAACAGGACGAGCTGACGCATAAAGGATCCCTCAGACTTGTCAGCATCCGTGAAGACCCATTTGCGGTTGGTAAAGAAGGCAAACAGCACCGCGGCTACCCATTGTACCACTTGGGCGACCATGTAGACCGCGATGTAGGTGCCCGAGGTCTCGTTGTCCATGGGCAGCCCCATGAGATGCTCGGCTCCCGCCATGATGAGGAAATACGTACCAAAGCCCACCACGGTGGTCAGCACGCCGAAAATGAGATACATGATGATCTCACGGTATTTTTCAAATAACTTTTTCATGATCCGTCCTTGTTTTTAGTTCAATCAATCTTATAAGTGGTTCCCTGTGCGGTATCGATGAGGGTCACGCCCTTCTCTGCCAGCTCGTCGCGGATGCGGTCGGCCTCGGCAAAATTCTTTGCCTTCTTGGCGGCCTTGCGAGCCTCAATGGCAGCGAGAATCTCTGCCACGAAGGGATCAGCGGCGGCGGCATCGGCCAGAGCCTTTGCCTCAGCGGCCTTCTTTTCTTCCTCTTTTTGACGAAGCACGGCGGCGCGATCCAGGAGGGACAAAGACAAGACGGCATCAAAGTTTTCGATGAGCGCCAGCTTGGTGGCGTCATTGGTCTTGGCCTTCAGCACGTCGTAAAGGGCGGTGACGGCCAGGGAGGTGTTGAGGTCGTTGTCCAATGCCTTGACAAAGCCGGCGCGGACAGCCTCATAAGCCTCGGTATCCACGGTCTCTCCGCTGTTGGGATTGAGGGCGGCGATACGGGCGATCAGCTTGTTGTAGGCCACGGCAGCATTGTCCATGTTCTCCCAGGAGAACACCAGGGACTTGCGGTAATGGGACTGGAGGCAGAAGAAACGGTAGACCATGGGGTCAAAGCCCTTTTCCTCCAGGAGGGAGACGGTAAGGAACTCGCCCTTGGACTTGGACATCTTACCGCTGTTGGTGTTCAGGTGGAGGACGTGTACCCAGTATTTACACCAAGGATGGCCAATGCAGGCCTCGGACTGGGCGATCTCGTTGGTGTGGTGGGGGAAGGCGTTGTCGATGCCGCCGCAGTGGATATCCAGATACTCACCCAGATACTTCATGGAAATGCCCGAGCATTCAATGTGCCAGCCGGGGTAGCCGATACCCCAAGGGGATTCCCACTTCAGCTCTTGATCGTCGAACTTGGACTTGGTGAACCACAAAACGAAGTCGGCCTTGTTGCGCTTATTGCCGTCGGCCTCCACGCCCTCGCGGACGCCCACGTCCAGATCCTCCTCCTTGAAGTCGTTGAAGATGTAGTACTTCTCCAGCTTGGCGGTGTCGAAGTAGATGTTGCCGCCTGCCTCGTAGGCATAGTCCTTGGCAAGCAGGGTTTCGATCATGGAAATGTACTCGGGGATGCAGCCTGTAGCGGGCTGGACGATATCGGGGGTCTTGATGTTCAGCTTGGCACAGTCGGCGAAGAAGGCGTCGGTGTAGAACTTGGCGATCTCCATGACGGTCTTTTTCTCGCGGCGGGCGCCCTTGAGCATCTTGTCCTCGCCCTCGTCGGCGTCGCTCGAAAGGTGTCCCACGTCGGTGATGTTCATGACGCGGGTGACGTCGTAGCCGGCGTAGCGGAGGTACTTCTCCAGCACGTCCTCCATCATGTAGGTGCGGAGGTTACCGATATGGGCGAAGTGATAGACCGTGGGGCCGCAGGTGTACATGCTGACCTTTCCCTCCACATGGGGGATAAATTCTTCGCGCTTGCGTGTAGCGGAGTTGTAAAGTAACATATAAAAGTCTCCTTTGGGATGGTGTTTTGTTTTTGTAGGGGAGGCCCTGTGTGGTCTCCCGTTAAATAGGCGGTATTCGTGCGGGCGACCACATAGGGTCGCCCCTACAGAATTATGGGAATTTCCATAACGGTCGTCCAAACGATGTGTTATATAAGACTCGTTGGATGGTGTTTTGTTTCCGTAGGGGAGGCCCTGCGTGGCCTCCCGTTAAATAGGCGGTATTCGTGCGGGCGACCACATAGGGTCGCCCCTACAGAATTATGGGAATTTCCATAACGGTCGTCCAAACGATGTGTTATATAAGACTTGCCAGTCTCTTGGCCGCGTTCAACGTTTTGGCGGCATAAGCTTGGCGCGTGAATAGGTCGGAAGACAGGTGGGAGGTCTTGATTTCCATGTTCAAACATCGCCACGACATGGAGGAAAAACCAATGGCGCGCAGTCCCTCGGCGGCATCCTGCCAATCCACTTCCCTGTCAAAGGGGTTGAGATGGTTATCGGTCTTGCCGTTGTTGTCGTGGATATGAACCATACGGAGGCGGTCACCTGCGGTGCTCAGCTCGGCGGATTGACATAGCCCCGTCAGGTTGGCGTGACCGAAGTCCCAACAAATACCCGTGTCCAGCTTGTCGGCAAGCCATCGGATATCCTTGGCGCGACTGCCAAAGACCAATTCCTTGGGTTGGCTCGGATAAGGAACGCCCGTCATGTTTTCGATGCACAGGGTCACGCCCCTCTGTCCCGCCAGCTCTTGGAGGGGAGAGAGGAAGGCGAGATTTTCTTCCTTCCAGCGGTTGTAATTGCAAACGCTGCTATGACGCACGATGGGGTGAATCACGGCGGCAGGGATCTTCAGATAAGCGGCGGCCTTGATGCCCTCGGTGAGTCCTCGGACATAGCGCTTCATGGCCATGGCATCGTCGGGGCTGGGCATATAGAAGGGCAGATGACAGGAGGGGATCGTCAACCCGCGCAGAGCCGCACGGTTACCAAGACTATACAGTACGCTGTAAATATCTCCCTCTACGCACAAGGGGTTGCCGAGATCCGAAAACAGGTCAAATGACAGATCCAAGCCGTCAAAACCGCTGTTTGCCACAAAGTCTACCATTGCCGCGGATGAAAACCTGCACTGCGTGTCACAGGCATAAGCATAGTAACGGGTGGGGACAATGACGGGAATTTTGCTGCCGTCCATCATAGAAGCACTCACGATCTCACCTCCTTGTAGATTGATCCGCCATAGGATATAACTATCATTATATCATTATACCACGAAGGATGGGATTTGTCAAATAGTTTGAACAATTTTTCAAGGATTGGGCGCAAAAAATCCTTCTTTCCATGCAAACGACGGGAGAGATATCCGCAACATCCTGTTTATCATCATTTTTCAAAAGAAAAACCCAAAGACTCGATCTCGAGTCTTTGGGTAAAAGTGAACCGGGAAATTGCTAAAACTCTCTTGGTGAATGGTTTTTTAGCGGTTTGCAGCCATTAAAAGATGGGATATCCGGCCTTCTCGTGTGCCTCGATCAGCTCATCGCACATAGCAACGATCTCGTCGGTGGACAGCTCGGCACCCGTATGAGGCTCCATCATAGCGGCTTGGTACAAAGTCTCCCGCTTGCCGGTGTGAGCGGCCTCGATGGTGAGCATCTGGGGATAGATGTTGGAGGCGTTCATGGCAGCCAGCTGGAGGGGCAGATCGCCAACGTAAGTGGGAGTGATACCGTTGTTGTCTACCAGGCAGGGCACCTCAACACAAGCGTCCCAAGGCAGGTTGGAGATACAACCGTGGTTCAGCACGTTACCACCGATCTTGTAGGGGGTGTTGGTGACGATGGCTTCCATGATGTGAGAAGCGTACTCCAGGGAGCGGGTGTGCTGGACGTTACCGCCGGCCATCAACTCTTCCTTCTGCTTTTGCCAGTGTGCGATCTGGTTGACGCAACGGCGAGGATACTCATCCAGGGGAATATTGAACTTCTCGATGAGGTCAGGACGGTTGGGCTTGATGTAGAAGGCGTTGTACTCAGCGTTGTGCTCCGAGCTCTCGGTGCAGTAGTAGCCGAGCTTATCAATGTAGTCAAAGCGCACCATATCGTTGTGCTTTTCGGTGGCGTTCTTTTCCTTGGCACGGCGGCGGATCTCGGGGTAGAGGTCGTTGCCGTTCTTGTCCTTGATCTCCAGGAGCCAAGCCATGTGGTTGATACCCGCGATCTTGGACTGGGAGCCCTCGATCAGCTCAGGCATACCCACGCCATTCAGAATGGCGGGTACGCAGACCTGTACGCTATGGCAGAGTCCCACGGTCTTGACACCGGTGTGCTTCTGCATATAGCCTGCCAGAATCGCCATGGGGTTGGTGTAGTTGAGGAACCACGCGTCGGGGCAAACCTCCTCCATGTCGCGGGCAAAGCCCTTGAGGACGTGGATGGTTCTCATGCCGCGCATGATGCCGCCGATACCCAGGGTATCAGCAATGGTCTGGCGGAGACCGTACTTCTTGGGGATCTCAAAGTCGATGATGGTACAAGGGTCGTACAGACCCACCTGGATTGCGTCAACCACAAAGTTGGCACCTCGGAGAGCATCCTTACGCTGCTCCACGCCCAGATACTTCTTGACGGTAGCGCGACCCTGATTGATGCTTTTATTCATAGCGTCAATGAGGAGGTAGGACTCTTCAAGTCTTGCGGGATCAATGTCGTACAGCGCGATTTCCACGTCGTGGAAAGCGGAGCAAAGCATAGTGTCACCAAGGACGTTCTTGGAAAATACGGTGCTACCGGCACCCATGAAGGTTACTTTCATTTTGGACTCCTTTTTCATTTGTTGTTTTGAATGGATCAACGGGGCAGAGCCCCTGCGCGATGATTTATCTTACGATCTCAATGCCCTGAGGCGCTTCGATCTCAACCACGGTCTCACCGTTCTGATCCTTATGCGCCCAGACCTTGATCTCGCCCTTGGGGGTAGGATAGCTACCCTTAGCCCAATCCAACCATGCCAGGTCAGGCTTGACCTCGTACTTGCCGGGGGCCAGGTTCTTCACGCCCAGCACGTAGTTTGACAGGTAGGGGCAGGGGCCGGATGCCCAGCCGTGGCAGAGGGAGTGACGGAACTTGATGTAACAGTAGTTACCGTAGTCACCGTGGATGTCCACCATGCCCTCGGGAACCACCTCGTCGATGCGGCCGGCGTTCTTCATCCAGTCAAGATCGAAGTCCTCCCAGAAGGTGGTAGCACCCATATCCAGCATACCGCCCCAATATTCTTTCATATCGCGGAGAGCGCCGGCGTGGTCACCCGCAGCGGCCTTGGCAGCCAGAATGTAGTAGCCCATGAAGGTGGAATAACCGTGACCGCCACCGGGAACCAGCACCTTTTCGTTGACCTCCTTGGGGTCGGCAAGGCCTGCCAGCACCATAAAGGAGTTAGCCTGCTTGGCGGCAGTAGGCTCGGGCTTGTGGCCCTTCATTCTCTCGGCGGAAGCCTCGCAGAGAGCGGCAGTCTCATCCTCACCCAGCTCACGGAGCAGGTAAGCACCGTTGTCCAGCGCCAGCTTCAGAAGACCCTGGAAGCCCACGTGCTTGGCCACGGGATCGTCGTTGGTGGGCCAATCCAGGAGTCTGCCCTCAGGCAGGGTCTCGCCGCCATCCTCGTCCACGAAGGTGGCGAGCAGCGCCATCAGCCCGCGAAGATAGTCTCTCTGCTCCTCCAGATATGCTTTGTCACCGAAGGCACGGTACCAGTCGCAATGGATCAAGAGCCACCAGATAGAGTAGGCGGAGATGCCGTTCATCCACGCGCCCACGGGGGTCTCGTCACGAACCACGTCCAAAGAGCGAGGAACGATATCGTTGTAGCCGAAGGTAGCCAGAATGGTGTTGACCTCGGTGTGCATATCACCGATCCAGACCAGACGGTCGCGCTTGATGCCGTCCCACAGGTATTCCTGCATGTTGACGTGAGCAGTATAAGCGGCGGTGTTCCAGATACGGGTCAGCTTTTCATCAGAACAGGAGAAGGAGCCCTTATAGTCCAGATCCAGATAGTGGAACACACCCTGAATGGCCTTGAAGCTCACCACGGCATCATCGTCGATCAGCTCCACACAGACAAATCTCTGACCCGATTCATTGGTCTCGTTGGCAGAGTAGAAGCCCACGTTCATGACGCGATCGCGGATGGCGTGGTCGTTGGTGGTATTCTTGACCTTGATGGGGGTGATGGCTTCCATGACGGACTCACCGGTACGAACGATGATGTTGCAGCGGGCGTCATCGCCGCAGCCCTTGGAGCCCGCGCTCCAGATCATGAGGCGGATGGAACCGGGGAACTCACAGCCATAGTCCAGCACCAGCTTGGCATGAGGCTCACCGGGCTTGTTGATCATGGTACAGCTCGCGCCGGGCACCAGGGTGATCTGGTTGCTTCGCTCCTGCAAGAGGGCCTCAGGATGATTGACATTACCCTCAGTCAGAACGACACGCTTGGGGGCAAGGTAGCGGCGGGTACGGGGGTCGGTGATGCTACCGTTCAGAGCTTGAAATTTTTCATTTACTCTCATTGTGGGGTCTCCTGTTCGTTTATTTGAATTTTTGAGTTTCTAGGTTATCGAACGTCTTCCGATACACAGATCCGTGAAGTCGGAATTATCCATCGTATAACTATGGGGCATCTCTAAATACTCAGCGTGCGGAGAGATGCGAGGGATTTTTTCGTCAGACTAAACAAAAATCTGCACGCATAGTTGACCCTATGCGAAAGAATTTTGTGACGTATGACGGAAAAAGCACCGCCATATCGGCGTGCGATGAGTTTTTAGAGATGCCCTATGAATAATATACCATATTTCGGCGTCTCTGTCAATATATTTGTGTGAATTTCAACCATAAAACAGTAAGCAGAATGACAAAACACCGCCTCGCATTGCGGGGCGGTGTCGGGTAGTTTATGTACCGGTCTTCTCTGCTGACAAAGCTCAGCTCTTATCGTTTTTCAGCTTTTCCAGGATGCGGTCCATCTGCTTATCAAAGCGCTTTGCCGTTTTGGTATAGCTGGAGGAGAAGCTACCGCTGTTATCGTTAACCGCGGTTTTGAAGAGCTGGTAGAAGCCCAAATCGAAATACATAGCCATATCGTACACACGGTTTTGGAAGATCAAATCCAGCATGACAGGAGACTGGGGATCACGCAAGCTCTTGCTGGCCAGCATGGTATCATAGTACGCTGGTTTGACGTGGAGGTAGGACAGGATAGCGTAGGCCTCGATGATATCCCCCACCACCTCAGCATCGTCATCTCTGACCGCAGAGGTCACAGAGAGGGTAGAGCCGCTATCATGGGTCCAGGTGCGATAGAACTCCTGGGCCTTGTCGTACTTCGGCACAGGCAGAACACCATAGTCACCCGTCATTTCACGGTTAAGGGCGGGGAGGTTCTGAGCCACCTCACCAAAGAACAGGCCGCGGCCGTCCTTGAAAGCATCGAAGCCCTTGGCCTCCTCACCGGGAGGAGACATAAAGGATGCGTTGTTGTCGTGGTAAATGGCGCAAGCCAGCTCCAAAACATTCGTGGCTTTTTCCATTTTGCCGTCATCCAGGAACAGCTCGGGATCCTCTGTGCCACTATTGATGACGTAGCGAAGGTCAGAGCCCATGAAGAAGGTGTTGCCATATTCCCAGGTGGTCAGGAAGCCGTAAGTATCCTTTTCATCCCATTTGCCGTCACCGTTGTCAGCGGAAACGCCCTGGATCACCTGATTGAAATAATCCAGCGTCCAGTCCCAGTTCAGAACAGTCTCGTAGGGATCGGGCACGGTGTTGGCAAACTGCTTCTGCATCTCCTTGTTGAAGATCAACACGTAGGTTACGTTATCATCGTAAAAATTGAGAGCACCGTTCATGAAGAAGACCTGCCCCTCCAGAACGAAATCAGCGGTACCGGAATCCCACCAGGTATAGTCCAGATCTACGCCCATGCTGATATAATCTCTGAGATAACCGCTGGTTGCAGTGGAAGCCGTTGCTCTGGCACTGTGAGTGATCAGCTGAAAATCTCCCGTAGCCGTGGCGGCCTCGTTGGTAATGGTCGTATTCATGGCGTCGACAGGCTTCGGCAGATGACCAAACTTCAGCTTGCAGCTTTCCTCCAAAGTGACGTTTCTTTCATATACAGCATCGTTGATGACCTGGTCAGCGCCGCCTTCCTTATCGACGACCTTATTTTCGCCCCAGATCTCATTTTTATATTGCTCGCTATAAAGGATGACGAAGTCCTTACCGCCGTAATCGATCTGGCCCAGCGCTTCCAGGGCCGCAACAGCTTCGCCGGTCGTTCCGCTTTCGGATACCGCCTCGTTGCCGGAGCCATCCTCATCGCCTTGCTTGTTCTCGTCGCTAACACCGCAAGCGGCGAGGGTCGAAAGAATCATCAGTGATGCCATAAGCAACGACAGCATCTTAATGAGTGCTTGTTTCATGGTGTTTCATTCCTCTCTCTCTATAATATTCAATTTTTCGGTAAGCTAAAAGCACGCATATCAATTATAAACCCAAAGTTGCGTTTTGTCAAGCATCCTGGATTCCAAGGGAAATTTTTGGCGCTTGGCACAAGTTTTTATCACTTACCTTGGGCAGGTTACCGAAGTTTTTCTCAACAAAGCATAGGCGTTTCAGACGTCACAAAGGGAACGTAGGTGAAATCATCGGTATTGTGGCGGATGATGTAGTCAATATAAGACGCGATCTGCTCTGCGGTCAGGCGGTAGCCCAGGGCATTGAGGTGGCCGTGGAGGTAAAACCGTTTGGTAAATTCCTCGTCATGGACGGGGGCGTACTCACGGAGATCCACCACATATGTGTCCTTAAAATAGGCGGCCAGCTCGTGGAGACGGGCGGCGTGGGCATCCCCCACCTCGCTCATTTCGGGGTTGGACTCATACATGACCTGGTGAGGCATGGTGACCAGGAAGAACTTAGCGCCGGGCACCATTTTCTGATAGGTCTGGATAATGCGGGCGTAGTAGCCCGTGAAGGTCTTGGCATTCTGCGTGGGATCCTCGGGGTTAATATCGGACATCTCACCCAGGGGTTGACGGGCACCGATCAGATCGTTGACACCCAAGGCGATGATATAAGCCTGGGCCTTCTTGTCGGGATTCCAATAGTCCATGGCGTCGGCAAAGGTGTCGCAATACTCCGAAGCGGTCATGCCGCCGCGGGAGAAATTATAGACCTTGCTTCCTGCCATGCGGCCGATAAACTGCCCCCAGGAGTATTCAAACATATCGTAATAGTGGCGCACGCCCGTGGCCTCGTCCAGGGTCTCGAATTCCCCTGAGGAAAGGCTGTCGCCCACGCAGGCGATGGTACGGAAAATGCTGGTAAAGCCGCCGTCACGGCAGATGTTGTCCAGGGGCTTTTCGTTGGGATTGAAATAAAGCTCGTTGATGTTCATGGGAAATCTCCTTCTTTTTTGATATAGTAAATTGTTGTTTAGCGGGCAGTGCCCGCGGCCAATGCTCGGGGATGTTCAACTCATGCGAACCCTATGCCGCGATGAGCAGTTAGGCAGATAAATTGTTGTTTATGGACGTTTACTGACCAACGTGGTCGTAGGGGCGAACTGTGTTCGCCCGTAATAAAAAGTATATTGCTAAACAAAGGCTTTTAGGGAACGGCGGGCGAACGCAGTTCGCCCCTACGGGTTTTCATTAAACCTCCGCCAAACAACAATTTAACTGACCAACTGCTCATCGCGGTATGTGGTACGCATAGGATGCACTACCCCGAGCCAGAACCCCACCGCAGGTGGTAAACAACCATTTAATGCAACGCTCTATACAGCGTATACAGCAGGGATTCATCGGTGATGATCTCCTCCGCGATCACGATCAATCCATCGGTGGTCACCGTGATACGCTTCCCTGCCCCCTCGATCAGATCGTCGGCTTTGACATAGTCCACACCATAGTGGTTGATTGCTTCGATAGCAGCCGTATCAAGCCCGAGAACAGAATTTGCAAACGCAACGGGCAACCACAGATCATAGCCCGAGGCGATAGCCACGCCTTTCGTGTTGTCAGCCACAAGACGAACCTCCCTGCCGTCCACATAGGCATTGTAGCCATTAGCCTTCAGCACCACCATATCGGAGGTCAGCCCCTCGGGGAGCTTTCCGACGGTTGCTTTCGTGGTATAACGGTAATTGAGACGGCCATCGGGAGCGGCGTCGCCCAGATCGGTGAAGTGCATGATATCTCCCGTCATGACGGAATTATCCGCCCACTTGAAATCGAAAGTATCCCCTACGCCCAAAAGAGATTTATGCACCTTGATCTGAAGGATGTTATCCTTGAGGGCATACAGACCGCTGCCGGCGGTCTCCATGACCCACTTGTCAGTGCCTATAAATTTCTCCACAGAGACCAAGGTCTCGCTCTGTGCACGGTTGATGATGAAATCATAGCCGAACCAGCCGGTACTGTCATCGCAATCGGCATTGACGTAAAGATTCATCCAGTTGGGGGATTTGTTATCATTGGTGGTGATGGTATCGGCGCACTCCACGTAGAAGTAAAGGTAGGTGTCGTCGCTCGACACCTTAGCGGTGACAATGTCGTTTCGTCCCGACACGTTGGTATAGTGCAGTCCACCCACGTGGGCGGGATGGTCGCGGTGGGCGGTGTCATACTGCGCGTCGCGGTACTCAGGGCCTACGGCATACCATTGACCTGCCGATCCCTCCATGTCGATGGCCCATTGGCCGAAGGCAGTCTCCACGTCCCGAGCGCCCTTATATTGACGAATGAAGCTCACCATCTGGTTGTAGTAGTTGTCAGTATAGCCACCCTTCATGGCCTCAATATCCCGGGAATACTCGGGATTGAAGCAGTCTACGTAGTAGTGGTGTTCCTTGGCGGCGGGGTCATGGGAGACCATATAGCCACCGGCAATGGTCTGACCAATGGCGGGAGCGCCCTGCCAACGACCTGCCCACCACTCATTCCAGCCTGTGATCATGACAAGCTCAGGATCGGTCTCCATCGCCTTACCAAATTGCTCGGCAAAGGCCAACCCCAGTCCGGAGGTGGTGTCCATGAGCGCAAACCCCAGATCCCATGAGCCTTCATATTTGGGGATGCCTCGGTCGGCGCGATTGTAGCTGCGGCCACCGTTGGTGCCGTTGGATCCGTTGGCCCAGTAACCGCACATGACCACCATCTGCTCGGCATAGCGCTCACCGTTTTCATCCAAAGCGTAACCCGGCTTCTGGGGGTACATATGTGCCCAAGGCCAGCACCCCACACCGCGGCGTCGGGTATACCAAGAGTCGGAATTAGCCCAAGAATAGCGGATCGTGAAGAAATCCTTCAGCTCATTGGGCATGTCAAGATCTCCTGTCACCAAGAGCAGGGGTTTATTGTCCCATCGGAACCACAAGTCCTCGTAGCGATCACCCTCGTAGAGATTGCCCCACAGGGCCATGAGCTCCTGGTTGTTGTTCTGGATCAAAAAAGCCACCTGTGGGGTATCCAAGCCCTCGGCGCGCATTTGACTCCACACGCGGAGCACAGCCTCATAGCTCTGCTCGTAAAGAATGCCGTTGGTAGCATCAAAGTAAACAAAATCCACGCCCGCCGCGGTAAGCTGGGCAGCGTGCTTACGCAGTACCCACTCATCGTCGGAGGCATAGTAACCAAAATAGGGCTCGGCCCAGTAGTGGGCAAATCCCAAGGGGCCACTGACGATCTCGTCCCACAGACCCGTCATGCCGCCCTCCAGGTAGGCCTTGGTATGGTCGTAGATGGGCAGGCCATTCATGTTGGCCTCATGCCAAAGGAAATAGAAGATACCCACCTTGCGGTCACGGGGCGTGACCGTGCCCTCGGAGGTCACGGTGCGATCCGCGCCATCGGTGCCCACCCACGTATCGGCCAGCAGGTCACGGTTGGCGGGAACGATACCGTTATTGTCGGTATTGCCCACCGAGCGGGAGATCTTCATATTCACGTTTTCCAGGGTGGCTGAGCCAACGATGCAGTGGGACCAAAAATAGCAATATCCGCCCTTGGGAATCCCGTTGATGATGGGGTCTCGGACAGCAGAGGTATCTCCGTCCTCCCCGTAGAGCTCAATATGGGTATCGGTGACCTTGATGTGAGCGATCTCGGTCAGCTCTGCCGCCTCATTGCGGGTATAGACCGTGATCGTGTTGGTGGCGGGATCATCCACCACCGTCACCCGCTCTCCATCGTCGAAGGTAGCGTTGACTTTGGTATAGGTGACACCGGCCCAGTCTCCCGTGCGAATACCGATCTCGTCATTGCGGAAGGCCAACCACACGCCGCTCTTTCCCGTAGCGTCCACCTTGGCCTCATGAAGACGGAGACCTAAGAAGCATGTGAGCCAGGGCGCGGTATCGGCGGGACAACCGTAGGTGAGGTCAAATTCGTAAGTCGTACTGCCGCGCCCCGAGGATTGCACCGTGGCATAAAGACCGTTGACTCCGTTGTGCTTGAAGGTCAGCTTACCGCCTTCAACCACCGGGTCATTCATGATCTGGTAGATCTCCCCTGAGGCATCTCTGTCCACAAAAGGATATTCAAAAATCTTAAGCTCCTCGTCAAAGGTGTACTCGGGGACAACCAGATCGGAGGAAAGAACGTAGCCTTCGGTTTTGGGAACGTTGATATCTTCCGTTGTTTCCAAAGAGGGATCGGTCGTCGGCTCGTATGGCTCCGCGGCGGTATCCACGGCGGTATCTGCGGCGGTATCCGCGGCGGTATCCGCAGTATCGACAACGGTTTCCCCTGCCACCTCGTAGGTCTCAATTTCCGTGGCCGCAGTTGTTTCTATAACGGTGTCGGCCGCAGTTTCCTCCCGGATCTCTCCAACAGTTTCCGAAAGTGTCTCTCCGGAGGTTTCCTCGGTAGGATCATCGCCGCTACAGGCAGAAAAAAGCAACAAGGCAGCTAAAAGGAAGGCTGAAACACGCCCAAGAGAGCGTCTGCATTTCATAGATCGGTCTCCTTTCTGATTTTATGAATTCATTTTATCATATTTTATGCATACTGTCAACAGAAGCCGTGAAATTTCAGAAAATGATGAGCATATAGCACAGAAAAAGGGACGGATCACTTAAGTGATCCGTCCCGGGAAATTAATTGTCCCACAGTTTGTCCAGCAGCTTATACACTCGCTTGACGAAACTTTTACCTATACCGTGGTACTTTTGCTTAAACTGGCTGGAGTTATTATACACGCACTCAGCAAATATCGAATCGAAGCCAAACGTTTCTGCATATTCACCCATATCATAAACGCGGTGATCGTAGATGATCTCCAGCATAGCGACATCATTCTCATCACAGACGCCGTTCCTGCCAATCCGCGATTCGATATAAGCAGGCTCCACATACATTTGCGAAAGCACCGCGTAGGTTTCCAATACGGCGGCCATGTTTTTATTTCTCACCTCATCCACAACAGTAGCAGGCATACTCAAGGTAGAGCCGATGCTGTGCGTCCAGGTGGTATAATTGGCTTGGTCCTTGCTATACTTGGGCATGGGCAATACGCCGTAGCCCCCGCCAATACTTTGATTCAAACGGTGCAGATAGGTGGCCGCCTCGCAATAAAACAGCACGCGATCTTCTACGAACATATTCAAGGAGTTCATCTCCTGACCGGGTTCAGCAACAAAAGTATTGACGCGATAAGAACTGGTATTCTCGTGGACGATAGACTGCGCAAGCTTCAAAACAGACTGAGCCTTCTCCATCTGATCCTCGTCCGAAAGTGCGAGCTCAGGCTCATCCAAGGCGCGGCCATTGTTGACATACTTCAAGTCGGCTCCGTAGAAGAAGGACTCGAGACCGTTCTGAACCGTTGCAAAGCCATAAACATCCTGTTCCGTCATTTTACCATCACCATCGCGGTCATAGCCAATCTCTTGAATGGCAGAATGAAAATAGTGCAACGTCCATCTATTGCTTTCCACCACTTCATAGAGATCTTCCCTTCTATGGTACTTTTGCAACTCCTCTTGCATCTCTTTGTTGAACATCATGACAAAGGTCACATCCTTATCCACGGTGCCGTAGCTGCCGTTCATGAAGAAGGTGTGCCCCGCCAGAGAGAAGTCCAATGTGCCTGCATCCCACCAGTCCTGCTCGTAGTCAATATCCAACTCGTTATAGTCGTAGAGGTAGTTGGAAGTAGCCATACTCAAGGTGCTGTACAGGGGCGCGGAAATGAGATCAAAATCTCCCGTGTTGGTATGAACTTCCGTTAGCACCTTTGCCGTATACTCACCAAGGGTGGCAGGAATGGTCACAAGATCCAGATGACACCGTTCCTCCAGTTGAAGGTTTCTTTCGTACACAGCATCGCTGAGCACGGATCCGCCCTGTTGGCCCTCATTCTCTTCCTCATAGCCGGCGATATCTTTAACGTACAAAATGCCAAACTCATCGCCGCCCCAATCGGTGCCGTTCAAACGGTCAAGCGCTTCCTCTGCGGGAGTCTTGGTCTCGGCCTCGGTTTCGGGCTCGGTGGGCGCCTCCGTAGGTACTTCGGTGGGCACTTCGGTAGGTGCCTCGGTGGGTACCTCGGTGGGTGCCTCGGTGGGTGCCTCGGTAGGTGCCTCGGTGGGTGCCTCGGTGGGTGCCTCGGTGGGTGCCTCGGTGGGTACCTCCGTGGGCACCTCTGTGGGCACCTCTGTGGGGGCTTCCGTAGGCGCATCGGTCACGTCAACACGTGAAGTTTCCTTTTCTCCACGTATTTCGACATCGATGCTGCCCGAAAACAGATCGCAGGCGGTGAAGGTGCTCACAACCATCAACGTCGCCAGCAAAAGGCTTAAAAGCTTTGTCACTTTCATGCTGTTCCTCCTTAAAAAAGTCAATATATTTTAAAGGTCACTGACCTGAATAGTCATCAGGCACGCGCATGGAGCGGCCGTTGTTTTTCAAAGAAGCGTTATCGGCAAAATCCTTGGCCTCGGTAAATTTTTCGCGGATCTCGCTGACCGAGCCCGCCGTCATGAGGTAGCTGTACTCAATGGGGGTAAAGGGCTTGATCTGCACGGCAACCAGCGGCGCCACGTAATTGCAGGAAGCGCTCATGGGATCGGGGGAATGATCGTACATATGGCGGCCGCCCGTATAGTAGTCGGTGTTGGGGACGTACAGGCCGAGGCCGTAATCGGCGTCGGTGTTGGTCCAGGCACACCAGGTTTCGGTGTTGCTTTCACGGATATGGAAGGCGGAATCCTGCGCATATTTAGGATCTCCCCAGAAGTTCAGATCGGTACGCACCGACAGCTTATCCCCCGTCCAGGGCTTGGTGCCGCCGTACCAGGTAAAGCGGTCGAGACAGCTGACGGTATAGAAGGCGGGTACCTCCTGGGCAGTGCAGGGATGGAGCCAGCCCGAAAAGTCGGTAAAGCGATTGTCCACGCGGATATAATCGCCATCCAGAATATAGGTGTTTTCCATGTAGCTGGGGGTGATACGGCCGTTCATAGACCAGTCCTGGGGTTGGGATTTGATATACACGGCATGATCCTTGACCACAACATCAATGATGCGGCTGTGGTTGCTGTGCTGATCGCCGCCCTGTACGGGGTTATAGACCCAGCGGCTGTTGTTGAACACCTCGGGCTGGTAACCGTCGTGGGCGCTGATGCCGTAGTAGGACTGCTGGATCAGGCGTCCCGTGTCAAACTGGTTGATGATGTTCTTCACCCCGGGAAGCTTGCCCCGATAATCCTCGATATAGTTGACGCCGCCGCCCCAGTTCATGCGAATGCCCAGCTTGTAGCGCTCGTTTTCCAGGTAATAGGTGTTGTCGGTGTGGTTATTGTACACGGGATAGACCTCAAAATCCACCGTCTCCAGGGTCAGACTCACCTCGGCGGGATGCTCGTAGGTGTCGGGATTTTTGCCCGTCATGACGGGAATGGGTTCAAAGATCAGCGCCGAAGGCTCC
The DNA here is from genome assembly GCA_015063685.1 of Oscillospiraceae bacterium. Lineage (GTDB taxonomy): Bacteria > Bacillota > Clostridia > Oscillospirales > CAG-272 > CAMEON01. Next base: position 19,316 of record SVTR01000021.1, on the reverse strand, counting down.
TCGGCGGTGACCTCCTTCAGGTAATCCAGGATCACGCAAGAAAAAGCGTGGGTGCCGGGCTCCAGGAAGAAGGGATCATGCACTTCCCTGCCCGCCTGGGTATAGATCAGCGTCCCGCGCAGGGCGTGGGAGGCGGTGTAGGTCAAGGTGAATCGGTTGAAGGCTACGCCTTCGGTTTTGGGGAGAGCCACCGTGGTGGCGGCAGAGAAAATCAGGCTTTGCGAAATGGTCATGGGATGCTCCTTGTTATGGAAAATTTGCTATTGTTCATTATACAACGAACGGGGGGATTTGTCAAGTAAAAGCCCATCATCACTTGGGCATCTCTAAATACTCAGCGTGCGGAGAGATGCCCACTTATAAATCGGAGTGACATTTCTACTTTTTCGGATCATCTTTCTGAACTTCCGCCTCTTTAAGTATTTGCATACCGAACCTCACACCGCATGTAAAGGCCTGTTGCTCACAATATGATGATAGCGCATCGTGAGATACAAGCACTTCATCCAGCTTTGCCTGCAATTCTTCCGACAAATAATTTCGCAGAGTAGCTACAGTCGCAAGATGATCTTCGGCAAGCAACCGATACGTCTTGCTTTTTCGGATTTTTATGATCGGTGCTTCCATTGTTCCTTGCCATAATTGTTCCATTATTGTTTTCATATTTCTCCCCCTTTCGGATACATTTTTATTATAGCACCGTTTGGTATTAAAGTCAATAGTCCCAAACGGTATTATGATAAAATGTCCTCGCAAGCAATTAATGCAAGGAGATAACGCCATGAAGTATTATCAACGCTTACGCGATCTGCGAGAGGATGCCGACAAAACCCAAGCCGAGATCGCCGAGGTTCTTAACATGAAGCAAAATCAATACAGCCGATACGAACGAGGCGAAAGAGAACTGCCCATGCACCATTTTATGACGCTTGCAAAATATTACAACGTTAGTCTCGATTATCTCGCAGGGCTCACTCATGTCCCCATCCGTCTGTACCCCAAAAAACGTCAAATATAAGGGCATCTCTAATAACTCTATCGCCGAACGAGCGGCGAGCAATTTGTTTGGCAATTTGAACAAAACTCTGCACGCGTAGCAGGAGCTACGCGAAGGAATTTTGTGAAAAAGTGCCGAAGAAAGTGCCGCCGATTCGTCGGTGAGAGGGTTTTTAGAGGTGGCCATAAGTCAAAAATCCCACCCTTATCGGGTGGGATTTCCTTTTGTGTTACGCTTTGCACGCCGCTTTGATGATCTCCACGGCCTCCTTCAGTACGTCCATGGGGATATTCAGCGCGGGCAAAAGTCTCACCTTGTCCTTGGCGGTGAGGCACAGCACGCCCTTGTCCATACAAGCCTTGAGCACCTCACCCGCAGGCTTGACGGTCTTGATACCGATCATCAGTCCCATGCCGCTGACGGACTCCACGCCTTCAGCGCCTTCCAAAGCGGAGAATACATACTCGCTCTTGGCACGAACGTCGGCCAAAAACGCCTCGTCTATACGCCCAATGACGGACACAGCCCCCGCGCAGGCGATGGGGTTGCCGCCGAAGGTGGAGCCGTGGTCGCCAAAGCCCAGCACGTCCTGCACCTTCTCGGACATGAGGGTAGCGCCCAAAGGCAGGCCGCCGCCCAGTCCCTTGGCGGTAGATACCACGTCGGGGGTGATACCGAAATTCATATAAGCGTACAGCGCGCCGGTACGGCCGTTGCCTGTCTGCACCTCGTCGATGATGAGGATGATATCGTGAGCCTTGGCGTACTCGGCCACGGACACCACGAAATCCTTGTCCAGGGCGATGACACCGCCCTCACCCTGCACGCACTCCAGCATGATGCCCGCCACTTTATCGGTGCCCACAGTCTCTACGGTGGTCTTGAAGGCCTCGAAATCATTGGCAGGGGTGTGGACAAAGCCGGGGGTCAGGGGATGGAACAGCTTGTGGAAATGATCCTGTCCCGTGGCGGCCAGGGTGGTTAAGGTACGGCCATGGAAGGATTTTTCCAGTGTCACGATGGTGTAGCAATCCTCGCCCTTATGCTCGGCGGCGTACTTTCTCGCCACCTTAATGGCGCACTCGTTGGCCTCGGCACCCGAGTTGGCGAAGAATACCTTGCTCATGCCCGTGCGGGTGCAGAGCAGCTCGGCCAGCTTTGCGCATGGCTCGGTGTAGTACAGATTGGACATATGCTGCACCTTGCCCAGTTGTTCGGTGACGGCGGCGACCCATTGGTCGTCGGCAATCCCCATGGCGGTGACGCCGATGCCCGAGCCCATGTCGATATAACGCTTGCCGTTCTCGTCATAGACCTCGGAGCCCTTGCCCGAGACAATGGTCACGGGGAAGCGGTTATAGGTGTTGGCCACGTATTGCTTGTCGGCGGATTGGATATGATTCATGAGAATACCTCTTTTTTATTATTTTAATGAGACGCGCTTATTCTTCTGGGATGGAATGGTTTTTCTTTTGAGCATCCAGGGCTACGTACACAGGCTCCAGCACGAACTGACCTGCCGTATCAATGACACCGAATTTACCCTCAACTTGTACGATGGCATATCCGTCAGCGAAGAAACTGCCGGCTTTGTCAAATTTGGGTTCAATGACCTCACTTCCTGCCTCGTTGATATAACCCCACCGACCGTCCTCTCCGTACGCCTGTACCGGTGCAAGGATATTGTCGGAAAACGATATGATCTTCGCGTAAGTAGGCTGCAAGATGATCTCTCCCTTTTTGTTGATGAGACCGTATTTGGTTCCTACCGAAAAATATGCAGCCGCGCTGTCCCCGAAAGAACAGCACATCTCATATTGCGCCCGAATCACTTCTTTTCCCCATCTGTTGATATATCCGTAGACACCGTCTTTTTGGATGATACCCAACTCTCCGTTGAAGAGGAATGCCTTGTCATAGATAAAATCGCCAATGGCATGGCCGCGTGCGTCGATATACGTCCATTTTCCGTCTTTTTTAACAGGGGCCAAGGATTGATCCCCAAAAGACAACACATCTTCATACTGAGGACGAATCGTCATGATGCCCTTTGTATTCATAAAGCCCCACAGACCGTCGATCTTGACTCTTGCCAGACCGTTATCAGAAAAAGCGCCCGCATCTTCAAACGTTTTTCCAAAAGGGTTCTCGCCTTTTTTGTTGATGAAAAAAGACTCTCCTTTGTGTTCAGTCAAAGCCAGCCCACTATCCGTAAACGCATAACACCGCTCATATTGGGGAACGAACAAATATTCACCTTTTTCATTGATCGCACCGTATTTGTCGTTTACCTTGACGTAAGCGTAATCTCCGTTGAATTCATATGCCATTTCAAATTGAAAATCAATGACGACTTCACCGTCCATATTGATATATCCCCAGACATCGCCCCGCTTGACACGCGCCAAGCCGTTTTCGGCAAAATGATACGCCTTATCAAAAGACGGCTGAATCACAAGATCTCCCTTTGCATTGGCAAATCCCCATCCGGCGTCACCTTCATGCACCTGAACGGCAAGCAATCCTTGGTTAAACAAAAGATCCTTCTCAGCAACCTCCTCCTGATCTTTTGATTCGGTTTCGGTCTCGGTCTCCGCAAACTCCTCTGTCTCATCCTCTTCGGAAGGCGCGGAATCTACGCAACTAACACACGAGAGTATCGTGAAAAAAATCACCATGCAAAGCAAAAACCATTTGAATTTTTTGATCATCTGTTCCTCCTATGCATACAATTCAGTTGGTTTTATCTATACATTCGTCATTTACATACAGATCTTACACGAATGCAGGAAAATCCTGAGATCCTCACCGTTTCATGAGGAAGGCCCCTCCCTGAACATGATCGGACATCCACTCTCCCGATCAAATCAATCTCAACATTCTCGAAGGGATTCGGGGGAAACTTCTCGAAAGAAGTTCCCCCCATCATACTCTGTACTTCTTAATCTCTCTCCCCGACAACCATGGTACCCGCGCCTTCGTCGGTGAGCAGCTCCATGAGGATAGCGTGGGGGATGCGGCCGTCCATGATGGTAACGGTCTGCACGCCTGCGTTAATTGCCTCGATACAGCAGTCCACCTTGGGGATCATGCCGCCGGAAATAACCCCGTCCTCATAGAGCTTGCGCGCCTCGGGGACGGTGATGCCTGTGATAAGGCTGGAGGGATCGTCCTTGTCGCGGAGGATCCCCGCCACGTCGGTCATCATGATGAGACGGGCGGCGCCCAAAGCCCCCGCGATATAGGCCGCGGCGGTGTCGCCGTTGATGTTGTAGACGTTGCCCTGATGGTCGCTGGCCACGGTGGACACCACGGGGATGTAATTCTTCTCCAAAAGGTCGGTGATGGGACGGGTGCGAATCTTGGTAATCTCACCCACGTAGCCCAATCTCTCATCCTTGATACGCGCCTCGATGATGCCGCCGTCCATGCCCGAAAGTCCCACGGCATGGCCGCCCTTCATCTGAAGCAGGGTGACGAGAGACTTGTTGACCTTGCCCGCCAGCACCATCTGCACGATATCCACGGTCTCCTTGTCGGTGACTCGGAGGCCGTCCACAAATTCGGGCTTCTTGCCCAGCTTTTTCATCATGTCGCTGATCTCGGGGCCGCCGCCATGGACAAGCACCACCTTGACGCCGATGAGCCAAAGCAGGGCGATGTCCTCCATGACCTGCTGCTTTAGGGTCTCGTCGATCATGGCGTTGCCGCCGTATTTGATCACAACGATCTCGCCATTGTATCTCTTGATGTAAGGCAACGCCTGGGTCAGCACCTGGGCGCGCTGGGCGTTGGAAAATTGGTTGTCTGTCATGTTCTGTAATCTCCGTTGATCTTCACGTAATCATAGGTCAGATCGCAGCCCCACGCGGTGGCGGACACGTTGCCGTCGCCCACCGACACAAGGATCTCGATCTCGCGCTCCAAGAGGATCTCCTTGGCAATCTCCTCGGAAAATTCCACCCCGGCACCGTCCTTGCACACAAGGATCTCGCCCTTGGGGGAGCGGAAGGACACGTCCACGCGGTGAACGTCCACGGCGGCACCGCTGTAGCCGATGGCACACAGCACGCGTCCCCAGTTGGCATCCGCGCCGAACATAGCGGCTTTAAGGAGGCTGGAGCAGATGACACTCTTAGCCACGGTACGGGCAGTCCCCATATCATCAGCACCGCTGACGGTGCATTCCAAGAGCTTGGTAGCGCCCTCGCCGTCTCCCGCGATCATGCGGCAGAGAGCGACGGTGACGGTATTGAGCGCCTTCATGAAGACAGCAAAATCCTCACCCTCGGCGGTGACGGTCTCGTTGCCCGCCATGCCGTTGGCCAGGACGGTGACCATATCGTTGGTAGAGGTATCGCCGTCCACGCTGACCATGTTGAAGGTGGCGGCGATGTCGGTGGACAGCGCCTTTTTCAACATCTCGGGGGCAATGGCCGCGTCGGTGGTGATGAACACCAGCATGGTGGCCATGTTGGGATGGATCATACCCGAGCCCTTGGCGATACCGCCCATGCGGCAGGTCTTGCCGCCCAGCTCGAACTCCACGGCCACTTCCTTCTTGACGGTGTCGGTGGTCATGATACCCTCGGCAGCGGCGTCACAGCCGTCAGCGGACAGACCTGCCACCAATGCGGGAATGCCGGACTTGATAGGCTCGATGGAAAGGGGCTGACCGATGACACCCGTGGAGGCTACCACCACATCGGAGGAAGCGATATTCAGCGCGGTGCCCAGCAGGTCGCACATCTGCTCGGCGATCTCGATGCCGTTGGCGTTACAGGTGTTGGCGTTACCGCTATTGCAGACGACCGCCTGGGCAACGCCGTTTTCGATATGCTTTTTGGTCACATCCAGGGGCGCGCCCTTGACCAGATTGGTGGTATAGACCGCCGCGCAGGATGCGGGCACCTCGCTGTAGATCAGCGCCAGATCCTTCTTGGTGCGGTTCTTGCGTACACCGCAATGCACGCCGTTTGCTGTAAATCCTTTCGCGGCACAAACGCCGCCACTTATCAGTTTCATATGTCCTCCTTGGGTACGAGGAGTACGCCAAAGGGGCTTTTTGAAAAAAGCCCCTCTGGACTCCCCAAAAACTTTAAAATATGATTTGAATTAACCCTCAAATCTTCTTTAGTTGAAGGTTTTTGAAGGGTTTCCAAAGGGAAACTTTTTGCAAAAAGTTTCTCTTTGGCGTCCTCCTCAAACGCACAACCCCATAGCCTCGTCCACACCCAGCACGATGTTCATGTTCTGGATGGCGGCACCTGATGCGCCTTTGCCGAGATTATCAAATCTTGCAATCAATAATATCCGATCTGCGTTGCCGGCAACCGTCACTTGCAGATCGTCTCTTCCTGCCATGGCCGCGGCTGACAAGAAGCCTCCCTCGGAGGCGTCCTCGACGTATCGCACCAAGCCCGTGACATAGTAAGACCTATAAAGGGCCTTCACGTCCTCCACAGTTCCTTTGAGTTGACTTGCGAACAGAGGTACCGTGATCTCCATACCGCAGGGGAAATCCGCCACGATGGGGCAAAACAGGGGGGCATTATCCAAACCACAAACAGCCGCCATCTCGGGCAGATGCTTATGGATCTGGGTCAGGCCGTATTGACGGGGGGCATCCAGGAGAGGATCACGTCCCTCGGCCTCATACTCGGCGATCATCTTCTTGCCACCGCCCGTATATCCCGTGAGGGAGAAGCAGGACAGCGCGGCAGACTTGCAAAGCAGTCCGCTTTCCACCAAGGGCGCGATCAGCGACACAAAACCGCTGGCATGGCAGCCCGGATTGGCAATGCGGGTGGATCTGGCAATCTGATCCCGTCGTCCGCCGATCTCGGGGAAGCCGTAGGTCCAGCCGTCGGCGGTGCGGTGGGCGGTGGATGTATCAATGATGACAGTATGGGGGTCGGTGGTCAGCGCGACGGCCTCTCTCGCGGCGGCATCGGGCAGACACAGAAAAGCGATATCGGCGGCGTTCAGAGCCTCTCTGCGGGCATTTTCGTCCTTTCGGAGCTCGTCGGGAAGGATGATCAAGGACAGATCGGCGCGATCTGCCAGCCGCTCGTGGATGCGAAGCCCCGTGGTACCGGCGCTTCCGTCAATAAATACTTTTTTCATGGGATCACTCCTGTAGGCGGGGACAAAAAACACAACCCCACTTTATATTCAACAGGGTATATTATACACACAACTCGTCCAAAAGTCAAGCCAAATATTCATTTTTCTGCATGAAAATTGTATTTTTGTGTATGAACCCAAATTCCTTCTGCTTTTTTGGGTCCCTTTCGTGGTTTTCAACAAACCTTGTTGTCGCGCAGGCCTTTCTGTCTGAAGGTTCGCAAGGTGTCAGCATTTAAAAATCGCCCTCTCCACGGAGCTTTGATCAGCCGAAATGCATTTTTATACCTTTTTTATACACTTTGCATTCATTTTCAAATTTCGCTGCTCCCCCGTAAGATCATGGGTCAAAATATCGTCTTATTATATAAGCATCTTGCATTATTTTCCCGGTTGTGATATAATCAAGGCATCAAGCATTTCTACGGGAGGCCGCCATGGATTACCAAGCAGAGAACAGACAAGCCGAGTTCGCCGTCATCATCAAAAAGCTCAAGCGCCGCAGGGCCATAACCGTATCCCTGTTCGCGGCAGCAGTCGCGCTGATCCTCATCTTTACTACGCCCTCTGAGATTTATATCACAGGCGTGATAGATCAGGTAAACAAGGGACTGCCCGGTTGGCTGACGGGCATCCTCCTCGTGGTGGCCCTGTTCATCTTTCTGATCGCCTACGGCTACACCATCCTCCCCATAGATAAAGCCCTGGACGAGGAATGCGACCCCGAAAAGTATCTGGCGCTTTACACGGCGCTGGGCTCCAAGCAGGTAACCGATCCCAACCGTCAGGCCGCCCTGTATACCGCCTTTTTTTATATGGGTCGGTATGTCGATGCCATTTCCCACGCCCAACAGTTGACCACACACAAAAAGCCGTTGCTGCGCGCGGCAGGACATTTCTTTATGGCTCAATGCGGATATTTCATGGGAGACGCCATGCTTCTTCGGGAGGCCGCGCTCCGATATCGTGCAGAGCTGGCCATGATCCCCAAAATGAACGACAAAAATCGAGCTCTTTTTGATTGCCGAACCGCCATGCTGACGGTCATGGAGGGGCTTTGCGACGGAAATCACGCCGCGGTGGAAGGGGCACTTCCCCATATGAGGGCATGGTCGTCCGTGCCTGCCGTCACCATCCTCATTGACACCCTGAAGGGCATCGCCGCCCTGCCCCGCCCCGACGGCGGCGGTGACCGCGACGAGGCCGTCCACCGCTTCATAACCGTGAAGGAGAAGGGCGGGCGTACCTGCTTCGTGGCCATGGCGGAGTGGTATCTGGGGCAATTGAAGGGAGGGGCATTATCATGAAACTCAACCCTGTCAGAGAAGACCGAAGCATTTTTTCCTACATTTTCTCACCTTTATCACCTGCGGCATATACGGTATCTGGCTTTTGCACCAATGGATCAAGGACATCAACCGTATGTGCGAGGACGACGGCAGGCACACCGGGGGCATCGTGTTATACTACCTGCTGTCCCTCGTGACCTGCGGCATCTATAGCTTTTTCTGGTGGTTCAAGGTTGGCGAGCGACTGTATCGCAACAGCATCAAGGAAGGGGTACATTCCGACATCAGCGGCATGAAGCTGGTCCTCTGCTTCCTCCTGGGCGCGGTGACCTGTAGCTTCTGCTCCTGGTACGCCATCCATTTGGCTATGAAGGCCACCAACGAGCTGGCCACAGCCTACAACCAGAAATACGTTTACAATATGGCCGTCATCGACGCCAACAGCGACGAAAACTGATCTTCGAGGAGGTATTTTATGAAGATATTATTACCCACCCTGCTCTGCCTCTGCCTGCTTTTATCGGCGGCAGCCTGTACCCAAGACCCCGAAAAATCCTATGAAAAGCAAAAATCCCTGTACGACGGCATCATCGAGGAGTACACGACTCTCCTGACCGCCAAGCAAAACGGCGAGGCATTACCCGCGCCCGATACCGAGGGCATGGACGAGCGGGAGGCCGCCATTGCCACCGCCCTCCACGGCATCGTAGATGCCTGCAAGGACGCCGAGGTTGCAAAAACCATGGGCTACGGCTACAAGGACATGGACGGCAACGGCACCCCAGAGCTGATCCTGCTGACCAAATATGCCGGCGTTAAAGCCGTCTTCACCATTTCGGACAAGAAGCCCATCCTGCTGGAGGCCAATTACGGGAAAGGCGGCGCCTTCCTGTTTGGCTCGGATCACCGCTTCTTTATAGAGCGTTCAACAATCGAAGGCAACATCGAGGAAAGTATCGTTTACATCGGCCGCGTGGACGGAGACAAAATGGCCTACAGCTCCATTTACGGCGGCCTCTATGACATGGATAAGAGAGAAGTTCTTGAATATTTCCAAATCAAAGACGGAGAGCGGACGACCATTGACAAGGAGACCCACGACGAGCTGAATCGGGAATACCGCCGTATCACCACTACCACGGACTACGGTCGAACCGTCAAATTGCTGACGCCCTACATCCACCTCCCGTTGGTTGACAAGGCTTTGGCCGAGGATCTTCCCGTAGCGGATTTTTCAAGCTACGCCGCCATCCGTGAGACCTACAAGGCCATCTCCACCTGCCTTGAGAAGTTTGATAACGCCAAATGGCTTCAGGGAGAATACGACGATCTCTTTACCTTCCCGAACGACGTTTCATTTGAATATTATACCCAACTTCTTTACACAGCCTATCGGGGTGCCTCCCACGAGGGCTACGACGAGATCGACCTCAACGGCGATGGTCAGGACGAGCTGGTCATCATGAACGAGGACTACACCATCAAGGCCATCTTTACCCAAAGAAAGGGTAAGCCCGTCCTTTTGGATGCCTTCTTCGACATGAAAGCCTGCTGGCTGGACGAGAAAGGGCTGCTTCACGTGGACCGCACGGATTACTACGAGTTGGAATACAGCCTGTACGAATTCACGAAGGAGGGAGACTACCATCTCGTTTACTCCATTCTCGCGGCCGAGAACGGCAACCGCTATCTGACGAGGGACGGCAAAACGGAGATCATCTCCTTTGAGGATTCCCTGACGCTCTACCACGATGAATACTGTTGCTATTCCGAACCGTTCTCACCCAATGAGTATACCAGAAACGTATCAAGCCTGACCTATACCCCTTTGATCGAGCCGAAGGAGGATCTCCGCAAGGCTGCCGTCGATACCACGTGGCACAAACATGCCAATTTGGAGGAGACTTCGGACAAAGATTGGGCGTATAGCAACACCTACGTGACCTTCGACAACGCAACGGACACGCAGATGGACATGAACGTCAGATATGCCTTCACGTTCCTTTATCCCGACCCCGACAGAGACAATTCTCTCTTGGACGATACCACCGAATCCTCGTTGAAGCTCACCGCAAGCAACCGGGACGGCGTGTGGGTCTTTGAGGGAGAGAGTGTCAAAGGACACCTTGAGTTCGGACAGGAGCGTCTATGGATCATCATTGAAGAAAGCACCGACGAGCGGTTCCCCGCAGGCGCGCACTGCTACTTCGCGCAGGAAGATTCCGACGATATGCCCTAACGAGCATAAAAGCGCACACCCGCCCTTGGCAGGTGTGCGCGATTTTTTATGCGATGGGCTGCTCGCCCTTGGCCAGCCGCTCCTTCTCAAACTGCATGGAGTAGAGGGCATAGTAGCGTCCCTTCATGGCCAGAAGCTCTGCGTGAGTGCCTTCCTCCTGAATTTCGCCATGAGCAAGGTAGATGATCTTGTCGGCGTGCTGGATGGTGGACAGTCGGTGGGCTACCATGAGCATGGTACCGATGTTCATCATCTTCTCCAGGGAATCCTGGATCAGAAGCTCGGTTTCGGTGTCGATGTTGGCGGTGGCCTCGTCGAGAATCATCACCGAGGGCTTATGCACGATGGTACGGGCGAAGGACAAAAGCTGTCTCTGTCCCGCCGAGAAGTTGTTGCCGCGATCACGAACCTCCTCGTCAAGCCCCGCGGGGAGCTTGTCGATGAAGTGGTTGGCGTTGACGTAGCGGCAGGCCTTCATGACCGCCTCGTCGTCAATGCCCTCAGCGCCCAACAGGATGTTGGAGCGGATGGTACCCGCAAACAGGAACACATCCTGGAGCATCTGACCGAAATGACGCCGCAAGGACGAAATTTTGATGGTGCGGATATCCCGTCCGTCCACCAAAATCTGACCCTTCTGGATATCCCAGTTGCGGCACAAAAGGGAGAGAATGGTGGTCTTACCCGAGCCCGTGGCGCCTACGAAGGCAACGGTATCTCCTGCGTTCACATGGAAGGACACGCCTTTCAGCACCCATTCGCCCTCCTTGTAGGCGAACCACACGTCACGGAATTCGATCTCGCCCTTCACTTCCTCCAGCTCCACGGCATCGGGGGCATCCTGCACCTCGGGTACCATGTCGAAGATGGTGAAGATCTTCTCGGCAGAGGCGTAGGCCGACTGGAGCCAGTTGAACTGCTCTGCCAGGTTCTGAATGGGGTTGAAGAACTTGTTGACGTAAGAATAGAAGGTCACAACCAGACCGCCCGTGATGGTCTGGCCCAGGAAGACCACGTCCTTGATAACACCCCGTGCCGCCAGATACAAAAGGCACAGAATGGAGGACACGTACAGCATGTACACTAAGGGTCGGAAGATACTGAACACCAGCATCTCTCCCCGCTTGGCGCGGCCCAGCTCGGCATTTTTCTTGTCAAATTCATCCTTCTTTCCCGCCTCACGGTTGAAGATCTGGATGATCTTCATGCCCGACAGGTTTTCGGAGAGGAAGGTGTTGATATCCGTGGTGCCGTCCTTGACGCGGCGGTAAGCCTTACGGGAGAATTTGCGGAAGATCATGGTAAACAGCACGATGAAGGGTACGAAGCAGAGCACCATGAAGGTCAGCATATAGTTGAGGCAAAGCATGGCCGTGAGTACACCGATGATGACGAAGCAATTCTTGATCAGATTGACAATCAGATTGGTGAACATCATGGAAATAGCGCCCGTATCATTGGTCACACGGGTCACCAGCTTGCCCACGGGGATGCCGTTGAGCTGGTTATGAGACAGCTTTTCGATATGAACGAACAGATCCTCACGGATGCGGGACACGATCTTCTGTCCCGTGCGCTGAAGGATGATGGCCTGGAAGTAGGTACAGACCAGAGAAACCACCAGGATACCGGCGTAAATGCCCACCATGCAAAGCAGATAGGACATCTCAAAATCCGCCTTAATGACCTCCACGATATGTCCCATGAGAATGGGGGAGACAATATCGTAAGCGATGGAGAACATCATGATAAGGAGCACCAGGGCAAAGCTGCCAATGTGGGGCTTGGCGTACACCAGCAAACGGCGGGTGATCTCCCCGTCCTTCATGTTGCGGTCAAAGCCGATGGCCTCCTTCTGCTTGCGGATGGTCATATAGGCTACGATGAAAATGAGGGAAACGACGCCCAGAATGGCGCCCACCGCGATCAGAGGAAAGAACTCAGGCATGAGCACCCACCTCCTTTCCCATGGATTCAACGGGTGTTTGGCTCACCGTCTCGTCATCCAATTTCTGGAGCTCTACCATGCGGCGGTAATCCGCGCAGGTCTCACAGAGGGTCTTGTGGTCGCCCACGGCCACCACACGGCCGTCATCAATGTAAACGATCTTGTCCATGGCCTCTACGGTGGAGATGCGGTGAGCGATGAGAATGGTGGTCTTCCCTGCTCGCTCACGGCGAAGGTTTTCCAGGATGACCTTTTCGGTCTTAACGTCCACGGCGGAAACAGAGTCGTCCAGAATGAGCAGACCCGCATCCTTGAGCAGGGCGCGCGCGATAGAAATTCGCTGCTTCTGACCGCCCGAAACCGTCACACCGCGCTCACCCAGGATGGTCTCATAGCCGTCCTTGAATTCGGTGATGTTATCATGGATATCCGCCAAACGGGCGGCAGCCTCCACGGTATCGACATCGGCCTCGCCCATGGCAAAGGCGATGTTGTGGGCAATGGTATCGCTGAACAGGAAGTTGTCCTGAGGAACATAGGCCGCGAATTGACGGACCGTGCGGATGGGGATGCGGTTGACGTCGTGACCGTCCACAAACAAGGTGCCGTCGGGGACGTTATAGGTGCGGAGCAGGAGATCCACCACGGTGGTCTTACCCGCGCCGGTCTTACCGATGATGCCCACCTGCTCCCCCGCCTTGATGGAAAAGGACACGTCCACAAGGGCATCGTACTCGGCGCCGGGATGACGGAAGGTGAGATTTCTGAATTCAATGTCTCCCTTGAGGGGTTCAGGCTCGATCACATCGGGGCCGTCCACCACGTCGGGCTTGGCATCCAGCAGCTCTCCGATACGGTTGAGAGAGGCCTTGCCGCGGGCACGCATCTCAATGAGCTGGGACACGGCCATAATGGGCCACACCAAAGAGGTGAAATAGCCGATGAATTCCACCAGTTGACCCGCGTTGAAGGTATCGTTCCATACGAGATATCCGCCGTAGCCCAGCACCACGCAGATCACAGACTCCACAAACAGGGTGACGAAGATGTTGAGGAGGGTAGAGACGCGGGTAAAGGCTACGTTGGTCTCCTCGTTTGTCTTATTGAGCTTTTTAAAGGACATAAGCTCCACCGTCTCCTTGACGAAGGCCTTCACCACGGCAATACCCGAAAAGCTTTCCTGGGAAAAGTCCGAGAGAGAAGAAAAGGCTTCCTGACGGGCATCCCATTTCTTTTCCAGCCGGTGGTCAAGGAGAGCACCAATGACCAGCAAAAAGGCCATGGGAATCATGGACAGGAGGGTGAGCATGGGATTCATGCAATACATTTTATAAAGGGCCATGATGCCGAGGCACAGCGCATCAAAAAACATGAGCACACCCCAGCCAAAGCAGTCCTGCACGGTTTCCAGATCATTGGTGAACAGGGTCATGAGATTGCCAACCTTGTGCACCTGATAGTATTGCTGAGAGAGATCCTTGCAGTGGTCAAACATCTGACCCCTCAGGTGAGTCTCCATTTTGATGGCCGCGCCGCGGAAGCACACGCGCCACAAAAAGCGCCCCAGGATGATGAAAACGATCACCACCATCAAGGGAAGACAGATCTCGTCCAGGAGAAATTCCATGTTAAAGACTCTTTCCTGCCCTTCATGGAGCACCACACCCTCGTTGATACCGTTGAGGGTCATACGGTACAGCTCGGGGATGATCAGCTGCAAATAGTCCACCATCAAAAGCGCCACCAGACCGAGAAAGATCGCCGGCAGATGACGGAGATAATATTTGTTGATATGCTTGCCAAAAAGCATTGACTCACCTCTTTTCCGCGTCAAACGCAAGAATCGTTTTATTGTATCATATATCCGCAAAAAAATCAAGGGCTTTGCGGTTGAAAAATACATCCCATCGGTTGAGATCTGCAAAGAAAAAATCGCCCCGCTCGTTTTGAGCGGGGCGATCCGTGCGGGGTAGGTGTTGTTTTATTTCTCCTCTTCCAGAGAGCTCATCACGGAAACCGTGACCTCCTTCTCGTAGCAGACAAACATGCCGTCTACGTGCTCGGGGCGGGTCTTGCGGGTCAGGAGGCTGACCACAGGGACGATCACGAGACCTACCAGCATGGCCAGCATACCGGCGTTGATGGAGGAGCCGCAGAAGTACTTCAAAACGGGATTCTCAAAGGTAATCTTGAGAACGGCGTTAAGAACGAACTGGGTCAGGGTAATGCCAAGACCGGTGGCAAAGGATACCCACACGGCGGCCTTGGTGACCTTCTTCCAGAACAGGCCGTACAGGAAGGGTGCCAGGAAGCAACCGGCCAAAGCACCCCAGGAGATGCCCATGAGGTCGGAGATGTAGAGCTTCTTAGCCAGCTCGGCGTTGCCCACCACAAGAATCGCGATAGCGGCGGCGATAACAATGGAGACGGCCAGCAGGATGCGCATGACGAGCAGGTTGGACTTATCACTCTTCTGCTTTTTGGACAGAGGAACGATCAGGTCAAGGGTAATGGTGGAGGCCGAGGTCATGGCCAGAGAGGACAGCGTAGACATGGAAGCGGCCAGCACCAGGATCAGCACGAGACCGATGAGCCATGCGCCGCCGTTGCCCAGGCCCTCTTCAATGGCACCCAGCATGGCGGGGATAATGGTATCAAAGGAGGTGGGATTTCCCGCCTCATTCAGGGAAATGCTGTCTGCATACAGACGTCCGAAGCCGCCCAGGAAGTAGCAGCCACCGGCGACGATTACGGCAAAGATCGTGGAGATGATGGTGCCTTTCTGAATAGCGCCCTCGTCCTTGATGGCGTAGAACTTACCCACCATTTGGGGCAGACCCCAGGTGCCCAGAGAGGTCAGGACGACCACGCCCAGAAGCTGGAGGGGCTGAGGGCCGAGGAAGGAGGTGTAGGCGCCGTTAAAGGTCGTCCCTGCCGCGGTTTGAACAGAGTCCGCAGACAGCTTGGCGATGGCCTCCGTCAGACCGCCGTTAGCACCCAGCATGGCACCGACCACGGCGATGATACCCACCAGCATGATGATACCCTGGATGAAGTTGTTCACGGCAGAGCCCATGTAACCGCCTACGATGACGTAAACACCTGTCAGAACGGCCATGATCAGAACCCAGCCCCAGTAGGGAACGCCGGAGAAGGAAGCGGAGAACAGCCAGGAAAGGCCGTTGAACAGGGAGGCGGTGTAAGGAATCAGGAAAACGAAAACGATGATTGCGGCCACCAGGCGGAGAGCCTTGGACTCAAAGCGGAGGCCGAAGAAGTCGGGCATGGTGCGACTACCCAAATGCTGGGTCATGACACGGGTACGGCGGCCCAGGATCACCCAGGCCATCAGAGAGCCAATGAAGGCGTTACCGAGACCGATCCAGGTAGAGGCCAGACCAAAGTTCCAGCCAAAGCGGCCTGCATATCCGATGAAGATAACGGCAGAAAAGTAAGATGTGCCAAAGGAAAAAGCGGTAAGCCAGGGTCCCACCGAGCGGCCGCCCAGAACGAAACCGTCCACGCCCTTGGCGGCGCGGCTGGAAAGAATACCTACAACGACGGTGATCGCGAAGAATACCACGATCATGGCAAGCTTGATGATCATAATGACCTCCTTGAAATACGCCCGAAGGCTGAAATATCGGGGACAAGGGCAATAAAAAACACCCTCATTCCCCACGAACAAATGGAGAAGAGGGCGGATATACCGCGGTACCACCTCTTGTTTATTTCGGCCTTGCAGTCGAAACCTCGTGAAGCACGCCAAGCGGAAATGACCGCACGGGTATGCCTCTGCGCTTTAACGGGCGCACCCGATGATCCCTTGGCCTCCGCTGCAGACAGGGGCGTTCAGCATCACAGCTCCCGGGATGTATTTCTCCGGTGTTCTCCACCGTCTCCCACCAACCGACGGCTCTCTGTAGGGGCAACCTCCGAATACTTCTTCCCGATCATCGCTTTTGATTCCGAGATTTTCTTGGAATGCAGACATTATACACGATATTTTTGGGTTTGTCAAGGGGATTTTTGAAAAATTATGCAGAAACGTCGAGGAATTTTGATAAAATATGCAGAAATTCCCAAAGATACAGCCATCCCCCAAGGCATTGTGCGATCAAAAATCCGGACACCTTGGGGGATATTGTTTTTACATTCTGCCAAACAGGGGATCTCTGAGCGTCAGCTTATCCACCACCGTCAGTCCCAAGGACGCAAGGTAGGCTCTCGCCTCCGCTTCCTTTTCGGGCTGCTTCATCCAGTTGGGAGAGTGGGCATCCCAGCCGAGGATCACGTCGTTGCCCACGGCAGCGGCCTCCTCCCAAAACGCATTGCGGGGATAATGACGACGGTCAATAAAGCCCAGCAAATTAAACTCCAACGGCACATCCATTGCTTTGGCGGCGCGGCACAGGTCTCGGACAACCTCGCGATACAGAACCTCGTCTCCTGTAAAGTTCAGCACATCGGGATGGGCAAAATAAGAGAACCGTCCCGTTTCCATGGCGCGAATGCATTGGTCGCTATAGCGACGAAGACGGTCAGCAGAATCGGTAGCGCCGCCGTTGTAGGGTTCCCCTATCTCGTTGCCTATAAAATGTTGGCCGAGGATCAGGTATTCACAGGGATAAGGCGCCAGCAGATCCAGAAGCTTGTGAAAATAGTCGGGGTAATACTCCGCCTCGAAGCCGATGTGGATATCGATCTGCCCCTTGTACTTTTTCTTCAGAGACGTAAGACTCTCCATATAATCAGGCAGCTCAGCACAGCGCATCCGACAGCCCGAGAAGAATTCATCCTCAAAAGGATACGGCACGTGGTCTGCAAAGCCCAGCTCCCGTATGCCGGTTTCCAGCGCGGCTGTAACATAGGCTTCGTCGGGAACCTTAGCCGCGTGCCCGCAACGAACGGTATGAGTGTGGTAATTGATGATCATGGGAAAATTCGCCTCTTTTCAAATTATCTTCGGGTCATATCAATTCTGATGACACCGTGCTGTCCCGTGAGGCGGCAGCATCCGTCGGCGGACACAAGTCCGTTGGTGGCGACGCGGTAATCAAAATCACGGTAAGTAAAGCAAAGCTCGTCACCCTCCGCGGTCACGGAAGCATCCGGCTCGCCCATGGTATAGATCAGCTCACCGCAGGCCTCGGTGGTGATTCCCTTGGGAGACAGCAGAATGATGCCGTGACAGCCGTCGGCAAACAAGAGATCGACCTCAAGAGTCTCGCCCTTCTCAATGCAGGTCATGGTCTTGACGGGACGGGGGATGATAAGCTCGCTGTTCTTCCCTTCCTTGCTCCAAAGCCGCCCGTCCACCACGGGGAGGTTGTCGTAGCGGGCATCCCACGCGGTGCAAGCCTCGGTGAGATAGCGCTCGGTATAACGGTCGTCAAACTTGGTGATATCTCGGAAGAAGAGCTTCCCTTCGTGGAGGAACAAATTGGCACGGTAGTTGGCACAGCTATACCATACGGATTGATGGCCGCCGCCTGTCCAGTCGGTGGTGGCGCAGAGGGCAGACGCGGGAGTGACCTTATGTGCCTTCTGATAAGCCTCGCCGGTGTCACCCAGCTTTTCCACCGCGATCAGCCCCTTGTCACGAAGCGCGGCGATCTTTTCCGTCTGCATACGGTAGCCGTTTTGGATCATATCCCAGCCAAAGCTGTTTTCCTGTCCCGTGGTCATCTGGGAGAGGGTCAGGCAGGGGTTTTTGTAGTAGGTATCAAGATACCAATCCACCACGTCGGGGTTGGCACCGGGTCCCCACACAGGCTCCATGGTGGGACAGCCCCAGATCTTGTCGGTGTACTTCTGCTCGTCGTAGCCATACATGGGATCAAGACCCAGCATACGGAACAGGGGGGTGGTGATCCCCGCCTCGGGGGTCTGGGCAGGGCAAAGCATATTCTTACGGGAGGGATAGAAGGCACCGCTGTAGTAGCCGCCCCACAGGGTATAGGCATCCACGGCAAACTGCTCGCGGCACACGCAAAACGCCTTCATATCGTACTTGTCATTCATGTAGGCGAGAGAATGTGTGTCAATGAGCCAGGAGCCGGCCACCTGAGGATAGTAGCCAAAGGTATCCTTGAAGAGTCTGAAGGCCTCGTCAATGATGGCTTCTCTCTGCCCGGGGGTATAGGCGGGCAAAAATCCGGGATTGACGAACCAGTCCCAATCATAGCCGGGACGGCCGCGCCACTCAATGCCCACCGCTTCGGTAAGGGGTCTGCCCATCTCGAACCATAGACCAAGCTCCATATGCTCGTCGGCCTCTGCCTTCATCAGCTCCACCATATCCGGGCGGATGAGGGCGTCGTACTGCAAAAGGACGGTATGGTCAAAGCCGTAGCTCTTGTTGATGGCGATTTCCTCCTTGATAGGGGTATAGAGATCCTGCCAAGGCTGGCGGGGCTCACAGCCACGGACGAAATTTACAAGGTTCATGACGCGTTTTTTCATAGGTTCATCTTCCTTTCAACCACTGATACAATTATGATACCACAAATTCGGTTCGATTGCAAGAGAGATGGAAAAATTTCAAGCAAATCCCGAATGTCAATCAAAAGAGAACCTTAGGGACCCTCAAATAAACATCCACCCGCCAAGCGGGTGGTTTTTCACATGCGGGCATAGCCCTCGGTTCTTCGCTATGCGTAAACGCATCTATACGAACTGCCAACTGCGTGGAGACTGTTACTTGCCGCCCGTGAA
>SVTR01000001.1 GCA_015063685.1 Oscillospiraceae bacterium | reverse complement strand
ACGAAATGAAAGAAATGGTAGCAAGAGCAGCAAGAATAGAAGCACAGGGCGAGTTCGTGAACGAAAGCGGAAACGGCATCTGGAAGAACAGATTCTTCAGAATGAACGGTCGCCTCTACAACGTGCAGTACAAGAACGGTAAACTCGCAGGTATCACCTGCTTGGGTATATAAGAAACGAAAAGGAGAAAACAGAAATGGCAGAAATCAAGATCATCAGCAACGAGGAACTCTACAAGATGTTCGACGAGGAAGAAAGAACCGGCAAAGATTTTCTCGAAATCGAGAGACAGCAAGAGGTCGAGGGCAAGTGGTGTCAGGTTTACAAGGATACCAGAAACGGAAAGTTTTACGCGAACCAAAGAAGAAAGTCAGTACATATGGGGTTCAACTCCAACGAGGAAGGAAAGGTCGAGGAGCTCATCGCAACCGTCAAGAAGTACGGTGAAGCGGAAGCAAGCTACGGAGTGACTGGCAGAACGTGCCACGAAATGTTGGCACACCAGCTCTCAAAGTTGCTCCCTCAGTTCAGATTTGTGATCGGATACAACTACCAGTGCGAGGTGTACCAGAACTGACCGGAGGTAAAGAAATGTTTGCATTGTCCCTGTGGAAGCACGAGGAGTTCAAGAAACTCCTCGGCTTCGCCAAAGATCAGGCAGAAGCCGAAGAAAAAGTCGCAGAAATCGTTAAGAAGTACGGAGCGGATTACCTGAAAGATTACGGGTACAGCATCCGCATCGAGCTTGCAATTTGAAAGGAGAATGAAATGTTCTACGTGTATATGGATAGCCCATACGGGACCGAGCTGATTGGTCGCTCGGAAGACAGAAAAAGAGCCGAAGAGATCAAGGCGGAACAGGATGCGAAATGGGAGCCCGGTTTCCTGTGGAGCACCCGCATCACCGAAAAAGAAGTAAAAGAATTCACTTGTTTCGATTGAAAGGAGAAACGATATGGCAAAGTTCAAGTTCAAGAAGAATGACACGGTAGTAACCCCCGACAATTTCGTAGCAATCGTAGTCGATATGGGAGAGGGTGAGGACGGAGTGAACTACTACGAGTGCAAGCCCGCAGCATTCCCCGGCATTGCTCGTGAGTTCCCGGAAGACCACCTGAAGCCTATTGAGTTGACGTGGAGATGGCTCTGGGAAGAGGTTCGCAAGACCTGCTCCCGCGATGAGTTCGCAGACAACATCATCGGACGCCTGATGGATGAACACGAGAGCTGGGAGTGGGATGCAGTTATCCCTATGTCCGCCCTCTCGGCACTGAACTGAAAGGAGAGCGGTATGGATTTCTACATAGCACTGACACCGAAAGGATGGAAGCGATTCGCTTTGCTGAAAGATGCGAAAGAATCGGTTCTCGAATCCAGCAGAGCGAACCGCAATTTCAGATACCCCGTATGCGTGGGTACGAGAGATAAGCGAATGGTCTGCTACGCATTGGGTGGAGAACTTTACAGAGCGGACGGATACTTGTACGAAAGGAGCGGAGACGATGACATTGTTTGATTTGAAAGGCGTGATTGATTTCACCTTCGACATCGCAGATGATGAGATCGACGCCAGTTTCTACATAGAGCTTGATGAGATCCGAGAAGATTACTCAAAGGCTATTGACGTGGTAAGAATCAGCAAGGACTTGGTGGTGTGCAAGCTCACCGATTTCCTTCGCAGAAAAGCACAGTTCCACCCGAACGAGATCAAGAAGTATCTCGAAGACTCATACGAAGATGATGAGTGGAGAAAGAACCTGATAGACCAGCTCACAAAACGCCGGTCCCACCTGACGCCAAAAGCAGACATCACGGACGACGGTGGCGAGGCGATGTTCTTCTTCATCGAGCACGATATGTACGATTTTCTCACGGAATAAAAAGAAGATTACTACGACACCACGAATTGAAAGGAGTAGATATGGTACACACCCAGCACCAGAACGAATTTCTCAGGAGATTCAACGAAAAGATAGACAGTTTCTCGGAGCACCCCGATTATCCCGCTCTGAGAAAGAAAGCGAACGAGTACGAACGCCTATGGAGCGGCTTTGGTCTCGAAGCGATCATAGCTCAGGACTTTGTAGAAAGGATCGTGGCTATGCCGCTTGACTACATTGCCGACTGGCTCGATGGAAAGAATGAGCTGAAATGGAGGCGAGAGGACCAGAAAATGCTCGAAGCCATCAAGGTTGGCTATGAAGAGATACTGAAAGCTCACCCCGATTACGAAATCCAGAAGATCTCGCCGAAGCACGAAGGCTTCTACACCCAAGAATATGATTACGAGGTTCTTGAACGTAGAGACGACTGCCTCATTGTAGGTAAAAAGGAGAAAGCGGTATGAGCAGAGTGAAGTTTTTGCCCGTTAAGGTCGGAGAAGAAATCGGGATCTCCGCATATCCGAATTTCAGCGCAAGCGGCAACGTGTACGGTATGAAGCGTAAGGTGTACGGAAAGAATGCCTTGCTCGTCAGATGCGGCTCATACATCTACAACGTGACCTCGAACCCCAGAATCTATTATAACGAGGCGTATTGACCCGCGACCTCTCAAACACCCTCAAACACCCTCGGAAACCTTGCAAAACTCTCGCCACGAGGTTTTCTCGGCGAGAACCACCAAATACCCATCTGAAAACAAAAACCCGTAAACAGCAAATTTGAGCCCTCTGCGGCTTTGTTGTTACCAAACGGATATGGAAGGAGAATATATCGGATATGAAACCGACACCTGAACAGATCGAAAAGCTGGCGAATGAGATCCGACAGTTTTTGATCGACAAGCAAATATGGATGGATACGACCATCTATTTCAACGGAAAGGCGTACAGTACGGACGACGGAAACGGGCATTACGCATACAATGACCCGAACGACCTCATCGTGATTGAAAATGCAGACCCGCGAAAGTGCATTGACTATTGCGGTGAGTTCCTGACGATGAGCTTCGAAGGACCGCTCTGCTCCTGTATGAACTCATACGGAGAATACGGCAGAAAGTTCGAAAAGGAAGTTTACCGAGGCCTGTACTCCATATTCAAGAAGCACGGATTCTATTTTGAAATGGGAAACCATTGGAACCTTACCTGCTACGTTGATTTCGGACAGGAGGATATGGAGTTTATCTGCGATGAGCCGACGGAGCCTATCATTATGGAACCCGAAGACAGAACTTTCGATGAATGGAAGTTCCTTTGCAAACTGTTCGGTCTTGAAAAGGCTGATAGAATCGTACTGAAAAATTACAGAATCGAGGCGCATGGAAAATGGAAGAGCGAGCCCGTAAAAGAGCTTCCGTCAACCACAGAATAATAGACATAACCGGCAACCGTTACGGCTTTTTGAAAGTCGTAGGGTTTGCCTATGCCGAGAACGGCAGAACCTATTGGCTCTGCGAATGTAGATGCGGCAAACGTGTCGTTCTGAGGAAAGACCATTTTGCCTACAAGCACAGCAAGCAGAAAAGCTGTGGCTGTTGGCACCGCGAGGAATCCTCGCAAAGAATGAATGAATACTGGAAAAGGAGAAGAGCAAATGAGAAGACTGTTTGCTGAAATCAATTTCGACGAGAAGGTTGCGAGCAGGAATGCTGAGACCAACGGATACGACGATGACGGTCCGACCGGCACAGTAGAGCGCGAGTTCGGATGGCTCGAACAGAGCGGGATCACGCTTGCAAACGTAGTGCTTGCCGATGCAGACGATAGCGACCTTTGGAGCCGCTACCTGTATTACCTGATGGGATGGGCGATGAAACGCGGGTACGATGACGAACCCGAAAGCCCTCTCTCGTGGGAGCAATATAAGAAAAGGGAAGAATGCGGACCGGTTGCCCTTGTCGGACCGAGATTTGCAAGAACGCTTATCGAAGACCTCGGAAGCGGCACTCCAACCGACAGCGGAGATAGAACTACCAAGTACGACGTAATTATGGTCGGCAGAGGAACAAACGACGGAAGATTCGTTCAGGTGTCGCTCGTGGAGCACGATGACTATTATGACCTGCACGTTATCGACGACGTGAATATGTCGCCTTGCAAACTGATTCCAACTAAGACCAAGAGTGAAGACGAACTGTATGACCTCCTGAAGAAACTGCTATCCACTCTCGAAAGAGGGGAGGGATTGGTGTAATGTCGAATCACGATCAGGCTATGAAGCATTGGAAGAATCACCGCAAAGATCGCCACTATCAGCAATGTAGCGGTTATGCCGGTGATGGTAAGTGCGATGTCCCGAAGACAAACGAGGAGTTCCGCGCTCTCGAAAGAGAATCTTTTGCAAAAGTGCTTGAAGCAGCCAAGACGTTTCCGTTCCCGGCGCACGTCTTCCAGACGGGCGGTGTTTGGAGAATCACAGACAAGCCGAACCTGTTTTCCTCCGAGATCAAGACCTACGAAGAGTTGGTTGAATTCGGCAGAAATTATGTCGCATAAACGGAAACAGATAATCTCGAAATTTTTTTGAAAACTTTTGAAAAACCTATTGACTTAGGCGGTAGGTGTTGTAAGATAAAGTAAAGTAAATCCACATCGGGAGCGGTGCAGACCGCTTGTTTTTAACAGCAACAGTTACCGAATGGATATGCAGAAAGGAGATAGCGGAAATGTTATCTGATTTGATTATGGAACTGCTCGAATGCGAGCACGATCCCGCCGAGCGTGAAAAGGTATATCGCAAGATCGAAAAGGTGGGAGTTGACAGAAGAACCGCAGACATTATGGCAGGCGAGTACAGAAAAGGCTGGGTAGAAGATCAGGAGAAGGTGAAAGAGGATCTCGAAGAGAAAGAACGCCAAGAACAGCTCGTGAAGGCACTCATCGAGAAGGCGGAAGAGCTTGGATGGGTAGTTCATAGAGGTGAAGAAGGAATCGAGTTCGAGCAGGGCAGCCCGGCTGGAGAAGACTTTTGCTTCTACGTTCGTTTTCCTAACATCGTCAGAGAAGTTCGTGAATACTACGAGGGATTCGATCCCGAAGAGCACGTTCAGATGTGGGTGGAAGCGAAGAGCAATTCGAATAACCCGAACCGAGATGCCATCCCCTCCATCAGAACGCTCGTCAAAGACGCAGATGAAATAGACGAAATGCTGCAAACTCTCGCAGATGCCTTTGATGAGGTGGAGCAGGAGGTGAGCGCGGAATGGTAAGACTTGCTACTGTTTGCCCCGACTGCGACAAGTTCGTAGGCAAGAAGATTCAAATTGACAGTCAGGGCGAACCGATATGGGTCTGCCCCGAATGCGGGACCGTCCATCAGGACAGATCTTGGTACAAGGAAGTTAAAGACAAAGCTACATACGAAAGAATCGGAAACATCAAGAGAGTTGCCGCAATGTATCTGTTCGACACCGGGATCGAAGTGATAGGAATAGTCACCGACGGCGTTGATAAATGGGAAGAGGAGTTTCCCGATAGAACAGAGTGCCTGACTTGGCTTGCGAGCCACACGGTATAGGAGGTAGAAGATGTCAGAAAAAGTTGTAGATCTTGAAGCCATCCTGAAAAAGCATTTCGGTTGTAAGAGCCCGTTCCTGAAGAATCCGGTTGTGGTGGATCAGGGAATAGAATGGAAGCACTACCGTTACATAAGCAGGAATGGAGACAAGGCATACGCGAAGCTCGTCGAACTCATCCAAGACCTCGAAAAGCTCCTGCCTGACCTCATCGACTCGAATGAGATCGTGGAGCAGCTCGACCAGATAGTAGATGGCGACAGCCCGTACTGATAGGAGGAATAGATATGACAGACTTGATTAAGCAAATTGTCAGAGAGACCATCGAAAACAAGATGTGCGCTTGGCAGAAGAAGCCCGATGGCTACTACCACGAGGAGATTTACGCAGACTACCGAGACGAGATGGAGGATTCCACTCTGAAAGAGATTATGGCATCCGAAGATCCCGAGCAAACCTTTTACGAAAAGATGTTTGAATGGTATCAGGATGCGGAATGGGAAATCGAGAGCAACCTGCTCGAAGCGGTTGTTGCAAGCATCGAAACAGCAGCTCCGACCGAGACATACGATGAGGATGAAATCAAGGATGAAATCCGTGAGCTCGTTTCCATTGATTATCCGTATGAGCATTTCCTGAAGCAAGAGTTCTGCGTGAATATCTTCGTAGATACCGGAGACGGCAATTACGATTACGTTCTCAACTGCGTGTATCCGCACTATAACGGTCGATATGGCGAGACCATCAATGACAGAGCGAGCATTGTGTGGCTTGCTCGTCAGCAGGGTTACACAAAGACCGAGCTGAATAAGGCTCTGAGAGAGGGAGACATCAAGGACCCGAAGGGATTCCTTGAATCAATGCGACAGGAGGTCATCAATCACGGTTCTCATATGGGAATCCTGACGTTCCTTGCTCGAATGACATTGGAGGAGATCTTCGAGCTGAACGAGTTGCTGAAACTGCAAGACAGAAACGGACACTTTTACGATGCGGAGAAACGTCCGTACTGCGGATATATCCTCATCGACAAGAAAGCCAAGTGCGGTTTGTACGATCCTTGGGGCGGAGGCGGTAGCATCCTTGAACTCCAGCTCGAAAAGGATGTCAGACTTCCGATTCGTTTCATCCGCTCGGCAACCGTAGATGGAGGCGACGGATGCTCCATCAGAAATGTTTACGGTACGGACTCCTCGATTTATCGAGAGGACGTTGTAAAGAAGATTCACGCACCCAAGAAAGTTTAAGGAGGAAGAAAAAATGGACGTAACAATGACCGTTTTCGACAGCGTTATCGCGAGCGTAAAGAAAGAGTTTGAAGGATTCGAACACGATATGATGCGAAGAGGTGTGAAGGAGGTGTTCGACGAGCATTGGAAGATCTCGTGCTACTGCGAACTGCACGGATACATCTGCGACAAGCTCGAAGAAGATTTCGACGAAGAGGATGTAGAAATCCTCGTAGGTATGCCAGATGTCTTGTATCAGGCATACGAGACCTACCTCGGAACCGAAGGAGCTTCGTTCAACTCCTACGCGGATGATAAAGAGCTTCTCGAAGGTTTGATCGAGGAGCTGAAGGAGGCATACGGCAATGAATAACGATGGCATCTTGGCAGGACTTCGCAAGATCGCGCAGGATCCGGCGGAGCCGTACCAAACGAGGTTCTTCGTAAAACACGCAATCGAACGGCTCGAACAGTACATCGAAGCCGAGCAGGAGTTCCTTTCGAGAACGAAGCTCGTCGATCGCTTCGTGTTCCTCAACCCAAGGAATCCTGAAGCAACGATAGACGATGACAGCGGAACCATCATCTTTGCTTCGATTGATGCTGGCAGGGAATGGCTCACTCGAAACGGTTTTAGCGACGAGGAGGCGAACAACGCTCCATACCTGCGGAGCGTCGGGGTTTGCAAGAAATGCGGAGCACCGCTCTTCACGAGCTTGCTGCCGGACTACAAGTATCAATGCTTCAGTTGCGACGAAGATTTTTATGCCATTGAGCAAGGAGGATAAACCGATGAAAGAAACAGCGATCACCGCCACCGCACAGGAGCTCGCGGAGTACCTGTTCAAGAACAGGGACACGCTTCCCGAAGTCGAATTCTCGGCAGACTCGGATGATCTGACCTTCGAAAAGGATGGAGTATCCGTCGGCGCGAAAGGATGGAACTTCGCCATTGCAGTCCTGAATTTCGCAGACACCTATATGGTGATCGGCAACTACTTCGGCGGAGGAAGCCCGTTTTGCTACGATCTTGCCGAAGACAAGGATCCGTCAGGTCTTGCGGACGCGATTTCCGCTTGGTTCTCTGCGGTGGATTGCAACGAGACCGTGTACCTTTGATAGAAAAGGCGTTCTGTTACCGATTGGCAATGAAACGCCTTTGCTTTTGCTCGACCGACAACGAAAATAATTATTTCGAAAAATATTCGAAAAATATCCGTAAAACCATTGACTTTTGTTCGGTTTTATTGTAAGATAAGTATGTAGGATAAAACCTACAATACACGAACATTCGGAGGTTAAATGCAGGAGGTGTTTAAGGAGTGAAACCGAAGATGTCTGTAAAACAAATAGCGAGGATGACCGAATGGCTTGAAGCCAAAGGGCATTCCCCGCAAGAAATCATTGATTGTATTCGTTACATAGCGAATCATAACCCGAAAGAACAAAAGAAAAAGTCAGGTTCCCACATAGCAAAGAAACCTGACTGAACCCTATCCCTTTAAGACAAGGGGCAAACGGACTCCGAATTACTCCTGCACCGTTCGCCCCTTGATTATAACACAAATGCAGGAGAAAGTCAAGAGGAGAAAGATATGGAAGCAAAGATTATCCGAAAAGAAATTGAAAATCTCGAAGCGAAAGAGATCAAGCTCGGAGAAAGACTCGATGCAAAAGTCAGAGAGTTCAGGGAGAACGCCGCGAAATACACGATTTTCGACATCTGCACGTTCCTTCCGGAAGAGCTCGACAGAATCAATGATACGAAGCGACAGCTTGACGAAGTAAAAGAAAAACTTCGTATGCTCGCTTGGATGAAAAAGGAGGTCGAAGAAGGTGCTCAAGGTTAAGATTGAGGTCGGATGCACGAACGAGTTCCGCGAGGTATCCGAACATCGCACATACAACGAAGCGTTGAAAGAAGTATGTAAGCTCTTCGACAACGGAGAAACAGGAGACTTTCTTATTTACGAGAGCGTGGCAAATTGGACCCGCATCCGCCCTCATATGCTCGTGGAGCAACCCTGCCCGGTATGCGGAAAGCCCACCAGACAGATGGATATGGAACGCACCTATGATTGCCACGGGATCCCATTCAGATATGTTTGCTACAAGTGTAAGAGAAGAATTGAAGCCACCAAGGGCTACGATGGCGAGTATTATACGGAAGCCGATGAGTGCATCGACTCTGACTACTGATAGGAGGCGCAAATGGTATCATACGATTATTTGCTCAAAAAGTCCTATGGCAGATATAAGTGGGACTGGTGCAAGCAAAGAGGTTGCAAACCTGAAGACGTCGATGAGGAAATCGGAATCAACGGAGAGTGCTTTGTTTGCATTGAAAAATTTGAAAACAACGAATATCAGGACCGCGAGTTTATGCGCCACCTGCTCTGCGACGAGGAATTTGGTTGGTGGGAAATCCGAGACACGCTTGAAAAGGATGATGATTCGGTAACGCTCGACACGTTTCCCGATGACGACCGAAATTTCAGCAAGAAGTTCACCGTTCCGAAGAGCTGGCTGATTGATCTTTTGAAAAAAATGGACGCCCTTAACGAGCGCAAGGGCGTGGATCTCGACCAGTTCTTGCAGAACTACATTTGGGACGAAACGTGGTTCATTTACCTGCAAGCCAAGCAGTGTGAGGTTATTTCCGAAGAAAGGGAGTGCGAAGATGAAAGCGTTGGGTAAACAGGCACAGCGAGGCAGAGATCGAATCGCCGCAGCCGAGGCGCAGAAAAAGCACGAGGAATACCTGAAATGGTTCGAATCCCTTTCGGAAGAGGAGAAGGCAAAGCACCTCGCCGAAAAGGAAGCGTCGCATAAAAGAGCAAGGCTTGCCCTCCAAACGCTCGGTCTTATGAGCGCAATGGCAGGACCCTACGGAACGAGTCGAGAACTCAAAGAACTTGTGAAAAGTATGGAGGAAAAGAAATGAGAGTACAGAAAAGACGTTTCGAGCGCACAACCTTGGTTGAAAAAGAGTTCTTCATCGCAGAAGACGGAACAGAGTTCGAACAGCGATGGGACTGCATCAACTATGAGAGAACCCAAGCTCGCAAGGAAGGCGAGGGATTCCTTATCACGAAACCAGAGGTTGAGGGCAGACGAAACATAGACGGCGGCGAATACCCCGAGGATCGCGGCTACTACTGGTATTTCATCAGAAACGAAGCCGACGCGGAGATCCTGAACAGAATATTTAACCCCGATTACGATGATTTTACCAACTACATCGGAAAGTGGGTTTGCGTGGAAGAGAGCGATGACAGCAGTTGGATTAGCTCTCTCGACAATGGCATTGAGTACGCCAAGAAGTTACTCGAAGACTTCGGATATAATGTTGAAATCACAAGAAAGGAAGAAGCATAATGAAAAGAGGAGAAATCTATTACATCGAAAGATCGTCCTACGGTGAGACCGGATCGGAGCAGAGATCGGGCAGACCTGCCATCATTGTCAGCAATGATAAATGCAATGAATACAGCGACGTGCTGGAGGTCGTGTTCCTGACGACACAGCCTAAGAATGATCTTCCTACACACATCGACATCAGGAGCTCGACGAAGCCCTCCGTCGCGCTCTGTGAGCAGGTAAACAGCGTTGCAATTCAGCGTTTCGGTGAGTACATCGGGACTTGCTCCGACTACGAAATGATGATGGTCGATGCGGCTCTCGCGATCAGCCTCGGTCTCGAATTTGAAAAGAAGCCTGAAAAGAATGAGGAAAAGAAGATCTACCCCAAGAAAGTGGAGGGGGGGGAGCCTATTGGCAAGCCTGTGGTTGATGATGAGCAGATCAAAAAGAAGGACGAAGAAATCGTCCGCATCACCGCAGAACGCGACACCTTCAAAGCCCTGTACAACCAGCTTTTCGAGAGAATGCTCTCCGCGAGGTGATGTATGAACAACTACGAAAAGATCGTGAACAGCTCTCCGGAGGAGCCTGTCGAGTTTTTCCGTAAAGGCTGCGGTCGAAACTGTCCCTGCTTTGACTACTGCCACGCTAAGACCGACGATGATTGCTGGCAGATGATTCGAAAGTATTTCAATCGGGAGGTCGAGGTTCCGTCATGAGCAACAGAAAATACGTAAGAGGCGAGCATATCGAGAGCCTCGACGAGCTTGCAAAACAGGATCTTGTCTATATGGACCACAAGGTATATCACCGAGGGTGGTTCGGATCTTGGCAGTTCAGGCTTTTAGCGGGTATGGTTGGCAAGAACGGTCGCCTGTATTACGCTATACCCAAGGAGGAGAAAATGCAGAATTTCTATGTGAATGAAAATACGGAAGCGGTAGTCAGCCAGAAAGAGTTCGACCGCATTCCTTGTCAGGATACCGAGAAAAATTCGCACATTCTGCTCGGATCATTCATCGACAAGTCGCAGGCGAGACGATATTTGTATCAGGTTCATCCTGCGAAGAAAGAGTGCCGAGATGAAAGCAATCCTTAAATACCCCGGAGCAAAGTGGAAGGTGGCGGATTGGGTCATCGAACATTTTCCCGAACACAAGGTTTACTGCGAACCGTTCTTCGGGAGCGGTGCGGTTTTCTTCAGGAAGCAACCGGTTTACATAGAGACCGTAAACGACATCGACAACCAAATCGTCAACCTATTTCTTGCTTGCCGTGACTATCCCGAGGAACTTGCAAGAGCCGTCAACCTCACGCCGTTCGCGAGATCGGAATTCGATGAGTGCTACGATACCGACGTGGAGGATCCCGTAGAGAGAGCGAGGAGAATCCTTGTA
The DNA here is from genome assembly GCA_015063685.1 of Oscillospiraceae bacterium. Taxonomy (GTDB): domain Bacteria; phylum Bacillota; class Clostridia; order Oscillospirales; family CAG-272; genus CAMEON01. Next base: position 170,523 of record SVTR01000001.1, on the reverse strand, counting down.
AGATTTCACCAATCGTTCGGAACGAGCAACAGCACCAAGAGCACTTGGAGAAACGTCAAAACAAGCGGAGGTCCGAGGCCTGAAACGGTTTGGGGCTATCTCCCCGAAAGCATCATCGACTGCTGCAAGCGATTGAAGCAAGCGCAGATCGAGAACATCGACGCTATCAAGCTGATAGAGCAGTACGACCGCGAAGACATCCTCATATACTGTGACCCGCCGTACCTTCAGTCCATCAGGAAGAAGCATATGTACGCACACGAGATGAGCGAAGAAGACCACAGACGTCTCTTGGAAACTCTCCTGCGGAGCAAATCAAAGGTGGTTCTGAGCGGCTATGACAACGACCTTTATAACGAAATGCTCGCTGGATGGAGAACGGATGAGAAGCCAACTACGGTTCAGTTGGGAAAGCATCGAACCGAAAAACTCTGGATGAATTTTTGAAAGGAGTCAGATATGACTGTTAAGGATTTGGATCCGCTGATGAATTGGTACAAAGTGGCTGTTACACACAACCCCGAAGCCGCTTATCCAAGCGGAAGATTCATCGGAGAGAAAACGCAACCCGGCGTTTACCGACGACCTGAAAGAAGCAGGCACGAAAGCTACCTCGACACCAAATATAAAGCTCAGCCGCCTTGGATGACAATGGAGGTTGTGAAGATCTGCAACAATACCATATTCGTAAAGGAGAGAGAAAAATGAGCAGAACATTTAAGATAGAGCGCGAACCGTATGAATACGATGACTTCGTATATACGAGGGAAGAATTCACGTTCGAGCCGGGAGTAACCGTGCTCGTTGGGTGCAATGGAATCGGAAAGACTACGCTCCTGAAGCAGATCGAGAATCAGCTCAAAAAGCAAGAGATCCCGTTCCTCTCGTATGACAACCTGAAAGACGGCGGAAGCACCTCGCTTTCGAAAGCGATATTTTACGGAGCGGCAGATCTTGCCGGCTCTCTGTTCTGCTCTTCGGAGGGAGAAGCCATTGTAACGAACATCGCCAACCGTGCAGGGCAGATTGGAGCGTTTCTCAGGGGTGAAGCTCGCGATGCGAAAGAGGTATGGATTATCTTTGACGCAATCGACAGCGGTTTGAGCGTTGACAACATCGTGGAGCTCAAAGAGCAGTTGTTTTCCGTCATCTTCGAAACGAATCAGGGCAAGGACATCTACATCGTTGTATCGGCAAACGAATATGAGATGTGTCGTGGCGAGAAGTGCTTCGATACCAGAAATGGCGAATACGTTGAGTTCAAAACCTACGACCAGTATCGTCGCTTCGTCCTGAACTCTCGGAAGCAGAAGGATAACCGACGGAAGAAACCGCGAAAGCCGAGAAAGAGAGGCAACCGAAATGAAGAATAGAACCACGGTTCATCACGGATTGCTCTCCGACCTGAAGACATATCTTGAAAAATCAGGTTGGACCATTCAGGAGGCGAAAGGCAAGTACGAGGTTCTCCGCGCAACGAAGCCCGGATACCCAAGACCGTTGATGGTGTTTGACCGCGAACGCGGATGCGGATACAGCATAGACGAGAGAGATCTCGCCGTATATAAGGGATGGCATAAGAACCGAAGAAAACGTGGTCTTCAAGAGAACTATCCGTCAACTGATGAAGAGAAGCTCGAAGCGAGCATCTCGTGCTATCATTGAAAACGAAACCGTTTATTCTTGAAAACAGGAGGTAAGAAAAAGTAAAATGAATGATTTTAGCGAAACTCTTGACAATTTCACCGAAATGGTGTATGATGGTAACAGCCAAAACGATACATCATACGGAGGTGATTTGATGAAAGCGAACGATGTGCTTGCGGCTGCTCTTCGCGCTACAAGAAAGACGCAGGCTGAAGCGGCGGCGAGAGTTGGCTGGATGCCGCAGCAGTTGAGCGCGAGACTCGTCAGAAATTCGATGAGAGCGGATGAATTCCTCAACCTGCTCGAAGGTCTTGGCATTGAGATCACGCTCACCGTCAAGGAGACTGGTGAAGTAGTGAGAACTCATATCCCCGGAGCTGGCAGAAGAGTGAAGGGAATGGTTGACCGAATCATCTACGATACGGCTTCCTCCGACGCACTTGCCAACAACTTTTACGCTGACGGCGTAAACGAGTACACGGACGGAAAGGCTCTCGAACTCTATATCGACAAAGAAGGAAGATACTTCTTTGCCGAATACACGAACTGGGAAGGCGGCAAAGATAGAATCAGCCCTGTTTCCGCAAGAGATGCGGCAGCCTTCATCGAGAAGTACGGAACCGAAATCGTCAAGAAACCGACATCAACTGAAGAGTGAAGATAGAATTCTCTCGGAGAGATCCGAGAGGATTTTTCTTTTTATCTCGGAATCTAATGCAGAAATTCTGCGTTAGTTTTGCGTTGCCCTATCTGATAGGGCAAACACACTGCCACAGCCCACAAAACCTCCGCAAACAGCTTTATTCTGCTCTTACCACCAACTCCCCATCGAACGACAAAGGGGCGCATAAGCGATATTTCAGCCTCTCTTTTGTTATCAACGGAAACGAATATTTTAGAAAAATATTTTGAAAAATATTCGAAAATCTATTGACTTTTGCCGCTCGGTGTGTATAATAAAGTAAAGAACAAAAAACAAAGGGCGAGTGGTAGCCGGGGCAACAGCTTCGGAAAGCCACCGCCCGAATCCCTCAAACAAAGGAGCAGGCGAAATGACAAGAACCATCGAAGCTGAAATGACAGTAAGAACCAACTCGGCACAGAAAGCGATTGACAAGTTCTTCTGCAAACACCCCGAATTGAATTACTGGAAGGAATTGTTCGAGTATATGGCAGAGAACAACGTGGATCACGAAAGCAATGAGTGGTTCGACAAAGCCAATCGTGTGAGAAACACCGAATGGACTTGGTCTCTCCACCTCGACATCGAAGATGGTTGCATTTACCTGTGCGTGATTGAAAGAGCTTGAAAGGAGAAAGACGATGATTAACACCGAGAAAGTAGTAGGCTTCTATACAGATGTGTTCGGCAACGAGATTGACGAATACGAGCAGATCGAGCGTTACTCCGTTCGTTACAATGGCAAGCTGTTCGAAGGCGACAGCGACGGATACAACGAGCGCGGGGTTGACAGATGGGAAGATGCAATCGCCATCTACAACGCATATCCCGACATCGTTTCGATTCACGACAATCAGTATGACTGCACCTTTTCCAAGGGCGAGTGGTATTGATGAGAGGAGATCCTATATGAAAGCATTCAGCATAGCCAAGAAGACGTACACGATAGGTGGAGAAGAGCGGACAAACACCGAAATTCATCTGTTCAAGCTGACGATCTTGATGTACAGAAAGTGTAATCACGTTGAGAAGCGCGTTCGAGTAACCAGAGACGAGTTCTTTGGAACAGGTACACTGATTGAAGTGTTCCTGCCCGTTTAAGAAATAAGAATTTTGGAGGAAAAGAAAATGGCAAAGAAAACAGAAGCAGTAAACGTAGTAATCCCGTCAATCGACATCAGGAACACCGTTATTAGGGTTGTTGGTGACACGCCGCTCATCGTTCACAAATGGAGCGAAAAGGCAAAGAAAGAGATCCTCGATAAGCAGATGAAGAAAGCAAAGGCGAAAGGACACGATGCGAAAGATCCTGTTGCAGATTTTATCGACACTTTGTATTGGCTGGAAGGAGAGCCTGAAGAAAAAACGGAAGAAGGTTTCGCCAACGCTATTGCTAATGGAGCAAGATTCGGTTTTCCTGCAACGGCGTTCAAACAGGCTGCTATTATGGGAGCTTACAGAGCTGGAGTCGGCATCAGCACCACCGTGATGAAAGGTGCGTTCCATATCAATTGTGAGTATATCGAGATCAAAGGAAATGTTTCGATGAGAGAGGATATGGTGAAAGTCGGCGGCATCTCGAAAGTTGCCGACATCAGATACAGAGCACAGATCGAAAATTGGAGCGCAAATATTCCTGTTAAGTACAATGCGGGGGTAATTTCACTCGAACAGGTTGTGAACCTCTTCAATCTCGGCGGGTTTAGTTGCGGTGTTGGAGAGTGGAGAACTGAAAGAGATGGCACGTTCGGCTCGTTCCACGTTGAATAAGAACACGGGCAATGAAGGGGAGCTGCAAGTGGAGCGGCAACTCGGTCGTGGTTAGGCAGTCAAGGCGAGGCGCGGTCTGTTGAGGTGCGGTGTGCTGTGGATTGGCAAGTCAAGTTGAGGCAGGCTTGAATTTTAGAAAGGAAGAAAAACAATGATTTACCAATGGAAAATTGAAGGAATTGTTCCCGTGGATGCACAGTCTGCGGGAACGGAAATCAAAAGAATTTACGACAAGTTTGGAGGCGTTAGCCCAAAAGCAGTTGTAGATGAGAGCAGAAACGAAACGGCGGTTCTCCATAAGTGCTTTGAGTGGAATGACAAAAAAGCGGCTGAGAAATATAGAGAGCAGCAAGCGGAGAAAATAATCGGATTGATTACCGTAGTAAACGAACAACCTGAAAGAAAGGATGTAAGAGCGTTTGTTCACGTTCAAAATTCGTATCACCCGATTGAAGTTGTAGTCGGAGATAAAGAAAAGATGGATGAAATGCTCGCTACGGCTTTAAGGGAGCTGAAATCGTTTGAAAGCAAATATAGCACACTGCAAGAGCTGTCGCCGGTGTTCGAAGCGATCCATCAGGTCAAGATTCCAGAAGTCAAGATGGATGCCTTTAGATTTGAAAGAACTCCGATGACGGCTTTTTCAGCAAGACAAGGAGAAGCAAGATGAGCGGCATCGTACAACCTCGAAAATGGACCGAAACGCTTTCGGAAGATGTGTATGTACGTTTGTGTAATTGCAGATCGGAAAAGTCGGATATTCTCCCTCTTGCACAGGCGAGATGGGACTATATCAAAGGCAGAAAGGGATGGGAGAAAGAAGATGCTCTCGTGAGTACACTCGAATTGCTCGACGACAACAGTTGTTCGTTTGATCTTACGTGCGATGAATACGATGAGATCCTCGGCAAAATCCGTTGAGAATATGAAAAAGGAATGCAAGAACTGCACCCACTTTTACAGGGTGATGACAAAGGACAGCGGATACAATCCGTTCCCGTGTTGCCAACTGTTCGACGATACGGGAGAAAGACCGAAGCCACTCACAATGGAGCGCTTTGATCCAAGAAAGAAACCGAAGAAGGAGGTAAGAAAATGAAACACGAGAACGGAAGGTCGAGGCTGTTTGGCTTGAAATACACCCACATTATTCGCCATCGCAGCCACGAGGGAAAGGTGTATGACTACTTGGCAGCAAACGTCAAGAGAACCGGGACCCACATCGTGTATGAAAGCGAAAATGCTTGGGGCGGGATCGGCGTGACAAGAGTTGCATACGAGAACATTCTCGACATCAAAGAGATCAAGGAGGGCGAAAAGGTATGAAAACGAAAGACCTGAGAATCGAAGACCTCGCCAAGAAATTCGGACAGCAGAAGGGCTTCGGGTGCTTGCCCGAGGAAAGATGCTGTGATTGCATTCTCGATAATTGTCCTTGTCTCGAATACGCGAAAATGGCTATCGAGTTCGGATACGAAGACAAGGAAGAAATCAAGCGTTGCACCGGAACGGCGATCTTGGCTCTGTTGAAAACGCAGGCATACTACCCCGACCGTCCGAACAAGGGTATGAAAGAAATGCGGGTGGTAGATGAAGATGACATCGAAACCGAAATCAAGAGATATACGGAGGGATTATAATGGAAGAAATCAATCAGCTCGCAAGAGATATTGCATCGACCAAAGTTTTGATAGACGCGGTAGATCTCGCAATGGTCGGCTTGCTTGATGCAGCCGAGGAAGACTCTCCATTTATGGAGATGGCAAAGAAATTACACGAAATGGGATGGAAGAAGGAGAATTGATATGGGAAGACCTACAAGAAGCCACCTAAACTACACCGAACCGCAGATCGACAGCCGATACGTTCGTCAGCAGCAGTTCTTACGCGAACTGTGCGAGAAAAACGGTTGGGTTTACTTCAGACCGAACTATCACGCGCAGGATACCGACTGTAACACCGTTATGATTTACAGGCGTGAGGATGAGGAGTATAATAAGGCACTCGAAGCGAGAGGATTTGGCGAGTTCTACATTGCAGGGCAGAGAACGAACTCGTTCAGAGATCCGTTCTTCACATTCGCAAACACTGACGTGAACGGTCGCGGAGACCTCAATTTCGCCAACTTTGGCACGATTGACCTGCGCTGGACCAACTGGCAGACAAGACTCGAAGGAGCCGTGAAGCTCGGTCTTGCGAAGAGAATCCAGAACAACTACATCGCCCTCTGTGGAGGAATCCTTTCGATAAGAGAGGCTGACGACACCTACAACGATTTCAACCGAAGCATCCTTGAAGCATACCGTATGAAGAACGGCGGAAAGGCATACATCGGCAGAGTAAACGGAGAAAAGGATGAGCCGATTCTCACGGAATACGTCGGGCAGATGGTTTACAATTTCGGATGCGATTTCGTAATTCCGACCGAGGATGCCGAGCTGGTCGCCCTCATCAAAAAGAAGAACGAAGACGGAGCCTCAATGGAAACGCTTCGAGCCATTCAGAGAAGAATTGACAGTCTCAAAGGCGAACATTTCCATTGGGTATAACGGAGGCAGATATGGAAAGCTATCAGGATATGAGAAAGCGGCAGAGAGCCGAAACGGACGCATTCCCCTTGGGAGCCGCCATCACGCAAGAATCATTCGATGAGATGATGCGAAAGTGGGGGCTTGACCCGAGAAAAGATCTCGACAAGATTTGCAGAGTGCATAACATTATGTTTTGCCAAAAGAAAGATCTGCCCGCATTGAAAGAAATGCTGAACCGGCACATCGCAGAGATCGAGGAAGGGAAGAAGAATCCACAGTTCCTTTACGAGATGTTTTATCAGGAACTCGCCGAGACCGAGTTCGGATACGACGGAGACAGCAGCCGAGCCCTTGATAATCTCGGATATACATACGAGCAGATCGAATCCTCGCCCGAGCTGAAAGAGGCGTTCGAAAAAGCAAAGGAAGCAATCAGAAATTGGGAGGACTGAAATGGAAAACAGGGTGATCGAAGTCAAATTCAAGTGTAAGCAAGGAGCTGAGGACCTGTTCTACTCGCCCGAAACCAAAAGGGTGTACGCAAGACAGCCTGCAAACGTGGATGACATCGTGTTTTGGTATACCACTTGCAAATGGAGTCAGGGGTACGAAGCGGATTGCCCTATCCGTGCCGGTATCACGATGAGGGTTCTCGATTACAAAGGAAAGGTTCGTTTCAGAGAAACGCTCGAACCTGACACTTGGAACGGCGGGACATCGGCAAAGAAGAAAGGTCGGTTCTACGATGAAACCCTGAAGAAGCTCGCAAGATCGGTCGAGCGGCAGAATCGCCTGAAATCGTATGAGGATTGGAGCAAATGGCTTTGCTCGTTCCAAGAGCGGTTCGGCAATAAAGACTATCGTGATAACTGGTTGCATTGGAACGTGCTGACCGTGAGCGATGAAAAGATTGCCGAGTACGAGCTACTTGACGGTCCCGCATATCTGTATAAGCAAACGAGAAAGCACGAGATCTGCGGCAAAGAGTGGGTTGAGTACGAGATCAGGGATAAAGATGATGACGTTCTTGCCATCTGCGGATACAAATTCAGGGGAGGTTCGAAATGAAAGCATACGACATCGAATGGGAGACTGACGGTGAGGACGTTGACCTCCCAACAGAGATTGAGATTCCCGAAGGAATGACCGACGAGGATGAGATCTCGGACTACTTATCGAATACGGTTGGCTTCCTGCACAAAGGGTTTTGCTTGACAGAATAAACGAAAACAGATATTTTAGAAAATTTTTCGAAAAACTTTCCGAAAACCTATTGACTTAGGCGGTAGGTGTTGTAAGATAAAGTAAAGATAAATCACCTGAAAAGGAGAACGAAAATGGCAAGCATTTACGACAACATCAAAACCCCGAAAGAGTTGGTAGATATGGTAAGATTGAGAGGACTCAGCACAGCCCTCGAAGACATCTGCAAGGCACAGGATATATTCGGAAGAGCTCCGATTTCCTCTTTGGTAGAACTCGCCAACGACAACGGAAGAGTCGATGCCAATGGCAACCCCGATCCGAAAGGCTCTTGGAGCAAGGGCAGAGAGGGAACGCAGAAGACGTTTTATATGATCCTGTTCTCGATTTGGAACTGGGAGGAAGCGACTCGGTTCTACAACGAGCATACGAATCCTGAATTTGAAGCCCTTAGAGCCAAGGCATTGAAGCTCACATCGGTTGAAGCAACATTGATCGGAACCGTTGATGATCTTCAGGAGGCAAAAAAGGCTCTCGTAGATGCAGGTGCAATGTTCATCGAGCAGGAGAAAAAAGCAAGCAAGCTCGAAAAAGAAAACGCAGAGCTCGCCGATGAAATCATCAGATTGAAGGCAAAGCTCTACGATATGATGGAAAAGGTAAGCAAGGAGGGCTGATAGATGACGCTAATGGAAGCGTTGGTAGAAGCAGGCTATCCTGAGAGCGATATGTTTCATCATTACTCGGATCTGTATGTGTATCTCACGCCTCTCACCAAGAGAGTCATTGATGATTGGTTCAAGAAGAACGGACTCAAACGGCACCTGTTTGTATCGACATTCACAGATCAGGTCACGGGCAAGAAGATGTATGACGTGGCTTTTCAGTACGACCCTTGGTGGTCGGGAGATAGGAGGATATAATGAACGCAAAAGACCAGATATTCGAAATAGCAAAGCTCATCCAGCGCGGGGAGCAGCTCGTTCGCTCTGACCATTTAGACATTTCAGAATTCTCGACCGACGAAGCTGTTGCGGTTGGCTGCAATAGACTCGCCGCCGCAAAGTTTCTGTTCAACCTCGGTTACAGACCTGCGGAGACGGTATCCATCGTTGAGGGCGGAATGGTAGTCGGAATTTACACCGATAGCGAGCAGGTCAGCGCGAGAGTGCTTGACTTGGATATTCCCCAAGACGACTACGAAGATGAGGTTGAATACCGAGAACTGAGAGCGGAAGCAGACAAGGTTTCGCATACGATGAAAAGAATATGGTAAGCGGATAGCCGCTTTTAATTTTCGCCAGTCTTTACCGATTGGTTACATAGAAAGGAAGCATCGGAAATGATTACTGAACAGGAATACGAAAACCGGCTCATTAAGCTCCATAAGAAAGCCGACGAGCTCGGAGCCAGTTTTGAGCACGAGCTGCGCGGTTGCAAGCATCTTCAGGACTTTTGGTACGGCGGAAAAAGCGTAGCCGAGATCAAGTATCGAGGATATGCAATATGCTTCGATGTGTGCGGCGTGATTCACGCAGTTCTTTATGACGGAAAGAACCCCGTGGCATACTTCGATAAGAAGAGCGAGGACGTCTCGTTTATAGATGATGACGAGGTTGTTGAAAAGCTCGTCGATGACGAAACGTATCTCCAAAAGGTCAGAAATGGCGACCTGATTTTTGGCAACAACAACTGGATAAATGTAGTCATCATCAAGTATCGAGGCGGCACGTGGGACGTGGTATCGGAACCCGAAGTAGCCGAAGGAACGAATCTGCTCGATGAGATCGAAAGCGGTTTTGACGAATACGTTGCTCGAATAGACAAGCTCGTTGCGGAAGGAGGATCTAAAAATGAATCAGATGAATAAAGAAGAGTTCAAGCAGTATCTCAGGGACGAATACAACATCGCACCCGAAGCTCACCGGCTCATCAGCAACATTCTCGACTTCGTTGAGAATCTACCGCTTGATGAGGATGGCAAGTATCGTGCATTGGCAGATTTGCTCGATTGCACCATCGGGCTCAGCGATAATGAAATCAAGGCTGTGTCCTTGTAAGAAAAACAGGAGGAACGAAAATGGCTGAAAGACAATGGATTCTTGGAGAGGATGTTTCGGAATATGACAGCCTCTTGGATGGCTTTACCTTCAACCAGCTCATCGTATCGCTTCATAGCGGAAGCAAGAAGGTGAATCCCAAGGAGGTTCGAAAGGTAGTAAAAGATATGCTCGAATCTCAGCTCGAAGATATGTGGTTCTTGGTAGAAAAGAATATGGATGCCATCATCGAACGAGCGATGAAGAACAGGACGGTCGAATGATTGTCAGGTACATCATCAAGGGTATGCCCGGCGTGGTTGGATTCCTCGACACAGGAGAGGCATTGAAGTCGTTCCAACCGCAGATCCGGGACACCGGCTCGAAGCTATACGGCTTCGACCAAGAAAAGCTCGATGCTTACTACCGCAAGATTCTCGAAGAAGACAAAGCCGCAGGCAGAATCCTTTGGTACGAGATCTGCGAGGAAACGTAATGCCATCGAAGCAGATACACGCGAGAGCCAAACGTAACGAGCACCGATTGCTCAAATGCAAGAATTGCGGTTGCGAGTACATAGCATTGTCCCCTGAATATACACAGATATGTGTATCAGAAGAAAGACTGTTCTACAAAGCAAAAATGAAAACCGTCGTTGAGTGGTGGGCGATCTGCACCCGAAAGGGCTGCGGAGACTGCTATCATTCGCTCTCGATGGAAGAAACTATCGAAAAATGGAACGAAAGGCAGAGCGGAGGTCGCTCAAAGGTGAAGAAATGAGATATACGGTTTGCCCGGATTGTGGAGAGTACATTCCGGTTCTTTCGGCAGATAAAGACGAACTCGGATGGCACACATCCTGCCCAAAGTGCAAGGGTTCGTTCGATATAGACGTAGAGGACTATTTGATCGCGGTAGGAGAGCGAGTCCGAACATCAGAAGGGAAAGTCGGAGCGATTAAGGAATTCAGAATCCCTGAGTTTCACATAGACTTCGACGAGGTTGTTTACTTCGTTCATTTTGGAATGAGCGGATATGGCACCTTCTATCCGAGACACGAGCTGACACAGCCTGCGGATTGGAGGCTCACCAGAAGAGATCAGTACGGAGTTCAGAGAGAATGCCACTATCCGAGGAATCGAGAGTACGGAAACGTGTTTTGCACCAACTGCGTGGATAGAACGAAATGTAACGCAGACATCTTTGAACGCCTCGCGCAGTACGAGGACACGGGATTGCTCCCGGAAGAAATTTTGAAAATGAAGGAGAAAAAGGTATGATCGTTGGAATGAGCGTAGATAGCTACGAAAGAAAGATGGTAGCATCCGAAAGGGATGGAGGCTGGTTCTGCACCGACTGCGATAGCCTCAAATATTGGAAAGAAGAAGCCTATATGGTACACGGTTATCCTCAGTGTAGATGCTGTGCCGAAAAACACGCAGAGAAAGGGGAAAGATGATGACAGATAGTAGGTTCTTTGAGAGAAAGTGTTGCATCATCGGTTACGATGCTTTCGAGCAGGTAATGCAGGAGCTTCTCGATGACAGGTCGATAAGAGTTGAGCGTGATTACCCTTGCTTGTCTTGTTACAGCGACGGTTTTGACTGTGGATACGACGAGGATGAGATAGTAGAACGTATGGAACTGTATCTCGAAAGAAAGATTATTGCCGTGTTCAAGGATGAGACGGAGATTTTCTTCATTTTCGGAGTGGAGGGCGCGATATGACAAGGCTTACCATCAGGAACAGCGACGGCACGGTATCACAGCCGACTCACTCCACCTTCGAAAAGGTGTTCAATAAGCTCGCTGAATACGAAGATCTCGGCAAGACACCCGAAGAGCTGAGAAAGATTCTTTTGAGATACAAGGTTTTGGAGTTCAATGCCAAAATCAAAGAGCTCGAAAGTAAAGGCTTTCGATCAGGAGGGTATGATATGCAGACGAGAGAAACAGCCATCGTCAAGGAGGGAGATGCTCCACACAAAAACGAGATAGTCGGATATATGGACGATGACCTCAACATAAGGTGGATAAAGTAATCCGAAAAGGAGGAAAGGAAATGGCAAGAGGGAGACAGCAGAAATGGGTTTGCCTCGACTGCAAGCAGGAGTTTTCCGTTCAGGGCAACAAGCCGAAGCTGTGTTGCTCTTGCGGTTCCTCAAAAATCGGCAGGGCTCCGAGTTACGATCTTGCAGTCGGATTTGCTCAAAAGAGAAAAGAACTCGAAGAGCTCGCTCTGGAACTGAATGAATCCTACCGTCGCTATACAGAAGCGAAAGCCAAGTATGATGCCATTATGTCGTACTGGGTTCAGCAGAAGCGGCGAGGATATATAACCCAAGAGGAATACGATACATATGCTTCCTTGTTTGAGGGAGCGACAAAGAAGAAAGGAGAAAACGATGAATCTTGTAACTGATAAGCCAGAAACCAACGTAAGCAACGCCCTGAATATGTTCTATGTCAAAGATCAGCAGACCTTTGTGAGAGGATACGGCGAGAACGGTCAGGACATCGACCTGATTGATTTCGTAAAGAGAATCGCGAAAAGGCAGAGGATCCCGATGCAGAAGATGGACGCGCACGAGGTAGCCGAATATCTCACGGATGTTCTGTTCGATTACGAACCCGAAAGCAAAGAGGGGTTGCTCGGTCTGTTCTTTACTGCGGCGTGGGCGTTCGCGGAGATCAGGGAACGACTGAAGGAATATGAAGCAACAGGACTTGAACCTCATCATGTGTCGAAAATGATTATTCCATTGGATAAGCTCAAGGTAACCATCGAAAAAGCGGAAAGCGAGGATTCAGAATGAACTACTACGCAGTTTACGACGCAAAGACTGGCATTTTGCTTGCAGAGGGCAACGCTGTGGAGTGCAGACGCAAACTGAAATGTTCGAGTTTGGATACCTTTTACGCCTTGGTGAACAGAGCCAAACGCGGAATTAATAAGAAATACAGGGTAGTCATCAAGAAGGGCGGGGAGGTTGACTACCCTGTTCTCGGGAAAGATGACCCGATTCAAAAATGAAAGCAGGTGATGATATGCTCGAGAGAGTCGAAGAAGAAAAAGCAAAGATTGAGAAAATGATCTTCAAAAGTGTGAATTCCTTGTTCGAAAAAGGACAGCACAAGTCGTTTGGTGCAGGTCTTGCTTTCGAAGAAAATCTCGTACACGAGATGCTCGATATGGTAAAGATGTCGGCGCATCGCATCGTCGAAAGAGGGATTGTTTCTGTTGATTTGGAACATTTGAGGATTGGTATTCCCGACGATTTTGAAATGAGTATTTTGGCGGCTCTGCCGTATGCGGTTCCAGATATGGCGCATAAGCAATTCTCGGTAATGTGCGAAGGCGAGGAGATCGGAGAAATTGGATACGGAGGTGAGATCGTGCCGTATATAGATGGAACGATGCTTCGTATGGGATACGAAAATACCTTTATCCGAACTTACCACACGGCGACCATCGAGGTCGTTTTTGAAAATGAAGAAAAAGATACTCAACCTTGAAGCAGGGAGGCTCGAAATAGAATTGTTCGGAAACTCTTATGCGGACATCAGCTTCGACCCCGATCCTCAACTCTGCGAACAATTAGCCGCCACATTCTGCAAAACTCCCGCCACAGATTCCAAAATGGATTTACCACCAAATACCCACACGAAATTAAACCCTGCCAAACAGCAAAATTCAGCCTCTCACGAGCTTTCCTTTTCGGAACTTTCGGCAAGAGCGCGATTTAGTATCAGGAACGGAGATTTCGAAGGTTACGCGAAAGATCTGCTCGATATGGCTCTTATAATTAAAAAGGAAGGGAAACGGACCGACGAGCTGAAGCTCAGGATGATGAAGTTCCACGTTGACCTTAGCGGACTGGAAGAATGCCCGTTTATAGATTGGGAGAACGTGGAGCTTGCAAGAGAAGCGGCGAGATCTTCGGGGATGACGCTCCCGGATATAGAGAGTCTGTTTCGGAACACCGTCAGGGATAATATGACACCGTACCACGATTTCACACCGACGGGCAGCTACCGAATGTTTCTGCTCTCATTGGCTGACAATCGGAAGAAAACGGGCGAAATTATTGATGTTTTGGCAAAATGCCGCGAAAATCATTGAAAATGCAGAGAGATGCTGTAAAATATAAGGTGGCGGTAACAAAAAGAGATATTGCTCTCGGTGCTCGCACAAGAGCCGCAACAGCTCTCCAACCTTTAAGTCGATAGATTCCAGAGGTCTTGTTTATCTCCTGTGGTCGAGTGTCAGCAAAACATACTTGAAGGAGCAAGAACAATGAACAGAAATCTCGAAAAAGCAGTCTTTGACATCGAAAAAGTGGACGCTCTTATGTACGCCATCGAATCCTCATTCCTTGACATCGAGGTGATGCCCGAGGAAAGAGAGAAAGCAGACAAAGCGGCTTTCGCATTCTACGCCCTTTGGGATTCCATTAGAACAGTCGCAGGCGACATCGACCGCCTTGCCGGTGATGAGAGCGTTGTTGACGCGATCTATGCCGTGAACGATGTATCTCGAAAGAAATGATCGTTGATAACTGAATAGAATTCAGCGAGGAACGCCGGGAACTGTCTGTCCGCAGATGGTTTCCGGTTTTTCTTTCCAGGTGGTTGACGAAAAGGCATTTTTGAGGTATAATATGTAAAAGACAAAATGGAGGATAAGGCATAACCGATTGGCGATGGATTGCTTTATGTGTCTTGCATAAAAACCGATTTCTTATATACCATCAGCTTTGGGGATGCGATGTTTATAGAATAAAAGACATTTTTCACGGTAGGGGCGAACTGTGTTCGCCCGCGGGCGTTCGCAGAACGCCCCTACGGAAGAAATTCCACAATATTTGTGAAACATAACCAATCGGAAAATTCTTGTATAGCATCAGCATCGTAGATGCGATGTTTATTCAATAACTGGAAGATAAGGAGGATACCATGATTTTTAATTTTGGTTCCTACATCCTTGATATCGACATAGACCGCACCCGTGCCTTCTACGGCCGTCCCGATGTCAAGACCACAAGCGAACAGTGTGTTTGCACCGGCTGTCAGAACTACGATGCCGCCATCCTCTTGGCATCTCCCAAGGTGCTGAATTTCTTTGAAAGCTTGGGTATTGATCCCCGTAAGCCTGCCGAGGTCTACGACCTGTTGGGCGGCGACCCTGACAAAGAGGGTAAAATGTACTACAACGGTTGGTATCACGTTTGCGGTGTGCGTTTGCAAGGGGATAACGCTTGGGTGAACGTCACGGACGAAATGAAGCACTTGGAAACCGCCAAAATGTACGCGGTGGACGATTCCTTTAAGGTATCCTTTGAGGAAGGGACAATGATGCTTCATGAGGATTTCCCCACTCCCGTGTTGCAGATGGAGATAGATGCCCATCTGCCGTGGGTGTTGCCGAAAAAGAAGTGACCCTCAAACATGATATGAAACACGGCTCGGTCACAGGATCGGGCCGTGTTGCTTTTTCTCAAAAAACTTCCCGCTTTTGCACTTCTTTTTTAGCCTTTTGGCTTGACAGTTCATATAATAAGATGTATAATAAACAGGGAATGTATATTTTCCGAAATTTATCGCGACCACCGCGCAAACTCAACGAAAAGAGGACTCTACCCATGAACAATACCATTCACATGCTGGAAGGCGTGACCGGCACCCAAATGAACAGCTTTATCATCACTACATCCGACGAAAAGGTCATCGTCATTGACGGCGGCTATGATCAGGATGCGGAGAACACTATAAATTATCTCAAGAGCGTGACGGGTCAGGAGGTTCCCCACGTGGATGCCTGGATCCTCAGCCATCCCCACATGGATCACATCAGCGCGTTCCTCCAGATCATGGAGACCATGCCCGATGCCGTGGAGGTGGATCAGGTCTGCTACAATTTCCCCTCCTTGCAGTTCATCACCCAAAACCAGCCTTGGGCCGACCCCTGCCTGGCTCGCTTTTACAAGGATCTGCCCCTCTACGCGGATAAGATCCTCGTTGTGACTAAGGGCGATACCTTCGACGTGGGAGAGGCACACTTTGAGTGTCTGTACTCTCCTAATCCCGAACTTCACATGAACGTGACCAATAACGCATCCCTGGTGCTGAAAATGACCCTGGGCGACAAGACCGTCATGTGGCTGGGGGACGCCGGTGTTGAGGAAGGCGACAGAATGCTGGCCTGCTACGAGGGCACTGACAAGATGAAGGCTGATTTCGTCCAAATGGCTCACCACGGTCAGAACGGCGTTGAAAAGCGCGTGTATGAAGCGATCGCGCCCTCGGCTTGCCTGTGGAACACCCCTAAGTGGCTCTGGGACAACGACGCGGGTCTCGGCTACAACACCCACGGCTGGAAGACCATCGAGGTGCAGGGCTGGATGGCCGATCTCGGTGTCAAGGAGCATTACGTTACCATGAACGGCAACCAGGTGATCGATCTGTGAGCCGCTTTGACAGTAAAAAGCCGCCCGTTTTAGCTATCGTGGGCCCCACGGCAAGCGGGAAAACGGGACTTTCCGTTGAGCTTGCCAAGCGGCTGGGCGGAGAGATCGTCTCCTGCGATTCCATGCAGCTTTACCGCTATATGGACGTTGGGACGGCCAAGCTCACCGAGGAAGAAAAGCAGGGAATTCCCCATCACCTCATGGATTTTTTGGATCCCACCGATCCCAAGGGCTATTCCTGCGCGGATTATGCCAGGGATGCTAAGTCCGCTGTAGAGGATATTCTGTCCCGAGGAAAGCTGCCCGTCTTTTGCGGCGGCACGGGATTGTATTTGGACGGCTTTTTGCGGGGCGGCAGCTTTGAGATCACCGACGTGGATCTTGATCTGCGCCGCGAGCTGACCGAATACGCCGAGGCTCACGGTGCCGAAGCACTCCACGACATGCTCCGCGAGCTGGATCCCGAGGCGGCGGAGGCTACCCACCCCAATAATATCAAAAGGGTGGTGCGTGCCATTGAAATCTATCGCACCACGGGCTGTACCAAAAGCGAGCTGGATCGCCGCTCCCGTGAGGTGGAATCCCCTTACAACGCCTTGGTTTTGGGGCTGAAATACCGCAACCGTGAGATCCTCTACGATCGCATTGGCCGCCGCGTGGATATGATGCTGAGCGACGGGCTTGTGGAGGAGACGAAAAAGCTCCGTGAGATGGGTGTTTTTGAAATCTGCATCACGGCGGCACAGGCCATCGGCTATAAGGAGCTGTTTCCCTATCTTGATGGCACGGCCACACTCGAAGAGGTCACGGAGACCCTTAAGCTGGCTACCCGACATTATGCAAAACGGCAGATCACCTGGTTTTCCGCCAAGCCCTATGTGACCTGGTTGGAGATGGATGGTGACAACGGCATAAAAGATTTTGAAGATATTGTAAACAATGCGGAAAAGCTATTTTCCGAAACGGGTTTTTGTGATATAATAAAGTATTGATTTTCTGATTGTGCGAAAGGAGAAGCTCTGTGAAGCAGTTGATGGGTTCTACATCAAAAAAAGCCCGCGGGGCATGGGGGGGCAGCTCTGCCCACTTCCTTTTGCGCGTGGGATTTATTCTCTTGATGCTGGGGCTCATTGCCTTTTGGATCTATCAGCTGGTGTCTCATGTGACCGTGGGGCTGGATACCCTGCGCACCCAGGAAATCACAGAAAACGCATACGTGGATCTGGAGCTCTACGTCTTTAGGGACGAGGAGCTGATAGCGCCTGCGGGCACGATTTATGAATATCATGTATCCGACGGCGAGCGTGTGGGTAAAAATGATACTGTTGCCACAGCCTATGCCGCTGATGGAGATACGGCTCGGGTACAGGCTCTCTTGAATCTTTACGCGCGCCGCTTGGCGTTGGCGCAAAAGGAGAGCGGTGGGACACCCGAGGACATGGACACCATATCCAAGGACATCGACGACGCTTATCTTGCCCTTTTGTCGGCCTCTGATCGGGGAGAGATGAACATCGCCTCCGATGCGGCACTACGCGTGGAGGAGGGTCTGCGGCAATACGCTGCCTTGGTGGGCAACCTCAACCATGATGCCGATGGGGTGGAGGCCATGAAATCTGCGGTGAAGGAGCTTTTGGACGGATATACCGCCGTAGGACAGATCATCACACAACGGAGCGGATATTTCTACTATGACACCGACGGCTATGAGCGCCTGTTTGACGCTGATATGGTCATGACCATGACGCCGGAGGAATTTTTGACCCTTTGCCAAACCCCCGCCGAAGCCTATGAGGGCGGTGTAGCGGGGAAAATGGTGTATGGCTCCACCTGGTACGCCGTGGCTTACGTCAGCCTGTCTGACGTGGCGGAAACCGCCTTTGAGGTGGGGGACAGCTACACCATGATCTGCGACGACAGCGCCAAAACTCAATTGTCCATGACCGTGGCCCGCATGGAGCCTACGGAGGACGGCGCCATGATCGTATTCAAAACCAACGATATGCCCGACAGCTTCTCCTTCAACCGTCGGATCGGGGTACAGACCGTGACCGACAGTATGAGTGGATATCGCATCCCCACAGAGGCGCTGGTCACCCTGACGTCTCCCCAAGGAAAGGCGGTGACGGGCGTGTATATACTCTCCGGAAACGTGGTTGAGTTCCGAAAGGTGCACATCTCCATCGCCCGAGACGGCTACACCATGGTGGCCACCTATGAGGAGATCACGGCCATGCTGGATGCTCTGACAGAGGAGGAGAAGGCACAGATCACGGCAGACGGGTGGTCCTATCTGCGACTGAATGACAAGATCATCACCCGCGGCACGGGACTGTACGAAGGAAAAATGATCAGCTGACATACGTCGGCTGTTGAAAGGACTGGTTTGTTTGGATTATACCTATCTTGATCGGCAGGTAGATGCTTGCCGCAAGGCTATAGCGCAGGCTTGCCTCGACAGGGATCCCAATGAGGTCATTCTCATGGCGGCCATCAAAAGCGCCGAGGTGGAGGAGATCAACTACATCCACCGGGTGCTGGGCGTAAGCTACGTGGGCGAAAATCGCGTGCAGCAGCTCCTCGCCCGTTACGATGCCCTGGACAGGGAAGGCCTCAAGATCCATTTCATCGGCACCCTGCAAACCAATAAAGTCAAATATATCATCGACAAGGTGGACATGATCCAGTCGCTGGATTCTGTCCGTCTGGCAGAGGAGATCGAGAAGCAGGCCGCCAAGATCGGTAAGGTTATGGATGTGCTGATTGAGATCAACTCAGGCAGTGAGATCAGCAAAAGCGGTGTCGCTCCCGAGGAAACGAGAGATTTTGCCCATCGCATCGCCGGCGGCGCGTATCCCCACATCCGCCTTCGCGGATTTATGACCATGGCGCCTAAGTCCACCGAAGCAGAGTACCGCGCTATCTTTGGCAACACTCGCCGCATGTGTCGGGAGATATGGGCGGAATTGCCCATGGCTCACGAGCATATGACCCTCTCCATGGGTATGTCCGAGAGCTACGTTCCCGCCGTAATGGAGGGAGCTACCCTGGTCCGCGTAGGGCGAAGCCTGTTTGCGAGACCCGAGGCTTGAGCCGATTTGAAACTCCGAGCGTGGGCCGATTTGAAACTTCGAGCGTGGGCCGATCTGAAACTCCGAGCTTGAGCATTAAATTTTGAAAATTAAAAATTCGTGTATATAAAACTAACGGAAAGAGGTAAAGCAAATGAGTATTTTTTCCAAGAAGCTGAATCAGCGCAGTGAGCCCGAGGATCTTGACAGCGGATATGAGAATCCTTACTACACCGTCCGCGAGAATCGCGATCGCACCGACCGTCGGGACGACCGTTTCAATGATCGCGGGAGCGATTACGATCGCCGCGATATCAACGAGGACGAAAACGATTATTTTGAGACCCGCCGTGCGCCCGAGAGAGCTGTAAGAGGGGACACCTATGAGGAGGAAGAACCCCGCGGCTACCGTGAGCGTATGTATGAGGAGGAGGAAGCGCGCCGTAAGCCTCGCAGAGAGGCAGAGAAGCCTGCCGCCCCCGAAAACAAGGGAACGCTTTACTATACGCCCGAGAGCTACCGCGACGTGCGTGTGGAGATCGTCACCGCGCTGGCTGAGAGCCATGTGGTGGTGATCAACCTCCGCAACCTGGTGGACACCGAAGAGGTGGTGCGCCTGGTGGACTACATCATGGGTGCCGTTCAGGTGCTGGGTGCTTCTCTGCGCCGCATGGGTGGCAACAACCTGGTCATGATTCCCAAGGACGTAGAAATCGACGAGGAGGATATTCTCGTTTCCGAGGAAGAGGATGAGGCCGAGGAGACCGATGAGGAATACGAGGCCTACGATGAGTACGAGGACTACGACGAGGACGGCGAGGTCTACGACGAAGAATAAGAAGGGATGCGCGCGGAATCATCCGCCAAGGTGTCCCTGAGAGGAGAAATTCATTGGCAACCGGCGTTTATGTTCTGGTTCGGTTCGTGATCATTTTTCTGGATATCATCCTCCTGGCCATGCTGGTGCGGGCGATCTTATCCTGGTTTATGATGGGAGACGGGGAATCCCCAATCATGAGCTTTTTGTATGTGATCACCGAGCCCTTGATCATCCCCGTCCGTTTACTTTGCGACCACTTCGGGTGGTTTAAGGGTACCCCCATAGACATATCTTTTTTTCTGACCACGGTGATCCTCAGCCTGATCAGCATGCTGCTGTCAGGTTTGGTTCCTTGACGGTACAGGAATATGCCTATGAAATATACCAACGATCCCGAGATCCTGTCCCTGTATGCCCGACTGGGGGATCTCTCCGCTATATCCGATCGGGGAGAATGCGCTATGACCGCTTTCCTTACCCCCCGAGAATGTCTCTACGGCGCTTCCTTCTGCGAGGCGCGTATAGGGGAGGGCATAGCCCTTTTGTGGGGGGGCGTACTTACCCGAGAGGGTGATACGTTACCCGAAAGGCGAAGAATGATCCTCTTGCCCGACTATACGGCGGGCATGGCGTCTGCCGAGGAAATGAGCCGCGACCCTGTGGCTACCCTTTCCGCAGCGGGGCTTGAGGATCTTGCCGCCTTTGTGGCAGATGCCGTCCGGCTGATCCTCGTCAAGGGATCCGGCTATCGGAAGCTGACACATCGCGATTATTTGGGCTCCATTCTCGGCTTGGGTCTGGAGCGCGACGTGCTTGGCGATATCTTTATCATCGATGAGCATTCGGCCTACGTTGCCTGCAAAGGGGAGATTGCGGATTTCCTGGTGGATAACCTGACCCAGGTCTCTGCCGATACCGTTCGTGTGACTCCCATGCCCGTGGGCTTTGTGCCTCCCGTGGAAAGAAAGAGACAAGCCATCCGAGATACCGTTGCTTCTGCCCGCCTTGACTGCGTGGTGGCGGCGCTGACCAATTTTTCTCGCGAAAAGGCGCAAGTGGCCGTGCGGAGCGGGCTCGTGGAATTGAATTACGAGACCGTGGAGGCCTGTGATACCACCGTAGAGCCACCCTGCGTGCTGTCTGTGCGCGGCGTAGGCAAGTTCTCGGTGCTGTCCTTTGACGGCGAGACCAAAAAGGGACGGATGCGGCTTTCAGCGGAGAAGTATGTCTAAAAGGAGATCTTATGAACCCCTACGATAAGTACAGCTCTGACAACGAAATTCCAAGGCTGACGGATGAAGTCATCCGAAAAAAGGTGAACGAAAGCCTTCGTTTAGGCTTGACTACGATGATCATGATGCTGGTTTGTTCACTGCTTGCCGTGTGGGTTTTGACGGGGCTTGGGTTCTATTTGAAGAACCATACGCTGGCCGGGAATTACCCTGTGATCGCTTGGCTGGTTCTCGTTATGATCTGGCTTGCTGCGGCCGGCTTCATCGCCTACCACATATGGGACTATTTGAAGTATCGCGCCGCATACAGCGGAAAATATCACATTGTGAAGAAGGAGCTGCTTACCATCTCCCGCGACGAGTACCAAGGCATGCGGTGGCATTACAGAAAAGGCCGTTTGTACCGCCGCCCTGAATTCCGCGACGTGCTCTACTTTGACGGTATG
Organism: Oscillospiraceae bacterium; assembly: GCA_015063685.1. Lineage (GTDB taxonomy): Bacteria > Bacillota > Clostridia > Oscillospirales > CAG-272 > CAMEON01. Next base: position 148,615 of record SVTR01000001.1, on the reverse strand, counting down.
GGAAAATTCATTGTGGGCCGGAAGATTACGGAGCGCGCCAATGAGGGGGATGAATACCTCATCGTGGTCTTCGATCGACAACCCACTATTCCGAAATTCATCTTTCGCGCCGATGCCTATCGGTGGCCATAAACTAAAGGTCACCTCTAAAAATTGAAAATAACGGCGTACTCTGCCGATATTCATAAACGTAACAATTAACTTAACATAAGGAGCTTTGAAAACCAATGTCCAAGGATTACAACAGCACTCTGAATCTGCCTCAGACCTCCTTCCCCATGAAGGCAGGTCTGCCTCAGCGCGAGCCCGATACCCTCAAGTATTGGGAGAGCATTGATCTCTACAACGCCATGCTGGAGAAGAACAAGGATAAGACCCCCTTTATCCTCCATGATGGCCCTCCCTTCTCCAACGGCTTTATTCACATGGGTCACGCCCTGAACAAGACCTTGAAGGATGTCATCGTCCGTTCCCAGGCTATGATGGGTCACTACACCCCCTACATCCCCGGCTGGGACAACCACGGTCTGCCCATTGAGCGCGCTATCGAGAACTCCAAGAAGAAGCTGAACAAGGAGATGACCGTCCCCGAGTTCCGGGGGGCCTGTGAGGACTTCGCCGAGGACTTCATCCAGAAGCAGATGGCGGGCTTCAAGCGTCTGGGCGTGGTGGGCGATTGGGAGCACCCCTACCGCACCATGGATCGCCACTTCGAGGGCCAGGAGGTCAAGATCTTCGGCGCTATGTTTGATAAGGGCTACATCTACAAGGGTCTGAAGCCCGTCACCTGGTGTCCCTTCTGCGCTACCGCCGTGGCCGAGGCTGATATCGAGTACAAGGACGATCCCTGTACCTCTGTCTACGTCAAGTTCCCCATGCAGGACGATCTGGGCAAGCTTTCCGAGTTCGACAAGTCCAAGATGTTCTTCGTGATCTGGACCACCACCATCTGGACCCTGCCCGGCAACATGGGCATCTGTCTGCATCCCAGAGACAGCTACGTGCTGGTCAAGGCTGACAACGGCGAGACCTATATCATGGCCGAGGCTCTCATGGAAAAGACCATGAAAATGGGCGGCTTTGAGAATTACGAGGTTCTGGCCACCTATCCCGGTCAGTTCTTTGAGAATATGCTGGCAAAGCATCCCTTCCTGGATAAGACCTCCCGCCTGGTCAACGCCGAGTACGTCACCATGGATTCGGGTACGGGCTGTGTACACACCGCCCCCGGCTTCGGTGCCGACGACTACCAGACCTGTATGCGCTACGGCATGGAGCTTGTGGTGCCCGTGGACGATTACGGCCGTCACACCGACTATGCGGGCAAGTACGCCGGCATGAAGACCGAGGAGTCTAACCCCATCATCAAGGCAGACATGGCCGAGAGCGGAATGCTCTTCGCCTCCGAGGAGATCATGCACTCCTATCCTCACCACGATCGCTGCAAGAAGCCCGTCATCTTCCGCGCGACCCCCCAGTGGTTCTGCTCGGTGGAGTCCTTCAAGGATCAGGCCGTCAAGGCCATCGAGAACGTGGAGTGGTTCCCCGCATGGGGCGGCGACCGCATGGAGTCCATGATCCGCGAGCGTTCCGATTGGTGTATCTCCCGTCAGCGCCGTTGGGGTCTGCCCATTCCCGTGTTCTACTGCACTGAGTGCGAGAAGCCCGTCTCCACCCCCGCCTCCATCGAGAAGATTTCCAAGCTGTTCGACGAGTTCGGCTCCAACATCTGGTTCGAGAAGGAGGCCATGGAGCTGATCCCCGAGGGCCTGACCTGTCCTCACTGCGGCGGCAAGACCTTCACCAAGGAGAAGGACACCCTGGACTGCTGGTTCGACTCCGGCTCCACCCACTACGCCTGCCTCATGTACCGCACCCCCGATCTCTGGCCTGCCGATGTGTATCTGGAGGGCGCCGATCAGTACCGCGGTTGGTTCCAGTCCTCGCTCCTTACCTCTGTAGGCGCTCTGGATCGCGGCGCACCCTTCAAGCAGGTGCTGACCCACGGCTGGGTAGTGGACGGCGAAGGCCGCGCCATGCACAAGTCCTTGGGCAACGGCGTGGATCCCGACGAGATCATCAAGAAGTACGGCGCGGATATTCTCCGCCTGTGGGTCGCTTCCTGTGACTACCATGTGGACGTCCGTTGCTCGGATGCTATCTTCCGTCAGCTCTCCGAGGTCTACCGCAAGATCCGTAACACCGCCCGCATTCTGCTGGCCAACATCGGTGACTTCAATCCCGATACCGATATGGTCGCCGCCGCCGACCTCCATGAGATCGACAAGTGGGTTATCGCAAGAGCTAACGAGCTGACCCGTGTCTGCCGCAACGCTTATAACGAATACGAGTTCCATATCGCTTACAATGCGATCAACAATTTCTGCACCAATGACCTGTCCAAGCTCTACGTGGACATCACCAAGGACCGTCTGTACACCGACGGCAAGACCTCGGCCTCCCGCCGCGCCGGTCAGACCGCTATGTACACCGTCCTGTCTGCCCTGACCCGTTTGGTGGCCCCCATCCTCTGCTTTACCGCCGAGGAGATCTGGAAGGCTATGCCCCACGCCGCCGCCGAGGACAGCCGCAGTGTGTTCCTGAACGCCATGCCCGAGTACGATGAGGCTCTGGTGTTCCCCGAGGCAGATCAGCTGGACGAGCTGTTCGTCCTCCGCGACGACGTCATGAAGGCTCTGGAGCTGGCCCGCGCCGCCAAGATGATCGGTAAGTCGCTGGACGCCAAGGTTACCGTCTACACCAACGACGAGGCTCAGTACGCCGTGCTGAACAGCTTTGCCGACAAGCTGGCGCTGGTGTTCATCACCTCCCAGGCTACCGTAGTCAAGGGTGAGGCTCCCGAGGGCGCATTCACCGAGACCGTGTCGGGCATCGCCGTGCTGGTGGAGAACGCCGACGGCGAGAAGTGCGACCGCTGCTGGATGTATACCACCGCTCCCATCTACGATGGAGAGGGCGAGGAGCGCGGTTGCCTGTGCGGCCGTTGCCACAAGGTTGTATTCGGTTAATCATTACCACAAGCGGGTGTGGGGAAATGCCCCATGCCCGCTTTCTTTGAATGGAGATTGTTATGTTTCTTTGGATCGCCATTATGGTGCTGGCTATCTTTCTCGACCAGCTCACCAAATATCTGACCATCCTGTTTTTGAAGCCTATTGACACACTGCCCATCATCGAGGATGTCGTCCATCTGACTTATGTGGAAAACACGGGAGCCGCCTTCGGTATGATGAAGGATCAGCGGTGGCTGTTTATGGTGGTTTCTACCGTGGCCATCATTGCCCTGCTCATTTATCTTTTCAGAAAAAAGACCCAGTCTAAGCTGGAAAATCTGGCCATCGCCTTTATCGTGGGCGGTGGTATCGGTAACATGATTGACCGTGTCGTTCTGGGCTATGTGGTGGATATGATCGACTTCCGCCTCATCAATTTTGCCGTGTTCAACGTAGCCGACTCCTTCGTCTGTGTGGGCGCGGGTCTCCTCATGCTTTATATCATCCTGACGGGTGTGAAAGAATACAAGGAAGAAAAGGCAAGAAAGCTTGCCTTGGCAGAGGGTGAGGAAGACACGGATGGTCTCGACTATGATGAATATGAGGAGACGCTTGCGGATACGGAGGAAGCCGAGGACGAGGCTTCCCTGATGAAGGAGGACGAGCTTGAGTCTCCCTCGATGGAAGTCAACGCCGAAGAGCCTACCCGGGCGCCTTCTGAGGACGAGACTCATGAATGAGCTTGATCTTTTCACCGAGCTTTCGGAGGATGAGACTCGCCGCGAGACATATGACGTGCCTCCTGCCCGGGAAGGCGAGCGCCTGGATAAATTTCTCTCGGAGGTCACGACGCTGACCCGCTCTGCCGCCGCACGGCTCATCGAGGAGGGGAACGTTCTTTTGGAGGTCTTGCACGGCGACATTTGGAAGCCCGCGACGGGAGGGAAGAACACAAAGCTCCCCCGAAACAGCCGTGTGACGGTCACCTATCCCGAGCCCGAGGAAAGTGAGGCCTTGCCCGAGGACATTCCCTTGGAAATCCTTTATGAGGACGAGGACGTGCTTGTCATCAACAAGCCTTCGGGCATGGTGGTGCATCCCGCCCCCGGCAACTACACGGGGACGTTGGTCAACGCGCTGCTATATCATTGCGGAGATCGTCTGTCGGGTGTGGGCGGTGTACGCCGCCCCGGCATCGTTCACCGCATTGATAAGGATACCTCGGGGCTTTTGGTGGTGGCCAAGCACGACGCCGCTCATAACGCTCTGTCAGCCCAGCTCAAGACCCATACCGTCAGCCGCGTGTATTACGCCATTTGCCTTGGCAATATCAAGGAGGATGGAGGAACCGTTGACCTCCCTTTAGGGAGAAACCCCAACGATCGTAAGAAAATGGCGGCTTTTCCCAAGGGGGCTGTGTCAGAAGGTAAATCGGGGACGGCCGCGATCCGTGAGGCCGTGACCCATTATACAGTTCTGGAGCGTTTCCCCGTGGGGCGCAAATGGGGACAGTCCTTCACCCTCGTGAAATGCGAGCTGGAAACGGGACGCACCCACCAGATCCGTGTGCATATGGCTTCGGGAGGTCACCCGCTGTTGGGAGATCCCGTGTACGGTGGGGACAATACCCACTTTGGGAAAAGCCATCCCACTCTGATCCACGGCCAATGCCTCCATGCGGGAGAACTGCGATTTATCCATCCCCGCACCGGAAGGGAAGTGCATTTTACCTGTCCCTTGCCTGCCGATTTTGAAGCTCTTTTGACTTTGCTGAGAAAGGAGACCGAGCATGCCTGATTTTTCCCGATTCTTGTTGGCCTCTGACTTGGATGGCACCTTTTTCGGACCCCATGCCACCCTCCTGGAGAAAAATCTCAAGGCGGTGGAGTATTTCAAGGCTCACGGTGGCCATTTTACTACCGCCACAGGGCGTGTCGTTCCCAATATCAACCGCGTCATCTCTGATTGCGGCAGCTTATTTAATGCGCCCGCCATCACCTCCAACGGCGCGTATATTTACGATTACGCCACAGAGACCGCCATCCATACCACCGAAATGAATGGGCCCGCCCTTAAGGCGCTGATTCTGAAGGTGGAGGAGATGAATCCCCGTATCGGTATGCGTGTCTCAACGGATAAGGGCTTTCTGGTCAACGGGAGCCGCATGACGCCCATGATGCAAAAGGAGGTAGCATCTCCCCATTTCGTGGGTGAAATTGTTCCCGCTAAGGATTGGGACCCCGTAAATGCTCATTGGTACAAGACGGTTTTGCGCGGCAGCTATGAGGAGCTGTGCGAGATCCGCGACAGACTGTACCCGGAGTGGGCCGATATGTTTGAGTTTTGCTCGTCCTCGCCCACCCTCTTTGAGATGGAGGCCAAGGGGTGCACCAAGGCCACAGGGGTAGCTTACGTGGCAGATCTTCTGTCAAAGCGGTTGGGGCATCCCATCATCACCGTCACCGTGGGAGATCAGGAAAACGATTTGCCTATGATCCGCGAGGCGGATATCTCTGCCTGCCCCGAAAACGCCTTGGATTCTGTCAAGGCCGTGGCCAAGTGGCAGTTGTGCCACCACGCAGAGGGATGCGTGGCGGAGCTGATCCAAAGATTGGAGAAAATGTGATATGCCGAATTTTTTGAAGTCACATCGCCTTTCCGTGGGTGATCCTCAAAGTACCCCTTTCGTCAATGCCGTCGGCGTGTACCAGGACGGCACCACTCCCTTGTATCGTGACGCGGACGGACGCTTGTGGGGTATGAGCGGACATTCTCATGTGGGACATATCGGGATGTTTTGCGGAACCTCCTTGGATGATATGAAGGAGCTTTACCCCATCCAAACAAATTTTTGTGTTGGGCACGCCGAGTATGCTTTTTCGGGGATTCGCTATCCTGAAGGCGTAAAGCCGCGCGGGAGTCTGTGGCCTTTTGGCCTCTATATTTGCCCTGAAACTCACCGCTTTTTTTGCTTCTTCCACAATGAGTCAGGATGGAATGGAAAGGGAACTGCTTACGATTCCTTGGGCCCTTGTGATACGCCTCACTTTGACTCTGATTTTCGTCACGTGGGACTCATGCATTCGGATGACGAGGGTCGTAATTGGGTCTTTGACCGCTGGGTGTTAACCGCAGAAAAGCCCTGTTTTACGGAACGTTACAATCCGGGCGCGGGTCTTGCCAAAGGGCAGCCTGCGGGAAAGATATTCCTTGGTAGCGGAGATTTTTCTCTGTTCGTTGAACCCGTGGGAGATTATTTGTATCTTTTTTATAACATCATCCGTGTGGATATGGACAAGGGCGTGTGGGACGGCTGTGACGTTTACGTAGCACGTACCCGTAAGCGGACAGACGGTATCATGGGAGATTTCGTTAAATTTTATAACGGCTCCTTCTGTGAAGCCGGAAATCTTGGCCGCGAGACCCCTATTGTGCTGAACGCATGGCACCCGAGGGTAACTTATTTTGAAACGCACGGCACGTATCTGATGTCGGCTTCCCGGATCCGCCCCAATACCTTTACGGGCGTGGTGGAGGACGTGATGTTGATACGTGAAAGTTGTGACCTTCTGTCTTGGAGCGAACCCATGACAGTTGAAAAGAACGGTGTTCCTTTTGGGAATCACTACTGCGCTATGGTGGCTTGTGGGAGGAATGCGCTTCCCCAAGTAGTTTCGGGAGATGAATTTGCGATTCTCTTGAATCATAACGGCACCGACGTGGTGTCCTATCCTGCAGTCTGGAGCAGCTCCCTTTGAATTCTCGTGAAAATATGTGACCATTTTGTTAAATTCCGCTCAAAACAATTGAAGAAAACCCGTAATTATGGTATAATATTCTAAAGGGCATCTCTAAAAACTCATCGCACGCCGATATGACGGTGCTTTTTCCGTCATACGTCACAAAATTCTTTCGCATAGGGTCAACTATGCGTGCAGATTTTTGTTTAGTCTGACGAAAAAATCCCTCGCATCTCGCCGCACGCTGAGTATTTAGAGATGCCCTAAAGTTTCATTTTAAGCTTGACCCATATTGTCAAAACACGCGTAAAGGAGACATCTCATGAAGCACGCAAATTTCCGTTTGATCGCTATCCTCGTGATGTCTGCGGTACTGATGTTCGGTCTCATCGCCTGCACAGGCGGTGGCGAAACCGAGACGACCGCAGTCGCAACCGACGCAGCTACCGAGCCTGTAGCCACAGAGAAGGTAACTGAAGCTGAAGCTACGGTAGATCCTTCTACCGAAGCTCCCACCGAGGCACCTACTGAAGCGCCTACCGAAGCCCCTACCGAGGCGCCTGCTGAGACGGTTGCTGGGGAGACCACCGAGGTCTTGACCGAAGCTCCCACCGAAGAGATCACTACCGAGGCTGTGACTGAGGCGCCTACTGAAGAGGCGACCACCGAAGAAGAGACTCTTCGTGAGCTGACCTGGGAAACTTATGATCCTGCCCTTGACGATAGCACCGTGGACGTAGAGGACGAGCATACGGTTGACGCTTCCCAGTGGGTTGCCACCGACGGTCTGGGCCGCCTTCTGCCCATCAACACCGCCACCGGTGATATGCGCGACAAGACCGTAGCCATCTTCTACTGGACCTGGCATGGTGATTTTGCCAACGGCCAGTATGCCTACAACAACCAGCAGAACCTGGACGTCATGGCAGAGCTTGGCATGGCCGAGGAGGAATATTTCACCACCTCTGCATATCAGCTCCGTAAACTGGGTATCTATACCGCAGATGCCTCTGCCGGTAAGTATCATTTCTGGGATGAGCCTGTATTTGGTTACTACGACGGCGACGATGAGTGGGTCATCCGTAAGCACGCCGAAATGCTGGCCGCCGCAGGTGTAGACGTGGTGTTCTTTGATAACACCAACGGTACCTTCACCTGGAAGCAGACCGCAATGAAGGTCATGAAGGTCTTCTCAGAGGCTCGCGCCCAGGGCGTGGATGCTCCCGATGTATCCTTTATGTTCCCCTTCGGCCCCGTGGATCACGCGGGAACCCAGATGGTGGAGTTGTATAACGACATCTACGCCAAGGGGCTTTACAAGGACGTTTGGTATATGCTGGACGGCAAGCCCATGGTCATGGGTTGGCCCGGCAGCTTGAACGGTAAGCCTGCTGAGATTGCTTCTACCATCAAGAATTTCTTTACTTTCCGCACGAACCTGGGCGGCTATCAGGATAAGGAAAGCTCAGTCAACCAGTGGGGCTGGCTGTCCCGTTATCCCCAGTCCTTCTTCCACAACGACAAGGGCGTGATCGAGCAGATCACCGTCGGCGTGGCTATCAACCACAACTACGTTGATAGCGTCATCGCTCCTATGAACGGTGAGAATATCATCAGCCGTACATGGACGAACAAGGGCTATGACACCCGAGAGGATGCGATCTTCTACGGCGCTTGCTTCGCCGAGCAGTGGGAAAATGCCCTGGCTGTTGATCCCGAGATCGTGTTCGTCACCGCCTGGAACGAGTGGGTCGCCATGAAGCTCCAGCATTGGACGGGCGACTACTATAACTGCTTCGTTGACCAGTATGACGCGCTTCGCAGCCGCGACACCGAGCCTTCCAACGGTATCCTGAAGGATCACTACTACTACCAGCTTATCTCCTACATCCGTCAGTTCAAGGGTACCAACCCCATTGAGGCGGCTTCTCAGGAGAAGCTCATGGATGTGAACGGCGGCTACGGCCAGTGGGCTGACGTGGGTCCCGTGTACAACGACTATTTCGGCATGACCGTCCGTGATTTCGACGGCTACAAGGATCCCGTAAGCAACAAGCAGCTCCATTACTACAACGACACCGGCCGTAACGACGTTTATGACGCCAAGGTTGCCCGTGACTATGAGAATATCTACTTCATGGTTCGTACCGTGGAGGAGCTTACTCCTTACACCGATGAAGACTGGATGCGTCTCTACATTGACGTAGACGGCGAATACAAGGGCTGGGAGGGCTATGATTTCGTCCTCAACAAGACCTCTCCCACCGAAACCGAGGCGACTTTGGAAAAGTTTACCGGCTTCATGTACAAGACCGAGGTCGTGGGCACTGTTTCCTACTCCGTCAAGGGCAACGTCCTGATGGTCTGCATCCCCAAGACCATGCTGGGTATTCCCGCTGACACCTACGATTTCTCCTTCGACTTTAAATGGGTGGATAACGCCAACGAGGATGCCGAAGGCGACATCATGCTTTGGTATTCCAACGGTGACGTAGCGCCCATCGGTCGCTTCAACTATCGCTACACCACCGAGGGCTCGGATGCTTACGTCCCCGGTGAGCCTAACAAGGATTATTCCGTCATTGATTTCACCGATAGCGCAACAGTCGAGGAAGTTAAGGAGACGATGCTGGGTTCCACCGAGGGCATGAAAGTCGAATATACCGCGGATGGCCTGAAGCTGACCTCCGAGGCTACCAACGCTGAGTTTATTCTGGACTTCAACCAGGTGTTCCCTATGCCCGTTCTGGACAAATATACGGACATTGAGATCACCTATAAGGTGGATAACGGCAAGACCGACAGAATTCGTGTGTCCGCCGGCGCAAACAATCCTGACAAGGCATCTTCCAATCTCTCCAGACCCATCAATCTGAAGACTGATGGAGAGGTACATACCGGTTCCTTGGAGCTGAGAAGGCTTCAGGCCGCCGGCTACCTCAGGGAGCTTGGTATCTACTTCAACAAGGATGCCGCTGCCGGAGATTCCATAATCATTCAATCCATCCGTCTCGTGAATGCTGAAGAGGCAGAATAAGCGAAAATTACGGTTCCCCTAAAAAATTGCGGCTCTGACAGCTGATAAGGCCTTCAGAGCCGCCTTGCCGCCCTATCGGCGGCATTTGTTCCCCTTTTTGTTGACCGTCAAACAATTTCACCGCCCGCTCCCATTTGAGTCGGCGGAGGTGCTCGGTGAGCCGTCGCTCCACGCACCGGAAAGGATATTTATTGCTATGAATCAGAAACCTAAGTTTTATATCACTACCGCCATTGCCTATGCCTCCAAGAAGCCTCATTTCGGCAACACCTACGAGGCCATCATGACCGACGCCTACGCCCGCTACAAGCGCGAGATGGGCTATGACGTCTACTTCTGCACAGGCACCGATGAGCACGGCCAGAAGATCGAGGATCTGGCCAAGGAATCCGGTATCACCCCCAAGGCCTACGTGGACAACGTGGCAGGTGAGATCAAGGGGCTGTGGGACAAGATGGACGTGAAGTACGACTACTTCATCCGCACCACCGACGACTACCACGAGGCTGCTGTCCAGAAGATGTTCAAACGCTTCTACGACCGGGGCGACATCTATTTGGATCGCTATGAGGGTTGGTACTGTGTGCCCTGCGAAACTTTTATTACCGATACCCAAGCTACCACCGAGTGCAAGTGCCCTGATTGCGGTCGTCCTGTACAGAGAGCCAGCGAAGAAGCCTATTATTTCAATATGCAGAAATACGCTGACAAGCTCATGACCTATATCGACGAGCACCCCGATTTCATTCAGCCAGAGTCTCGCAAAAAGGAGATCGTCAACAACTTCTTGAAGGCAGGCCTGCAAAACCTTTGCGTGTCCCGTACCTCCTTCACCTGGGGTATTCAAGTGCCCTTTGATCAGAAGCACGTGACCTACGTCTGGCTGGACGCTCTGACCAACTATATCACCGCCATCGGATTTGATCCCGACAAGACCTATGAGGAGCAGAGCGAGAGCTTCAAGAAGTGGTGGCCTGCTGACGTGCATATCATTGGTAAGGACATCATCCGCTTCCATACCATCTACTGGCCCATCTTCCTCATGGCTATGGATATGCCTCTCCCCAAGAAGGTTTTTGCTCATCCTTGGTTTAACTTCGGCGCGGACAAGATGTCCAAGTCCCGCGGTAACGTGATCTACGCCGACGAGCTGGCCGAGCATTTCACCGTGGATGGTGTCCGTCACTATGCCCTCTCCGAGATGCCCTACAACTCCGACGGGTCCATCACCTACGAGACTGTCATCAACCGTTTCAATACTGATTTGGTCAACAACCTCGGCAATCTGGTCAAGCGCACTCTGGATATGCAGAAGAAGTACTTCAACAAGGTCATTGCCACCCCCGTGGCAGGCACCGACGAGGAGAACGCCCTGGATGCCGATTTGATCGCTACCTGTGAGGCTGCTTACGAGGCCTTGGTAGAGAACATGGACGGCTACCGCGTAGCCGACGGCGTGGAGTGCATCTTCAATATGCTCCGTCGTGCCAACAAGTATATCGACGAGACCACCCCTTGGTCGCTGGCCAAGGAAGAAAATAAAACCGCCCGTCTCGGCACCGTTCTCTATAACCTGCTGGAGACCATCCGCTGGGGTGCCGTCATGCTGAAGCCCTTCATTCCCGCTACCGCCGAGAAGATTCTTGCCATGCTGAACACTGACGCTGTGGATTACACCACCATTGGCGGCAAGGATAGTGGCAAGTTTGGCGCGATGATTGCGGGCAGGGAAGTGGGTGACTCCTGCGTGCTGTTCGCCCGTATCGACGAGCAGAAGAAGCTGGACGAGCTGGAAGCCATCCGTCAGGCTAAGATCGCCGCGGCTGAAAAAGCTGCTGCTCCCATCGAGAAGCCCGAGGGCGTGGCACAGATCGGCATTGACGATTTCATGAAGGTAGAGCTTCGCACCGCCCAAGTGTTGGCCTGCGAGCCCGTACCTAAGGCCAAGAAGCTGCTGAAGCTCCAGGTGGATCTGGGCTATGAGCAGAGACAGGTGGTGTCGGGTATCGCCAAGTGGTACAAGCCCGAGGATCTCATCGGAAAGAAGATCATCCTTGTGGCTAACCTTGCCCCTGCCAAGCTCTGCGGCGTAGAGTCCAATGGTATGATCCTCGCTTCCGGTGAGGAAGATGTCCGCGTGGTGTTCCTGCATCCCGACACCAAGCTGGGCGAAAGAGTGAGATAATTGAAAATAAGATACCGCACGGCCTTGGCTGTGCGGTATTTTAGATGTGGGATAATGGCTGTAAATTGTTGTTTAGCCGCAGTGCGGCGGCCAATGCTCGGGGTAGTGCATCCTATGCCATGGGCATCACACGATGGGGAGTTAGGCAGATAAATTGTTGTTTGGCGTTGTTGTGCCCCGCCTTGAAACAGTCATCCTGAGCGAGGGCGATGCCCGAGTCGAAGGATCCCACAGGAAGCAAAACCTTTTTATGACAATGGTTTTTTACAGGTATAAAGAGATCCTTCGGCGCGGCCAGCGGCCTTGCTCAGGATGACCGCGTTGGTCAGTAAACGCCCATAAACAACAATTTATCCCCCCTTTTCCCCCGTCAACCACAGATAATTTCTTCAAAAAATATGAAAAAAGCAAATTTCTGCGACGGATTCCACCCCAAAAAGCGTCATATAGGGTGAAAACCACTTGTAAGGAGGTGCCATATGGAAGACAGTAAGATCATTGATCTGTATTTCAATCGGGATGAACGAGCCATCAGCGAGACGGCCGAGAAATACGGTAAGCTGTGTATGCAGGTGTCAATGAATATTTTGTCTGTCAAGGCAGACGCGGAGGAGTGCGTCAACGATACCTATCTGAAAACCTGGCAAAGCATCCCCCCTACCCGCCCCGCATCTCTGGGGGCGTACGTTTGCCGCATCGCGAGAAATTTGTCCGTGGGGCGTCTGCGCCGTCGGCAGAGAGTGCGACGAAACGCTGATTTTGACCTGGCGCTCCATGAGCTGGAGGAATGCATTCCCATGCCGGAGGAATCCTCGGGAGAGCTGACCGCCCACCTGGAAGCCTTTCTTCTGACCCAGGATCCCCTGAACCAAAAGCTGTTTGTAGGACGGTATTTTCACGCCTATCCCGTAGAGCGTATGGCCAAAGCTTACCGATTGAGCGAGGACGCCGTGTCCTCCCGACTCTACCGTGTCCGTGAAAAATTAAGGGTGTATCTGACCGAAAGGGGGTATAGTATATGAAAGGTCTGACCGCTTTTGAAGCCATTGGCAACCTGAGTGACAATCTTATCATGACTGCCGTTATTCCCGAAGAGAAAGCCCCGATAGTCGTTCCCAAACATCCGTCAGCTTTCCGACAGTTCATGAACGGCGGTTGGGGAGTAGCCGCGGTATGCATTTTGGTGGCTCTCGGCGTGATGGGGGGGATCATATGGGCAGGAAATCAACCTGATCCTATCCCCGGCGGCACAAAGCTAGAGGTGACCGAGCCCGAACCCACGGCCGAGCCTCAAAGTGAATCCACAACCAACCCCGAAACCCAAGCTACCGAAACTCGAGACACCGAAATCCAAGACACCGAAACCCAAGTCGCTGAAACGAATACGGATATGATTCTTGAGACTGAAGAAGTCGTGGCTCCTGAGACGGAGAAGGTAGAGGAACTCGAGACCGAGGAAGTAGTGGAACCCGAAACGGAGGATATGGGGAATCCTTCCGTTCCCGTCGGTATTGTCAGAATTCGACAATACACCTGGGACGGTTGGGGAATCTCCAATAAAACCCTGGATCCCAAAGCCTCCGCGCGGCTGCTTGAAAAGCTGCAGAAGCTAATCCCCATCGATGAATACGCGGAGTCCTTGGCCACTGAAACCATGTCGGATGTATATGATAACGTCGTGCCCGAAAGCGTGGAGCGCGGAACGTGTTGGATCGAGACGTCGGAGCATATTTACCGTCTGTCGCCTGAGTTGGATGCCATCTGGCTGGTAGACAGGCATTACGGCGGCGGTCAAAGGCTGGCCGCAGGCTCGGATTTCTTCGATACCTTTAGTGATTTGTGGCGGTATCACCCCTACGACAGCTACGTGGTTACTTATAAGAACGGCGAATTTACCATGAACCACGTTTACGAGGCTACGTCATCTATTCGTGTGGAGATCGTGAAATTAGAGCCCGACATCCTCACCGATGATATAGACGCCACGGACAAAGCCCGACACAAGATCACCTTGAAGATTATGGCAACGGAGGATATCCAAACCCGCATCAGCTTGGGAGCGAAATACAGCGACGATCATTTAATGCTGGGCGATGGCGCTGATCTTTCTCTGAAAGCCGGCGTTCCCCAAACCATCACGCTGACTTATCCCGGCCGTCTGTCCTGGGGCTTTGAGGTAAATATTTCCATCGAAAACGTGAGGATCTATCTGTATCATCGGCCCGTATAACGTCTTTTGGGACTGCCCCTTCTCCGGGCAGTCCCTTTGTGTCATTTTGTGAACTTTCACTAAAGGGCATCTCTAAATACTCAGCGTGCGGCGAGAGGCGAGGGATTTTTTCGTCAGACTAAACAAAAATCTGCACGCATAGTTGGCCCTATGCGAAAGAATTTTGTGACGTATGACGGAAAAAGCACCGTCATATCGGCGTGCGATGAGTTTTTAGAGATGCCCTAAAATGTAAATATTTTTGCCTAAGCCGTGAAAATGTGAGCTTTGCATCAAAAACACCTTGCCAAGTTGCTAAATTTGTGGTATAATGATATATCTGTATTTTTGTCCAAATAAAAAATCAACTTGAAATACATAACGGAAAGGAAACCAAATCCATGAGCGAAAAAGACATCCAAACCAATGACATCTCCGTTGATAGCAAGGATAACAAAAAGGAATCCCATCTGTCTCCCGAAATGGCCGCCGCCCATGCCAAAATGATCGCCGCCGCCGACGAGGTGGAGAAGGTTGTGGTGGGTAAGCGCAGTGAGATCATCCAACTGCTGACGGCTATGCTGGCCGGCACCCACGTGCTCATCGAGGACGTTCCCGGCACGGGTAAGACCACCCTGGCGTCTACCTTGGCCAAGGTGACGGGTCTGCAGTTCAGACGCGCCCAGTTCACCCCCGACGTCATGGCCTCCGACATCACGGGCTTCCATATTTACAACCGCCAGAAGGAAAAGTTCGAGTTCCGCGAGGGTCTCGTGATGTGTAATCTGCTCCTGGCCGACGAGATCAACCGTGCCTCTCCCAAGACCCAGTCCGCACTTCTGGAGGCGATGGAAGAGGGAAAGGTCACCGTGGACGGCAACACCATGGATGTGCCCGATCCCTTCATGGTTATCGCCACTCAGAACCCCGCGGGCTACGTGGGCACCTACCCCCTGCCCGAGGCTCAGCTTGACCGTTTCGCTCTCAAAATCAGCATGGGATATCCCAATGCCGCCGAGGAGATCAACATCATCAAGGCGCGCAGCAGCGAAAATCCCCTGTCCTCCGTCAGATCCGTGCTGACCATTGAAGAGCTTCGCCATATCCGCGAGCTGGTCAAAAACGTACATATCGACGACGAGCTGTACGCCTATATCGTCACCCTCATCACGGCGACCCGCCGTCATCCTGCCCTGGCTTTGGGCGCGTCTCCCCGTGCGTCGGTGGCCATGGTGCATCTGGCTCAGGCCTACGCCTTCCTTCGTGGCCGTGACTACGTGATCCCCGACGATATCGCCGCACTGTTCAGAGCCGCCATTGCTCACCGTCTCATGCTTCGTCAGGAGGCCAAGCTGGCCCATCAGACCACGCTGGACGTGCTGGGTGAGATCCTTCGCACCACTGAGGTGCCCTACAAGGGCAAGCGCGGTGCCAAGGCTGAGTCCAAGAACTGATACGGGTGCCTTTTATGGAACCGATGAAGCAATGTCCCAACTGCGGCAAATACGTGGCCGCGGACAGGACGTACTGTATGAACTGCGGCACTACCCTGGGCGTCAAATGCGAGGCCTGCGGTAAGGTGGTGCCCCTGATGACAAAGGTCTGTCCCTGCGGACACTCCTTTGTGAGGAAAACAAAAAAGGTCAAGCGCAAAAGCGTAATTTTCCCCAAAATCAAGCAGCACGCCAAACTGATCCTTCTTTGCGTTATCGCCTTGGTGCTTGTCGCCGGCGTGGTCTTTTCTGCGCTGCCTGCCCTTCGGTATGAGGTCATTGAGCCGGGACGAAAGGAGACCAAGGTCACCTTGATCACCGCTTCGGGCTTTTCCGTGCTGGGGTATTTCCTCAGCTTTGACCACGAGGGAATTGCCGAGATCCTGGGCATGAGCCTCTTTAAGGACGTTGCCACCCCCGTAAAGCTCCTTCTGTACGCGGAGGGTCTCGGATGGTTGGTGTTCTGGATCGCCCTGATCCTGCTTTTCCTGCTGGTTGTGCCCAATATCAAGCACCTCGGCAAAGCTACCTCCCGCCGTATGCTCCCCCTGACGGCATCTGCTTTGGGTGGCGGCGCGCTGGTACTCTTGTCCGACGTGGTCATCCGTGCCTTGATGTCCCCGCTCATGGCCGAGAAATATACGGTGGCAGATACACCCCCCGAGGATGCCATCCAATGGGGTGTGGGTACTGCGTTTCCCATTTTGATCCTTGTGCTGGGGGCGGTGCTGTTTGGCATGCATCTCTTCTTGCATCTGATCTCCCTTTCGGGGACGGAGGAGGAAGGGCTTTCCCTCAAGGAGATCATCAAGACTCCCTTTGAGCGGATGGGTCGGTTTTTCCGACGCCGCCTTCGTGTAAGACGGGCCAAGTCCAAGGGCAAGTTTACCGAGGATGACGAAAAGAACGTCACCTGCACCCCCAGGTTCAACACGTATTTGATCTTGCTGGGCGCGTCCGTGGTGTTCACCCAGGCCCTGCTCAGTAAGGTGTCCAATCTTTTCTTCTGGTTCATGTTCCTGCTCCCCCTGCCGCTGCTGCTTTATACGCTGATCGCGCGGCACGTTCTGACCGTGAGCATGATCTCGGATTCCGCGACCACGGAAAAGAATCAACCTTATACCTATGAATTTCGCATTGATAACCGCTCGCCCTTCGCCTTCCCCTTTATTGACGCGAGAGTGAGCATTCCCCAGTCCAACAGCGTGCGGTGTACAGACAGAAGTGTCCGCCTTTCCATGGCACCCATGTCCAGCTATCACATGAAGAACACCGTCCGCTTCCGTTTCAGAGGCACTTATGATATCGGTGTTCGTTGCTTCTACGTGTACGATTTCTTCCGCCTCTTCCGCGTGCGGGTGCCTATTGAAAACATGACAACGGTGTACGTTTTGCCCCGCCGCATGAACCTGGAGGACATCCTGGCTCAGTCGGTTTCGGACGATACCGCCCGCACCGTAAAATCCCCCTTGGTGGTGGATCGTCTGGAGGTTAGCGACATCCGCGACTATCAGAACGGCGATCCTTTAAAGAGCATCCATTGGAAGCTCTCCTCCAAATCCGAAAACTTCGTGGTGAAGGATTACAACACGGGCACCTCCAATGAGACCGTGATCTTCTGCGATATGTCTGCCCATTTCCCGGATGAACCGCCCAAGGCGGAGACTCCCAAGTCCGAGGAAGAGAAGAAGAAGCTGACACCCGCCGAGAAAAAAGCGGCTAAGGAGGAGGCCAAGGCCAAAAAGGAAGCCCGAAAAAAGAAGGCCCTTCAGAAGAAATATCGTAACGCGGAGACTGCGGAGACCCACAGTATTTCCGATGAAGCTCTGGAAGCCCGCCTGGCCCAGCGCAAGGCGGTGGCTGACCGCACGGAAGCCTCGGATGCTCAAATGGCCGAGGCAGAGGAGAAGGTTTCCATTCATGACGTTCACCGTCTGGCTCAGCCCTCCTACTACGATGATATGAACGAGTACCTGGCTGACGGCGTGGTCGAGCTGACTGTAGCCTCCGTGCTGGCCGAGCTTCGCCAGGGTCATAACGTGACCCTCATCTGGTTTGACCATCGCTCGGATATGGGCCTCTATGCCTATCCCTTGCGGGGCGTGGATGAGTTCGAAAGCATTTACCATTGCTTTGCCACTGCCCCCCTTTGCCGTGCCGATCAGCGGGTATGCAGTCTGACCGCCATGCTGTCGGACGTGCAGAGTGCCAAGCAGCTCTTTGTGACTTCTACCATGGATAACGCTATGCTCTCGGATCTGACGGCCCTTCCCGGTGTGGCCGATGCAGGCAGCGTGGGCTCCACCGAGGTCATTCTCTACAATCCCGAGGATCGGTTCCTCTATCCTGCGGAGCGTGCATCTTATCTGGAGGGTTGTCGCGAGACCCTTCTTTCCGGCGGTCTCTCTCTGCGCACCAGCGGTATGATCGCCGTACGACAGGAAGGAGGTGAGGCGGTATGAGCAAAAGATCCAAGGATGCTGTGATCCAAGCCGAGAAACAGCAGAAAAAGGCGTTGCGACGGGCCAAGACCCTTGAAAAAAAGCAAAAGAAGGCCGAAGCAAAGGCGCAGAAAAACGCCATCCTGTCGGTTCATAAGCGCCCCATCGTCTGTCCTCCCGATAAGGCCGGACGGCACATCCTGTTCCGCGTGCTTGGTTATCTGTGCCGCACGCTGGTGGTCTGGCTGGCCGCTGCCGGCTTTGTGACCTACCTCAATGCCGCCTTCAAGATCAACGTCCCCGTAGGCACTATTTTCACTTGTACCTTGGTGGTGGTGGCGCTGGTGGCCATCGCCCTGTATGACCGCTGGGGTATCATTGTGTCCTCAGTAGGTGCCGTGGGCAGTGCGGTGGTTCTCATCGTGACCCGCCCCTCCATTTTTACCGATCTGCTCTATGGCATCCTGAGTGTCTACAATGCCGCTTTGCAGCGCTTGGTGGATATCAAGTATGATACCTACGAGAAATATCAAGTAGCGTTCAGTACCTCGACCTCCGAGGAGGAGCTTTTGTCGGTGGGTATCGGTGTACTGTGCGTGATCGTGGGTGCGGTTTTCGCCTTCAGTCTGGTGCGCCGTGTGCGCATCATACCTCCCGCCATTCTTGCCACTACCTTCCTGGTGGTGACCCTCACCTTCAACGTCTACAGTAACCTGCGGGATCACGACGGCAGCGTGGGGGCTGTGTTTGCCTCTAACCTGGGTATCGTGCTTGTAATCGTTTCCTTTGCCACGGTGTTGGTCATGGCAGCCTACGACCGACTTTACCGTGTCAAGGATGACAAGCGCTACGACACGGGCATGAATCTCTTTAACGACGAGCGCCCTGCCTATCCCCCCGAATACGTGGAGGCAGAGGCGAAA
Source organism: Oscillospiraceae bacterium (assembly GCA_015063685.1). GTDB lineage: Bacteria > Bacillota > Clostridia > Oscillospirales > CAG-272 > CAMEON01. The sequence goes on along the minus strand of SVTR01000001.1, from coordinate 129,573 downwards.
AAGTCTGCGGAGAAGGCTGCCCGTAAGGCTGCCAATAAGTCTGCTCGCAAGGCCGCCCGCTTTGTGGCTGAAAAAACGGTGGACGAGGAGCTGACCGACTATTTCGGCGGTGGAAAGAAAAAATCCGCGCCCAAGAAAGCATCGACGCCCCTGTCTCCTGCCGAGAAAAAGCAGAAAAAGGCAGAGGAGAGGGCTATCCGCAAGCAGGTCAACGCCGTCAAGCGCTATGACCGTATCACCGAGCAATCCCGCGCCGCCATGGGTGGATTTGCTTCCGCGGCCGCTCTCGTGCTGGCGTTCCTGATCATTCTTCTGCCCGCCATGACCGTAACGGGACGCTTTGAGCCCATCGAGGCCATTGATGAGAAGATGTCCTATGCCCGTGACTATGTAACCGCGCTTCTGCGAGGCAACGACGCCAAGCTGGACGAGCTGGAGTACGAGCAGAACGGCAACAACTTCCGTCCCCGCTCCACGGATCTGGAGCAGCTGGAATTTACCGGTAAGCAGATCTTTTATTTGGAATCCCGCTACAATACCAACTATTATCTGCGCGGTTGGATCGGCACGGACTATAAGGACGGTGCCTGGCAGGCCGTCAGCGACGATACCCTGAATATCTATCGGGATATGTTTGATACCACCCGATCTCCCGGCGAGGAATTCCGCTATCAGTTCTTCCACTACATGAAGCCTTCGCTGGTGGATAATCCCGACTATAACAACTACTATCTGTCCAAGTATCAGTCTAATCTCCCCTACGGCTTCGTCAATGCGCTGGTCAGTCTGCGCCGTGTGAACAGTCCCTCCTCTCACGCCTATTTCCCCACGACCTTCAAGAGCGTGGAGGGTATGTTTGAGTATGGCTCCACCGTGCTTTCGGAAACCAGCTACGTCAATTATTTCGACGGTATTTACACAGGCCGCGCCTTTGAGGAGAACGATGCATCTCAGGCTACGGTGACCTATGCCCAGGTGATGACCAGTGAATACTGGGCGAAGAACCAGGCAGATCTCATCGCCGCCTTTAACCTTCAGCGTGAGGTGCTTCTGGCCAAGGAGCGCATCACGGTCAAGGATGACGGTACGGTATCCAGCTCGCTGTTGCTCTATACCGAGGAGCAGCAGGACGGAACTACGCTGTTCTCCTATCAGTGCAAGTCGGGAAGAAACACCCTCGTTTGGCGCACCTACCACGATACCGACGACGTGACCATTGATGGAAGCGTCGTTACCGTGGCGACCCCCAACGGCACCATTCAGTTGACTCGCTCGGGCAACCGTGTGCAGTCTGCCGAGGTGCTGGACGGCGGCGCTATGCCCTTGGAGGAGACCTTGGTGTACCGTTACGCCAACAACATGACCACCGAGGAGCGGCAGGCTTTGATGGCCTATCTCCATGAGTACGATGCTTATGCAAATTTCGTTTACGGTGTGGAGAATCCCGCCAACAGCGCTGACTACAAGGCCGGCGAGGCCTCGAATTACAGCACCTACACGGGTAAATCCGATAGCTTGATCATCAAGGATCTGGCCGCGGCCATTGTAGCCCAAGCCCACACCGAGGTGCAGGAGGAGACCCTCATTGAGGAGCCCGATGACCCTGCCACCGAGGAGGATGAATCCTTCTCTTACGTCCAAAGAACCTGGGTGGATGTGCCTGCGGACGTGTCCCTGGCGGCTGTAAAGAACGCCGGCTCGGCTCAGGTCTACGTTCAGAGAGACCTTTTGGTTCGCAACGTGATCGATTATATCATTTATGATCTGGGCTGCGAATATTCCATCACCCCCGATTTGTCCAACGTGGACGAGAGCATGGACGGCGTGGAGAATTTCCTTGTGAATACCAAGGAAGGCTATTGCGTGCAGTTTGCTTCCTCCGCCGCGCTGATCCTGCGTGAGTTGGGGATCCCCGTCCGTTATGCGGAGGGCTATATCGCGTCCGGTCTGGAAAATAACGGTGACGGTACCGACATGACTTACGGCGGCTACGTTAGGGACTATGAGGCCCATGCCTGGATCGAGGTCTACTTCGATGGCATCGGCTGGATCCAGTATGAGACTACGCCCCAGTATTACGGCGGTATGTACGGTGTCAAGAGCGGCGATACCATTGTGCCCTCTGAGCCCGTGATCCCCCCCGAGCTGGAGACCTCCGCTCCCGACGTGGATGAGCCTGATCCCGATGAGGATGAATCCGAAACCGACGATGAAACCGGTACCGGTGACGAGCTGCCCGATGATTACGACGAGATCGTGATGATAGGCACCTTCATTACCCTGGGTATCATTTTGGGTATCGCCGTGATTGCGGGTATTATCTACAGCGTGGTTTCTTCCGCGAGAAACGCTGAGAATCAGCGTCAGAGCGTGGTTTCTCAGGTTCTGGAAAGAAGCTATGGTACCAACGTCAGCGAGGGTGACCGACGTGAAATGGCCTTCTCTATGGTGGACAGCGTCAACACCCTGTTGAAGATCTACGACCTGGCACCCCATGCCGGTGAATTCCGCGAGGAATACGCCGACCGCCTGACGGCAGCCCTCACCCGAACCGACGAAAAATCCCAGCGTAAGCCTCGCGAAAACGAGATCGCTTTGCCGGATCTCCGCCGTGTGATGGAGGCCATGTCTGCCGAGGAATTCGGTCACGGTATGTCCGTGGAGGAGATGAAGCTGATGGCAGCCTTCTACCTCTACCTGCGCCGTGAGCTTAAGGCCAGACTGCCTATGGGCACAAGATTCTATCTGCGTTATATCAAGCGCTTGATCTGATCCCCGGCGGGGACGGATCTCTGAGCCTCAACGGAGGGAAGCCTCCGTTGGGGCTTTTTTGCTTTCAAGACTGCGTTTTTAACCAAAAATAAAAATAATTAATTTTAAAATTAATAAAATTAATAAAATCTATTGACAAAATTAATAATTTGTGGTAATATGACATTACATTCTTATTCTTTGCATGGAAAGAAGGAGGGTTCAGATGTACAGAGCACCCCATAAATGTCCCGTATGTAACGCAGGGATCACCATCACGGAGGTCACCTGTGACCATTGCGGCACCCGTATGCAGGGACGTTTCGACGGCTGTCGTTTTTGCTCCCTGTCCCCTGAGGAGGCCAGCTTCCTGCTTGTTTTTATCCGCAATCGCGGCAGTATCAAGGACGTTGAACGCGAGCTGGGGGTATCCTATCCCACCGTCCGCGCCGCCTTGGACAATTTGATCTCCGCGTTGGATAGGAACGGACACTCGGCTGATCCGTCGACGGATGACACGTCCGGTATGGGGGACGATACGGCGCCCGATGCGGCAGAAGAAGCCGTTGCCGCGGAGCCTGAGATTCTGCCTCGCGGACAGGCGGATCATGAGAAAAAGTCCAAAGCGCGCCGCAAGATCCTTGACCGCCTGGCACGGCACGAGATCACCGCCGAAGAGGCCGCGGCACAACTGAAAAAACTGTAAAGGAGTATCACCATGGCAAACGTTAACATATCCGTCTTTACCCCTTCTCGCGGCAAACGCGTCCGAAAGGGCATCGCTAATGCCTTCCTGGGTCTTTTGGTGATCGCTGTGGGCGTGGGATATCTTGGTAATTACCTGGATTTTTGCCCCTGGCAGAATTTTACCCTCTTTTTCCCGGGATGGGGGTCTTTGTTCCTCATCGTGCCGGCGCTGTACTTTTTCATCCGACGTCCCACGTCGATTTTCTGGCCCGTGATTTTTCTCGTTGGTGTGTTGATTCTTCTGTCTAATCAACAGAATTTTGAGTTTGGAAAAGCCGCTGCCATCGTGCTGGCCGTGGCCATCATTTTCGTGGGACTTCGCATTCTGTTGTCTCCTCTGTTTCGCCGGGTAAAACGCAGAAAGCGGGAGAAATTCAGTACGGTCACGACCCATGCTGACGGTGCCAACACATATTCCGTTCGCTTCGGTGAGCGCACCGTAGTTGTGGACGGACAGGCCTTTTCCAGCGCTACGCTGAATGCCGCTTTCGGGCAGCTGAACCTTGATCTGCGCGGCGCCCTCATTGAGGATCCCGCAGTTATCGACGCCCGTTGCTCCTTTGGCGAGATTGATATCTTGCTACCCCCTGACGTTAAGGTGGAGCTGAACCCCTCCGCCGCCTTCGGAGAGGTTTCCAATCGTCACACGGATTCGAGCGATCCTACGGCACCGACTCTGTATATCAACGCAGATTGCTCCTTTGGAGAAATTTCGATCAAGTAAATTGTTGTTTGCCACCTGCGGTGGGGCTTTGGCTCGGGGTAGTGCATCCTGTACCTACTGCATCACGCGATGGGTAGTTGGGCGGATAAATTGTTGTTTAGCGGGCAGTGCCCGCGGCCAACGCTCGGGGTAGTGCATCCTGTACCTACTGCATCACGCGATGGGTGGTTAGGCAGATAAATTGTTGTTTGCGGGCAGTGCCCGCGGCCAACGCTCGGGGATGTTCAACCCATGCAAGCCGCATACCGCGATGGGTAGTTGATTAGATAAATTGTTGTTTGCGGGCTTCTGACCAACGTGGTCGTAGGGGCGAACTGTGTTCGCCCGTAATAAAAAGTATATTGATAAACAAAGGCTTTTGGGGAACGGCGGGCGAACGCAGTTCGCCCCTACGGGTTCATAGTAAGCCCACGCAAACAACAATTTACAGGCTTACCCCCCATCGTGGGACACGGCTCGCATAAGTTAAACATCCCCGAGTCAAAGCCCCACCGCAGGTGGTAAACAACAATTTATCCGCCCAACTACCCATCGCGGTATGAGTTTCGCACAGGATGCACTCCCCCGAGCCGGAGCCCCACCGCAGGTGGTAAACAACAATTTATGCGCCACATTCAGCACCCACATCTTGCTATCACAGAAAGGAGCCGATATGATCTATCCCGAAGACCTTGCTCGTCGGATCAAAAGCTTGCGACGAAAAAAAGGCTTGACGCAAAACACCTTGTCAGAACTCATGGATGTGACTCCTCAGGCGGTGTCCAAATGGGAAACGGGCCGCGCCTTGCCGGATCTGTCCCGCCTTGACGAGCTGGCGGCGGCGCTGGATGTCGAAATCACTGAGCTTTTGTGGGGACGGGATCACACGGCAAAGAATACATCGGTTCGGATAGATACCGATTCTTAGAAGGGAGAAACCTATGAACGAACGAATGGATATACTGCAAATGCTGGCCGAAGGGAAGATCACCCCTGCCCAGGCAGAGCTTCTTTTGGATGCTGCCGACCGTCATTCCCCCGACCGCACGGAGAAAGCACCCGCTGATCTCAACGCGGTATTGGCGGCCTGTGAAGCCTTGCGGGATGAATGCGAAGCTATCAAGGCCCAATGTGAGGCTTTTGCCAAGCAAGCAGAGGACGCCGCTTCTCAGGCCGAGGACTATATGTATGAGGCCGAGGATTTTGCCGGTCAGGCCGAAGAATGCGCCGAGAGAAGCGAGGATGGCTCGACTGACCATATACCCGACGTTGAGAAGATTCGTGAGGCTTTGGAAAATGCCAACGCCGTGATGGAAAGTCTGGGTATCCAGGGAATCAACCTGAGGGATATGTTCGGCAAGAATTACGGCCGACAGGGTAGCCAAGCACGGCAGGCAGGCTATGGAAACGGCTCGCCCTCGGACGGCTTGCGCTTTTACAGCACCGATGAAAAAACGCGGGAGGCGTGGTTTGATCGCCGTCGGAGTGATCGCAAGCGCCGTGAAAGCGACAGAAAGCGCCGTGAGCAGGATCGCACCCGACGGGATGGCGATCGCATTCGCCGTCTGGAGGCTTATGCGGCAGATCTCAACTTTCTTCGGGAGGCAGAGCTACCCGCAGATGGAGATATGCTCCGTGAAGTGGTGGGAACCGTGTACGATACCTTTGAGGGCAGTATCATCTCCCCCGGTATGCGGGGTGACATCAAGGGTACCGTGAAGGGAGACGTGATCCTTGGCTCCTTGAACCGCGGCTTCCACGGACGTATTGCCAACTGGTCGGGCTCGCTTCTGGGCGCCGTGGAGGGAGATGTCTCTGCCTCGATCCTAGGAGATATGAAGGGCTCAATCCGGGGCGACTACGCGGGTGTCATGGATTGTGATATGCAAGGCCTTGTGGAGGGCGACCTGAACGGCAATGTATGGGGCGACCTGTATGGGGAAGTGCAGGGAGATATGCGCGGCGATATTGACGGTGACCTTTGCGGACACATCGGCGGCGATTACCGTGGCTTTGTGGGCGGCAACCTGGCGGGGCTCGTAGAAGGAGACTTTGACGGCACGTTGGACGGTCATCTTCTGGGCATGGTGCAGGGAGATTTTCGCGGCACCATTCTGGGGGATCTGCACGGCGTTGTGCAGGGTGATATCGTTGGCACCGTGGACGGTGATTTGACGGGCATGGTAGGTGGAGATATCCACGGAGATGTCAACGGTGACATCGGCAAGGATGCGGTGGTGTCGGGAGACATTCTGGGCAACGTTGACGGCAACGTGTACGGAACGGTTAACGGTGATATCCACGGCCAGATCAACGGCCACATATACGGCACAGTCTTGGGAGAGATCCTGGGTGACGTAGCCGGAGAAAGTATCCACGCCAATGAAGAGGGCGAAAACGAATAAAGAAAAATGCGAAAAATTCCCGACGGACGTTGTTCAGTCGGGAATTTTTGAGGAATAGGCGGATGGGAGGGAGCTTGGGGAGTGGCCCGACATTTACATTTGTGCAGCATAGCCGATGGTGCCCAAAAATTTACAATTACCCCTTGCATTTCCTTCTGCAATATATTATAATATTGTATAATGTGTAAGTATGCCCTACGAAAAAAGAAAGGATCCGGCTATGACTCCATCCAAATCCGAAAATACCATTTCTCCACTTACCATCATAAAAAGGCTGGTCATGGACGCTTGCTGCATTTTTACCGTCCTGACATTACTTTTGCTATTGATACAGTGGCTCATTGAACAAAATCTTGAAAAATCCATCAACGCAGGTCTGTTTCTCATGTTGCTCCCCCTGTCCCTCTGTATCTCGGGGGCCCGCATGATCCGCACTTCGGAGCAGATCCCCACGGTTGGCAAGGTGATCCTCCACCCCCTCCTGTGCCTGGGCGGTATTTTCCTTGTCTACATCCCCTATATGAATGCCAATCATTTTCCCGCCGGGACAGCGCTCCTGCATATGCTTGTTTTTGCCATTGTTTACAGCGTGATCACTGCTGTGGTCTGCATCATCTCCATGGCAACGCACCGCCGTTCAAAGGATAAAGACGACGAGACCTACCTTGCTCAATTCAACACCGCCAAAAACAATCGGAAGGATTGACGTTTTCTATGAATATCCGCGCACAGAAAAGCTATTATAAAATCCTGATGGGCCTTCTGATGGCCATTGGTATGCTCCTGCTCGTTTGTGTGATTCTGATGATCTGCCTCCTGGTTTCTGCCAATGTCAAAGGAACCGATAAGCTTCCGGAGGAACTGGTCACAGAAGTACATGCTACCGACGGCACCCATCAGATCACGCCTGCTCCTTCAATCAGTCAAAAGCCTTTGCCTGAGACCCCCGATGCCGGTGTGGCATATCAAGATCAGCTGATCTTCGTAGGGGATTCCCTTACCGCTCATATGATCAACCGTGGCGTGCTGACGGGAGGCGAGACCACCAAACAGGTCTGGCGCACCAAAACCGACACCCTCAATCTCAACGCCGAGATCACCTCCGCTAAAATCATATACCCGGAAACCGGCGAGAATCTGACCGTGGCCGAAGCCACAGCCAAGGCCAAGCCCTCGGTTCTGATCGTCACCCTGGGTTCTGAATGGGGCGTTGCCCATCTGAGCGAGGCTCAGTTCAAGGATTGCTATAAAGCACTTATCCTCGCCATTCAAGCCGCCTCGCCCGACACTACGGTGATCCTCCAATCCATTTTTCCCGTGACCCAAGGCTGTGTTACCTTGAGCAATGAAAAGATCGACGCCTGCAACCTTTGGGTAAAGGAGCTCGCCGCCGCGTGTGATTGCCCCTATCTTGATACCCAATCCGTGCTCAAGGGGGAGGATAACGCTTTGAAGCCCGAATATTGCATCAGCTCTGACGGCATCCATCTTACCGAGGAGGCCTACACGGTGATCCTGCAGTATATCAGAACTCATGCCTATACAAAATGATCAATACGCAAAAAGCAACCGCAAATTCTGTCTGCGGTTGCTTTTTATATTCAGAATAATTTTCCCTGCCATGTATGCTCTTGGTACATCAACTTATCAATATCATTGATGACCGCCATCTTTTTGATGCTCCACAGAGGCGCCAACAACGCCTTGCCGTTGCCGTCCCCCGTCAAACGGGCAATGACAGTCTCGGGCGGCAGGACTTCAAGACATTTCACCACGGCCGAAACGTAATCCTCACGACTCATGGGTGCGTAATCGCCGCGGTCATACATCTCCCCCAGCACCGTTCCACGCAGAACGTGGAGCAAATGTATTTTGACCATGGTGGGACGAAGAGCCGATATGGCCTCCATGCTCTCCAGCATCATGGTAAAATCCTCTCCGGGAAGTCCCAGGATCATGTGAATACAGGTGTTGATCTTGGATGACGCGGTTCTCAGGCGTGTATAGCCATCAACAAACTCAGCGAAGGTATGTCCGCGGTTAATGAGAAGCGCCGTAGCATCGTGGACGGTCTGGAGTCCCAGCTCCACCGTCAGGGTGGTGCGCTCCGAAAGCTCTGCCAGATACTCCACCGTATCAAGCGGGAGACAATCGGCGCGGGTGGCGATGTTCAGACCTACCACACCGTCAAAGGTAAGGGCTTCTTCAAATTTTCCCCGTAGAACGCTGACAGGGGCGTAGGTGTTGGTTCTCGCCTGGAAATAGGCAATACAGCGGTCGGTAGGCCACTTTCCCGCTAGGCGACGGCGTTGTATCTCGTACTGCTCCCTCAAAGGGAGGACGGCGGGAGAAGCAAAATCTCCACTGCCTCGGTCAGAGCAGTAAATGCATCCGCCAACGCCGCATCGGCCGTCCATATTGGGGCAGGTGAAGCCACCGTCCAAAGGGATCTTGGCGCACTTGCCGCCGAAGGTTTTCCGTAGCCAATATTCGTAGGTCTGGTATCGTTTATGGCTATCGCTATAAGGATATGGATTGGTGTCTTTTTGCGTCATGGCTGCCCTCCGCGGTTGTTTTGGGGTATCTTTTATACTATGATACCACGGCGGTCATCGGTTGTCAAGTATGGCTTGAGCTCTTGGACGATCAATCTTCTTGCTGCATGACTTTTGAAAGTGGGGGAATCCTCTGATCCTTTATTCAAATTTGATATTTTATCGCCTTTTCCCCCTTGCAATATATTGAATTTTATGGTATACTAATGCTGAATAATTATCTATACGTACAATGGAGGCGCAACATGCCCAAGCTTACCCCTTATCTTGAATGCGGAAGGATCATTAATACTCACGGCTGCAAGGGTGGCATGAAGGTTGACCCTTGGATGGATGCTCCCGAGGATTTCTGTGACCTTGATCGCGTGTTTATCGGAGACGGTGAAAACAAGACCCCCCGTAAGATCCTGCGCGCTTCGGTCATGCAGGGACGGTTCGTCCTTTTGACCCTGGAGGGCATTGAGGATATGGATGCCGCCGACGCCATGAGAAATACGGTGCTGTATGCCGCCCGCGAGGATTTTCATCTGGAGGAGGGACAGTATTTCCTGTCTGACGTGGTGGGCCTTCCCGTGTACGATGCCCGAGAGGGTAGGGAAGGACAATTGTTGGGTACTGTGGCCGAGATCAACCCCGGCGTGGCGTCCGCCCTTTACGTTGTGGACACCCCCAAGGGACAGGTCATGGTGCCTGCCGTTCCGGCCTTCATTGCCGACGTAATCCCCGGTGAGCTCGTCCGTATGACACCCATTGACGGTATGTTTGACGACGGTGCCGACGAGGTGAGATAGTATGCGCTTTGATATCATGACTTTGTTTCCCGACCTGGTGACCCACGTTCTCGGGGAAAGCATCATCGGTCGCGCCCAAAAAAGCGGCGCCTGTGAGGTTTATGCCCACAATATCCGCGATTATTCTGAGGATAAAAACCGTCGGGTAGACGATACCCCTTATGGTGGAGGCATGGGTATGCTCATGGCCGCGCCCCCCATTTATAACTGCTACTGCGGTGTTTTGGAAAAGCAACTGGCCGAGGGCTTTGACGGCCGTCGTCATGTGATCTACCTCTCACCTACCGGTAAGGTGCTGACCCAGAAAAAGGCCGAGGAGCTGGCCGCTTCCTATGATAATCTGATCCTGCTTTGCGGGCACTATGAGGGCGTTGACCGCCGTATCGTGGAGGAAATCGTGGATGAGGAGATCTCCATTGGCGATTATGTGCTGACAGGCGGTGAGATTCCTGCCTGCATCCTGGTGGACTGTGTGGCTCGCCTGACCGACGGCGTACTGTCTGCCGCCGAATGCTTTGAAAACGAGAGCATATCCTCGGGACTTCTGGAGTATCCTCAATATACCCGCCCTTTGGACTACCATGGCATGAAGGTGCCCGATGTCCTGACCTCGGGTGACCATAAAAAAATCGATGCCTGGCGGTATGAGGCGGCCCTGGCGCTGACTCGCCGCAATCGCCCTGACCTTCTGCCGGATGAATCTCCCGAAAAATCGGAGGGGCAGACGGATCCCCAAAAATAAACATATCTGCCCCTTGAATGTTTGATGAAAGGAGACGCTATGGACAGTTCAAAACGACACTCCCCGAAGGGTTCTTTTATATGGAAAAAGCTTATGGGCTTCAGTCATGGTGTTTACCGCTTTGTGGGCAATAGCTTTTTGGGCAGAAGTCTGACGTCCTACAGGCGAGCAGATGCCCTGCTGCATCACGATCGTCGCCGTACCCTGCGGGATGATTGCCGTCCCATGTCTCCTGCCCGATTGAAGCTTTTGGAGGCGGTTCATCAGGGCGGTATTTTCCGTATTTTGGGAGGCTTGTTCTCCTTGGCGGCTTACGCCCCCGCTGTTTTTTACGGCCTTTGTGGGCTGTTTTACGGCGTCCTGGGAGCGGCAGTGCATATGGTTGAAGCCATGGTTCGTGCTGACGTAACGATCAATGTCCCTCGGCTGATCTTGTTCGCGGTCATTGTTCTTTTGAGCGTTCCCTTGTTATTTTCAAAAAAGCCTGTTATTCAACTTCTGGTGACCGGTAAGCTGACCCGATGGCTGACGGTGGGGTGGCTGGGTCTGCCTGAAGAACAGCTGAGCCGACCGAAAAAACAGCGTGTGGGTGTCAGCATTGTGCCCTACGTGGCCATGATGCTGGCAACTGTATGTGCGGTGGTGACCTTGTGGATTCATCCCCTGATCATTCCCGGTGTTTTGGGTATCCTTGCCGTTGTGGCCATGATCTTCGCCTTCCCTGAAACGGGCGTTGTCCTGTCCGTGACGGTCCTGCCCTTGGTTTGGTGGAATAAACAGATTCTTTTGGCCGCGATCCTGCTGATCCTGCTTACCTGGATGGGCTACGGTGTGAAGCTTTTGTTTATGCAACGTACTCTCCGTTTTAACCTTTTGGACGTGTCTGTGTTGATTTTTGGGGTTACCCTGTGTCTTGGGGGCCTGACGGGTGGATACGTGACCGTGGAAAGCGTTTGCGAGGGGTTGGGAATGCTGGTGCTTCTGTCCCTCTATTTTCTCATCACCAATCTGATGACCTCCCGCGACCAGCTTCGCCGCTGTCTGATCGGCCCCTTCCTTGTGTTGCTCCTGGCGATGGGGATCTCAGTCATCCGCGCCATTCCTGCCGATCTTTTGAACTGGTTGGGCGGCTCCCTGGGCGGTGATTTCCTGGTGAACGGCTTCCTGGGTATAAAGATGTTTACAAATCAAATGGCATATCAGGAGAACATCTGTATTTTGCTGATGGCCGTCCCCTTCCTCTGTGCTATGCTCATGAGGAAAAAGCGCGCGCTGAATCACATCATGGTGTTGGTAGCCATGGGCGTTTGCTTTGTTTGCTTGTACCTGATCGGTGCCAAGGCGGCACTTGTAGCGGCGTTGATTGGCACCATGCTTTACTTTTTGTTGTTCAGTTATCGTAGCCTCGCCGCGGGAATTCTTTCCTTGCCCGCCCTGGTTTGCGGCGGTACTTGGCTCTTTACGGTATTCCACGAAAGGATTCAAGGAGCGATAACCCGCATGGTGGCAGGACAGCTTCATAGGGAGTCCCTCTGGCGAGGGGCCTGGCGCTTGGTGTGCGATCATCCTGCGGGGATTGGCTTGGGGGATAAAGCATTTGAAGCTACCTATCCCTTGTATGCCGAAGCGGGTCTGGCCCACGCCACCGACGTGGCCAGCATCTATTTGACCCTGCTCGTCCGCATTGGTATTCCCGGATTGATTGTTTTTGCCGTGATGGTCTTCTTGTTCATCCAAAAAACCTTCACCTGTCTCAAGGTGTCAGAAAGAAGGGAAGATACGGCAAAGATCCTGGGCGGCATGATGTCCATTCTGAGTCTGCTGATCTACGGCTTTGTATCTTCTGCCCCTGCGTCTGTGCCCGTTTTCTTCATGGCGTTTATTGCCCTGGCTCTTTGCAGTACCTATGAGAATATGATCTTTGCTGAGTGGGATCGGGTGACCGTCGGCATGACGGGAAATGACCGAAGTGCAGACATCATTATCCATCCTTAGGAGATATAACTACCCTGAAGTCTGACATGGACAAATTTCAAAATGTATTTTGCCGCCGCAGAGCGGCGGAATGGAGATGAATATGGCTATGAAGCATGATGACAGAGACCTGACCGAAAGAAAGGTTTCCAGTCTCTCTGACGATACCTTGACCCCGCTCTCCCATACCTCAAGCGGCTTGAGAAAGCAAAAGGGAAAGAAGGAAAAATCTTTACCCGGAAGACGGCGTTTTTCGGGGCGCGGCCTGGTTGTAGACTTGGTTCTGCTATTGCTTTTAGTTGGTCTGGGCGTGGGTATATGGTTCGGGTACGGCGCTGTTAAGGAAGGATACGCGCCCACCTGGGAGACCAGGGACGTGGAGTTTTGCGTAGAGATCCGCGATCTGGATTACGATCTGGCTAATGAGCTGTTGGCCAGTCTGCCCAACCACGGCCTGTGGCATACCGCCGCTGCCGACGGAGACTACCTGGGATCAGTCCGTGAGGTGCGTGCCGTTTTGGGCGTAACCGAGGAAGGCCGCGAGATCATGACGCTTTATCTGACCGTATATACCCAGGCCAATTATCGCAAGGGTGAGGGCTATTACGTAGGAAAAACACGCCTGTTGGCTGGTGAGATGAGTATGTTCCGTGCTGAGGGCATGATCGCTGAGGGCATGCTGGTGTCTGTAAAGGATCTATCTGAGGAGGCGGCATGAGCGCTATGAAAAACGATATGGATAAGAATGAAAAAATGGAGCCCTCTGCTCCAAGAGAGGCGGAAACTGAAAAGAGTACCGAAAGAAGCTCCGGTAAAAACGGCAAGGGCCTGCGATGGACGGCGGTGGATACCACCCTTCTCCTGCTGATCCTTTTGGCCATTGCGGGGGTCGTGGTGCGCGGCGTTATGGATCACCGACAAAAGGAAAAGATCCCTGCGGAGGGACCCTTCTATGTGGACTTCAAGGTGGAGGAGATCCACTCCTCGGTGTTGGATGAGATCAAATCCTCCGATGCCTTGTATCTGTACGGCACCGGCGAGCTGGTGGGCTACGTGGGCTTTTATGATGACGGCACCCGTGCGCTTCACGCTCTGCCTATTGTGGAAGCCGACAACGATACGTCTGTGGCGGCCGAGGGATGCATGGTTTGCCTGGAGGGCATATACCGCAACGGAAGCCTGCTTGTCACGGGCATGGATCGTTATCTGTCTCCGGGCTCTGTTCTGACTCTTCGGACTGACCGCGCCGTGATGAAGGTTGAGATTCTTAACATCCGGACGGCCGGGTAGGAAATTGCCGATTTCTTGTGAAAATTGATAAAAATATATCTCTGCTATATGTAAAAAATCCGCAACATTGACACTTGATTTTCTCGTGATTTTTTGGTATACTACTTCTGTAGGATAATGGTTGATTCTATCAAGTAACAGGAGATATACTATGAAAAGTCGTGATGTAGTCATTACCAATGCCAGCGGTCTTCATGCAAGACCCGCTACCTTCTTCATTCAGAAGGCAAACACCTATAAGAGCACCATTTGGGTTGAGAAAGAGGATCGCAAGGTGAACGCCAAGAGCCTCCTCGGTGTGCTCTCTTTGGGTATTGCCAAGGGCATGACTGTAACCTTGATCGCAGAAGGTCCCGACGAGGCTGATGCACTGGCAGGCCTGGCCGCCCTTGTGGATTCCGGTTTTGTTGAGGCGTAAGTCTCGGAATAAAGCATTGACGGCGGCACTTGTCCGCCGATATCGGATGCTTGTTTCTGTCCTTGTTTGAGGAAGCATCCTGCGGCTTGGTTGCAGGATCATGTGTGATGCGTATAGGTCATCGGAAAACGGTGCGGGTTTCCCCGAGAGATATGGGGCCGCGCCGTTTTTCTTTGTATCCGGCAGAGCGCGTATCCTCATTGCGGTAAAGGGCCTTGCTCATTTATCCGCTCTCTTGCGTGTATGCGTTACCGAGAGGGCTGTTTTCGATCTCAATTTACGAAGAGGTGCGTTTATGCCTGTCACAGAAGAACACCGCGCGCGGCTTTTGGAGCGCGCCAATAGCTTGCCCCTGACGCCCGGTGTCTACATCATGAAGGATCGGACGGGGCAGATCATATACGTGGGTAAATCCCGCAAGCTGAAAAATCGGGTGTCCCAATATTTTCAAAAAAGCGAAAAGCATATCAAGACAGCCCGCATGGTGGCCGCTGTCCATGATTTTGAGTATTTCCTTTGCGATACCGAAATCGAAGCGCTGACGCTGGAAAATACCCTTATCAAGCAGCACCATCCCAAGTACAACATCAAGCTGAAGGACGCGAAATCCTATCCCTACATCAAAATCACCGATGGCCCCTATCCCCGTCTGGTCATGACCCGCAAGCGGGAGCAGGATCGAGGGAAGTATTTCGGGCCTTACTCGGGTACAAAAACGGTGTACCATATCATTGATACTATCAATCGCACCTTAGGGCTCCCCTCCTGCAACCGCCGTTTTCCGAGAGATATCGGAAAAGACCGTCCCTGTCTCTACGCCCAGATGGGGCGGTGCTGTGGGCCGTGTACGGGAAAGGTCACCGAGGAGGCCTATGGAGAGCTGATCACCTTGGCCGCCGACCTTTTGCGAGGACATACCGCCAAGGCAAAGGCCGCGCTGACTGAGCAGATGTACGCCTATGCTGAGGAGGAGCGGTTCGAGGCGGCAGCCAAGTGCCGCGATACCATACAAGCCCTTGACCGATTGCACCAAAAGCAGACTGTGGTGGCCTCCCCCGAGACCGAGCAGGACGTGGTGGGATTCTTCGCGGACGATCTTTGCGCCTGCATTTCGGTGTTCTATATCCGAGGTGGCGCTGTCACCGACAAGGAGGACTTTCTGTTCGGAGCGGAGCGGATCGTGGACGAGGAAAGCATGGGAACCTTTTTGTGCGAGCATTACAGTGTGCGCACCGAGATTCCCAAAACCATTCTTCTGTCGGCAGTCATGGATGAGGAGGAGCGAGTGGGCGTGGAGACATTTCTCTCCCAACGGGCGGGGCATCGCGTTACCGTCCGAACACCGGAGCGGGGAACCAATAAGACTCTCTGTGATCTGGTTTCCTCCAACGCCGCCGAGCAGGTGCGACAATACGGCCTGAAGGCAAAGCATGACGAAGGTGTGCTGGTGCGGCTTTTGGAGCTGCTCATGCTCCCCGACTATCCTCAGCGCATCGAGGCCTATGATATTTCCAACGTGGGCTCGGAGCATCTGACCGCCGGTATGATCGTCTGTGAGGATGGCAAGTTTGCCAAGGCTGATTATCGATATTTTAAGATCAAAACTGTGGAAGGCACCGACGACTACGCCAGTATGAGAGAGGCATTGTCCCGTCGCTTGGCTCATTTGGAGGATAGGGAAGGCGCCTTCTCCAAACGACCGGATCTTATTCTTCTGGACGGCGGCAAGGGTCACGTTTCTGTGGCGCGGGAGCTGCTGGCAGAAATGGAGCTGGACATTCCCGTGTTCGGCATGGTGAAGGACGATTTCCACAAGACCCGCGCGCTGTGCACCGAGGAGGAGGAAATCTCCATAGCCCGTGAGCAGGCGGTGTTTACCTTCATATACCGCATCCAAGAGGAGGTACACCGATTTACCGTATCCCGCATGGATGCGGCTAAGCGCAAGACCCTGACCCATTCCAGTCTGACCAAGATCAAGGGTATCGGGGATGCTAAAGCCAAGGTGTTGCTGAAATCCTTTGGAGGACTCGCGGGGGTGAAAGCCGCTTCGGAGGAAGCGCTGGCTGACGTAAAAGGGATCTCCAAGGCTGATGCCAGAAACGTGTACGAAGCGTTGCACAAATAGGCGGCTAAATTGTTGTTTACCACCTGCGGTGGGGGCGGCCGTGCCGCGGTCAACGCTCGGGGTAGTGCATCCTGTGCGTACCGCATCCCGCAATGGGTAGTTGGGCGGATAAATTGTTGTTTGCCGGCCGTGCCGGCTGCCAACGCTCGGGGATGTTCAACCCATGCAGGCCGCATACCGCGATGAACAGTTGGTCAGATAAATTGTTGTTTATGTTCTTTTCCACTTTCTTTCCTCGGCGAAAGAAAGTGGAGTAAAGAACGCCGCTTAGTGCAGAACCTACGGTTCTCCCTAAGAACCCAACTCCCTCGTGACGCACGCCGCTCCCCGAAAGGGAGTGGAGCGGCTATCGCGTGTTTTGTGTCAGCCAACGCCGATAGCCCGCCCCTGCGGCGGAGCGCCTTGAGGCTCATACCGTACTGTTTAGAAAGCGTTAGTGGGTTTGAAGAAATTCAATGTTGAAGTACAGCATTGAATCCATAGTTCTCACGGCGAAAGGAGATTTTTTGATTAAAAAACAACATTATTTGTCCATTCGCCATCAGAACTATAGCTTCGCTACATGACCCTGAACCTCCCGCTGTTCTGCCAACAGAAACATGTCAATTGGCTTTTCGATGAGCCCCGAGGCGCTCCGCCGTGGGGGCGTGCCACCGCCGGTGGCTGAAAAGAAATACGCAATAGCAGACCACCTCTGTGGTCTGCGTGCGTCACGAGGGAGTTGGGTTCTTAGGGAGAACCGTAGGTTCTGCACTAAGCGGCGCTCTTTTGGGCCGCTTGCGGCGTCTTTTCATGCCGCCGTGGGCAGAAAAGTGGAAAGAATGCTAAACAACAATTTATTTGACCAATTACCCATCGCGTGATGCCTATGGCTTAGGATGCACTCCTCCGAGCCAAAGCCCCACCGCAGGTGGTTTACATGAACAATCACATTAAAGGAAACTACGATTATGATGAGAATTATCACCGGCCGCGCCCGCGGCATCAAGCTCGATACCCTGGAGGGTGAGGCCACCAGACCTACGGCGGAGCGTACAAAAATGGCCATTTTTTCTATGATCCAATTTGAGATCGAGGGCAGACGTGTCCTGGATCTTTTCGCCGGCTCGGGTCAGCTGGGTCTGGAGGCCGTGTCCCGTGGGGCGGCTCATGCCGTCCTGGTGGATCAGTCCAAGGAAGCCGTGAAGGTCATTACCAAAAACGCGGAGAAAACAAAGCTTTCCGATGACTGTACCATTGTCTGCGCTGAATTTGCGGAGTTTTTGCGCCGCAACCACGGCAAAGAGCCCTTTGATATCGTCTTTCTCGACCCTCCCTATGCTATGCACGCTATCCCGGCCGCTGTGGAGGCCTTGAAGCAACATAAGCTCCTGAAGCCCCACGCCCTCATTATCTGCGAGAGCGAGGAGCCTCGTCCCTTGGGAGAGACCTCAGCGCTGGCGGGGAAATTTGAGGTCTTGAAGGAAGCCAAGTACGGAAAAGCCTTTGTCACCGTATTGACGCCCAAGGCTTAACCGTTGTTTTGAAAGAATCGGGCGTTTTGGCGCTGTTCATATTCAGTTCATGTTAGTATGGGATAATGTGACAGAGCGGAGGCCCGCAAGGAGGTATTGCTATGGGAACAGCCCTCATTCCGGGCAGCTATGACCCCATGACCCTGGGGCACCTGGATATCATCACCCGCGCGGCGGCGAAATTTGATCGCGTGGTGGTGGCGGTTATGACCAACGATATGCATAAATATGTGGCCGGAGTTACACCGAAGGTATACTTGTTTGATGAGACCGAGAGAACCCATATGGCGCGGTTGACCTGCGCCCATCTTCCCAACGTGGAGGTCATCTCCGCTACTGGACGGCTCATTGACCTGGTGGACAGGGTCGGGGCGGATCTCATCGTCAAGGGTGTGCGCAACGAGGCGGATTTTGCCTACGAGCAGACCCACGCGCTCTATAACCGCGCCCATAATCCTCGGGCGGAGACCGTGTACCTTCCTGCTGATCCATCCTTTGACGGTGTCAGCTCTACCCTGGCGCGGCAAATGCTCAGGGAAGGGCAGGATCTCAGCGGGATCCTCGCCCCCGAAGTCATTCAATGGATCAATACCCATCCAAGGGATTGATATAAAAGCATTTCAAAAATCTATTGCTTTCGGAGGAACTTGTATGGAAAAGCTATCCAAGAACAATCTCATTGCCAATCGCGTGATCTCCATGATCATCGGTATCCTCATGGGCGTTGCCCTGGTGATTGTGGGTGCCCTTGTAGACGTCAGCACCCTGATCTGGCTGGCCATGGTGGTTTGGGGCATCATCGTCATCATTGGTAACATCCCCGGCGTTGTCTACAGCATCGCAAACATCAAAAACAAGGGCGCCATTTTTGATCTCATTATGTCTGTTATCGGCATCCTTCTGGGCGTGGGCCTGATCATATCTCATAACGAGGTAATCAGTATCATCCTGGCGGCGTACATGATCATTTTCCCCATCATCCGCATCATCCTGGCCAAGGGCAACTGGGCAGAGCAGCTCAAGCGTGAGGCACTTCGCATCATCCTGGGCGTGGTGCTGTTGGTCTTTGGCGGTACCTTCCTGGCCATCGGCGAGAGCGTTCTGAAGATCCTTTTGGCCGTGATCGGTTGGGTGGTCATCGGCCTGACGGTGATTTTTGGTGTCGTGGAGATTATCCGCATTGCTACGGCGAAGCCCGCAGCTAAGCAGGATGAGCCTGTATACGTAGATCATACCGAAGCATAAAGCGGTCACCTCTAAAACTTTCTTGCCAATAGAGTTTTTAGAGGTCTCCGGCGTTTGTTCCATACCAAAAGGGGCTGGCTCTTGAGAGTCAGCCCCTTTGGATTTTTGAGATGCCCTTTATTAATCAATGCTTCTTTTTTTCTTTCGCACGGCGAAGTATATAGCCAGTATAGCCAGGGTGCCGATGATCACCCCACAGATGACATAGATCCCCGCGCTGACCGTGACGTCGGACTTCAGCTCCTCCCAAAGCTCGTTGATGAGGATCAGCTTCTCACCGGAGAGATTTTTGTAGGAAGAGGTCTTTACCGCGTCGGTGTCGTACATCTTTTCGTAGGCATCTTCCTTGATCTCGCCCATGTACTCGATGTACTCCTCACTCTCCACCACCATGCGGTTGGGGGAGGCGTAATAGGTGTACTCCGCGTTGGCAATGGCGGGAGCGCCGTAGGCGGGATCCACGGAGAGCATGAAGTTGATGTAGCGCTCCGCCACCTCCTTGTGCTTGGCCGCCTTGGGGATACACATGGCGTCCACGTAGAGGTTGGTGCCCTCTTCGGGGTAGAAGAACTCCAGATCGGGGTTGTTTTCGTACATGGCCAGGTAGTCACCCGCATAGTAAGCGGCAATGCCTGCGGAGCCGTTCTCCATCTTGTTGTAGATCTCGTCCATGACGTAGCCCTGCAGGATGGGTTTTTGCTTCTTCAGCATATCCAAAGCGGTGCGCCAGTCATCCTCGCTGTTGGAGTTGACGTCCAGCTGCAGATAATACTGCGCGGTACCGAAGGCGTCGCGGGAGTTGTTGAACTGCAGGATGTTGCCTGCGTGGTTCTCGTCCCACATGAGCTTCCAGCTGCCCAGACTGGGATCATCCTCCGCCACCATGGTGGTGTTGTAGATGATGCCGATCATGCCGTACATATAAGGCACGGAATAGACGTTGCCGGGATCGTAATCCGAATGCTCGGAGGTCTCACCGAAAAAGGTGGGGAGAAGATTTTCCTTGGCCAGGGGGATATTGTCGTAGTTCAGAGGCGCCAGGAGATCCTCGGCAATGAGGCGCTCGATCATGTAGTCCGAGGGGACTACCACGTCGTAGCTTACAGACCCGGAGCTGAGCTTAGCGTAGAGGGACTCGTTGGAGGAAAAGGTGGAATAGTTCACCTTGACCTTTACGCCGTAGGTGTCATAGTACCACTCCTCAAAAGCGGCGTTGGAGTCGAGACAGCCCTCAGAGCCGTCGGAGATATACTCGCCCCAGTTGTAAACGTAGAGGGTCAGGGTATCGCCGTTGCCACCCTCGGCCGAGCAACCGGAAAGACCGAGCAGCAGGGCAGGGAGGACACAGAGAATTGTCAGAGAAAGCGCGAGGGCTCTGATGATGATTGATCTTTTCATATCCTTACCCCCTCTTCTTGCTTGCCTTGCGTTGCCCCACAGAGCCGGCAAAATTGACCACCAGCAGGATGATGAGGATGATCACCACGATGAGGGCAGACAGGGCGTACATGCTGAATTTGACGTTGTGAGCCGTCTGATTGTAGACGTACAGGGGGAGCGTTTGGAAATCGGGGGAGCTGACGAAATGGCTGATGACGAAATCGTCAAGAGACATGGTAAAGCCTAACATCAGACCCGAAATAATGCCGGGAATGATCTCAGGCAGCTCCACCATGAAGAAGGCACGGGCGGGGGTACAGCCCAGATCCTGCGCCGCCTCGGACAGGGACTTATCCAGACCCTTGAAGCGGGGCATGACCGACAGGAGCACGTAAGGCAGGTTGAAGGTCACGTGGGCGATGAGGAGAGTGCCAAAGCCGAAGAAGGACTGGGATTTGATGATAGCCGCTACCGCCACAAACAGAAGCATCATAGAGACACCCGTGACGATGTCGGGGTTCATCATGGGAATGTTGGTCACGGCGTTGACCGCGCCCTTGACGTACTTGCTCTTCATGCGGTGAAGCCCCAGGGCACCGAAGGTACCGATGACCGTGGCGATCACCGAGGAAGAAATAGCAAGGATCAGGGAATTCATGAGAGAGGACAAGGCCTCCTCGTCATTGAAGAGCTCCTCGTACCACATGAGGGAGAAGCCCGAAAATTCAGCCAAGCTTCCCGACTCGTTGAAGGAGAACACGATGAGCACGATGATGGGGGTGTACAGGAGCAGGAAGATCAGGCCGATATAGCATTTGGACAGGAATTTCACGGTACGATCCCTCCTCCCTTGCCGCTCTTGGGAGCGGACGTCTCACGCTCGTCATCCGAGAAGTGATTCATGATGCGGATGGAGATGAGGATGAGCACCATCATCACAAGGGAGATGGCGGCACCCACGTTGTAGGTGCTGGGGTTCTGGAACAGACGCTCGATGGTGTCACCCACCAGGTCGATCTTACCGGCGCCCAGCTTTTGGGAAATGTAAAAGGTGCTGATAGAGGGGACAAAAACCATGGTGATACCCGAGATGACGCCCGACACCGTCAGGGGCATGATGACCCGGGTCATGGTCTGAAAAGCGTTACAGCCCAGGTCGTGGGAGGCCTCGATATAGCGCTTGTCCAACTTTGTCATGGCGGTGAAGATGGGAAGCACCATGTAGGGCAGAAAATCGTAGATCATGCCCAGAATAACGCCGAAATTGGTACCCACGATGGACAGCTTGTGGAGTCCCAGCTTTTCCAGAAGGGCATTGAGCAGACCTCCGTTGTCCAGGAGTGCCATCAGCGCGTAGGTGCGAATGAGCAGGTTGCACCACATGGGGAGCATGACCAGCACCATGAGGATCTTTTGGGCTCTGGGGGACTGTCTGGACATGAAGTAGGCCAGGGGGTAGCCGATGATGAGGCACACCACCGTGGCGATCAGCGCAAAGGCGATGGACAGGATAAAGACGTTGCCGTACTGGGACAGGGACGCGATGTTGGAGAAAGAGAAATTCCCCTCAGCATCGGTGAAGGCGAAGTACAGCACGAAGATCATGGGGGCAACGATGAACATGACTGCCCACAGAATGTGGGGAGCCGCCGCGATCTTCTGGAACAGAGAATTTTTTCTCATTCCTCGACCTCCTCCTCGGGGTCACCGAGATGCTCCAGCTCGTCGCTGAAGGAGGAATAGTCGCCAAACATACCCGAATACTCGGATTTTTTCATAACGTGGATGGCCTCGGGCTCAATGTGAAGACCGATGACTGCCTCGGGGGCAACGTAATCGGAGGTCTCCAGCATCCATTTGAAGCCTTGTACGTCCACGATGATCTCATAATAGTCACCTTTGAAGGTGACAGAGGACACGGTGCCCGTGAGCATACCCTTTTCCACCGCCACAACGTCCACGTCCTCGGGGCGCACCACGATGTCTACCTTCTCGCGGGGCGAAAAGCCTGCGTCAACGCAGACGAAGGTCTGGCCGGAGAATCTGACCCTGTAGTCCTCCAGCATGACGCCGTCCAGAATGTTGGATTCACCGATGAAGTCGGCTACAAACGCGTTTTCAGGCTCGTTGTAGATGTCTACGGGAGACCCGATCTGCTGGATCTGGCCGTTCGCCATGACCACCACGGTGTCGGACATGGAAAGGGCTTCCTCCTGGTCGTGGGTGACGTAGATAAAGGTGATGCCTGTCTGACGCTGAATGCGCTTCAGCTCGTTCTGCATGTCCTTGCGGAGCTTGAGGTCAAGGGCGCCCAAAGGCTCGTCCAGAAGCAGGACACGGGGGTGATTGATGAGGGCGCGGGCAATGGCCACACGCTGCTGCTGACCGCCTGAAAGGGTAGTGACACGGCGGCGCTCAAAGCCCTTGAGGTTCACCATGGCCAGCATTTCCTGCACCTTTTCTCTGATCTCGGCCTCGGGGGTCTTTTTCAGGCGAAGACCAAAGGCAACGTTTTCATACACGTTGAGGTGAGGGAACAACGCGTACTTTTGGAATACCGTGTTGACAAGACGCTCGTAGGGAGGCACGTCGTTGATTCTTTTACCGTCAAAAAAAACATCCCCGGTATCCGGCGTTTCAAAACCGCCGATGATCCGGAGGGTTGTGGTTTTGCCACACCCTGAAGGTCCAAGCAAAGTGATAAATTCTTTGTCGTGGATATCAAGGCTGACATGATCGAGAACAGTCTCGCCGTCAAAGGCCTTGGATACCCCATTGAGTCGAATGAGGATGTCGTTTTCCATTTCGCATAAATACTCCTTTGGAGGCTTTAGTGCTTGCGCGTCTCCCGTCATACGGAGAAACCCTCGGCGTTTCTGCAGGCGCCGCGTTACACGGCGTGGGTAAGCGCTTATTTCTCTCGTATGCATACTGTCCGCAAACTTATGATTATTTTAGCAGAAAACACGCGAAAATGCAAGATGTTTTGCGAAATCTTTGAAATTTCGTCATTTAATCCAATTTTATGACCCGCAGGCATTCATATTCACGAAAAACATAAGAAAATTGACATTTGTTCAGTACCGATCAAGAAAATTTCACTTTTCAGACCGCCTTGATCGGCGAAAAAACTTTTGCATAAAGTAATATTTCTTGGCTTTTTTGGAAAGATGTGTCGTTTTTGGGAAAAACTCTTGACAAAAGAATGCAAATGTGTTAATATTTAGTTATCAATTTAATTAAGGAGAGGTATAACACCATGTTTTGTCCTAATTGTGGAAATCAGTTGCCTGAAGATGCAAAGAATTGCCCTTCCTGCAACCATCCCGTAGCACAGGCTAACGAGAACGCTCAGCAGCAGGCGCAGCCTCAGCAGCAGGCGCAGCCTCAGCAGCAGGAGCAGCCTCAGCAGCAGGCACAGCCCCAGCAGCAGGCACAGCCCCAGCAGCAGGCACAGCCTCAGTACCAGCAGCCCTACCAGGGTCAGCCTCAGTACCAGCAGCCCTACCAGGGTCAGCCCCAGTACCAGCAGCCCTACCAGGGTCAGCCCCAGTATCAGCAGCCCTACCAGGGTCAGCCCCAGTACCAGCAGCCCTACCAGGGTCAGCCTCAGTATCAGCAGCCCGCTCCCAATACGGGCCGTCCCGCCGGCAGATATAAGTTCTTCTGGAAGGAAGCTTCCGTGAAGTTCAGAGTTATCAACATCGTGGCCCTCGCTTTGGGTCTCGCTTGCATTCTGACTCTGATCCTGTCTGCTAACAGCTTTGTCAACGGTTCTATTTTCAAGATTCCCCTTGTTTCCATGATTGGTGACAGCCTGGGTCAGGATATGGATGAGATCGACGAAGAATACAGCGATATGCTTGATATCGTCGATGACGCTCTGGATGATGAAGATAACTGGAGAGACTTCGAGCGCGAGTTCGGTATCAGCGTAGAGGATCTGGAAGATGAAATGGATATGACTCTTGAGGAGTTCAGAGATCTGTTCGATCCCCTGTCCATCAGCCACCTGGCCAAGATCGGCGAGATCACAGTCGGTGAAGACGACGAAGCCGTTATGGCACTGAACATGGTCGTGAGCCTGATCAACGGTTATGCTACCTTCCTGGTCATCCTCATGATCTTCGCAGTGATCTTCCACAAGACCTGGATCACCGTTCTTACTTACATCTTCTCTATCGGCTTCCTTGCCCTCACCGGCGGCCTTGTGGCCTTCGTGCTGGGTAGCATCTTCTTCATCGCTACGGCAGTGCTTTACTCCAAGATGAAGATGGAATACAAGTTCTACCTGAGAAGCTTTGGCATGTAATTTTAACTTCTGTCAGTGATAGAAGTTATCCCAAATCAAAAACTCCGCTCGCGGATCGTTTCTGTGAGCGGAGTTTTTATTGTTTTCAGCTGAACATTATTTCCCTTGCAGCGCTCTGCGCTTCTTCATCATTTCCTTCATTCTGGTTTCGGTGTCCAGGATGACCTTGCGCAGACGGATGGACTTGGGGGTGACCTCGATGAGCTCGTCATCGTTGATATATTCGATGGCCTCCTCCAGGGTGAACACCTTACTCGGTCTCGGCCATCATTTTTGCGCGAGCCAGGGCGGAGGTGTAACGGGGGTCGTCCTTGACGCCGTCAAACCACGGCCAGTAGGTCAGCGCGGTTTGGATGTCCCCCTTGAGCTGCCAGAACAGCCACAGGTAAGGCGTCCAGACCGTATGCCCGTCGGTGAAGTGGATATGCACGATGGAATCGCTTCCGTTCTTATTGATATACACCTCCCCGAAGGCGTCAGGGTTCCCTACCGCCATCAGGTTCCCCGTGGGAATCCGATTCCACCGCTCGTACAGAGCAAAGGTCTGCTCCAACTGTGCAAAGCCCTCGTCGAGCTTTCCACTACCGATCAGGGCACCCGCGGCCTTCAGGGAAAACTCGGCGTAGCACCCGCACCAGGCCTCGGGAATGCCGTTTTCATGGGTGCCGTCCACGTCAAATTGCTCGATGAGCCGCATCTTGTGCCGCTCCCAGGCTACGGTCCGCTCGGGTTCTGTGAAGGTAGGCTCACGGTTGGAGCCATAGTACATCATGCCGTTGCGGCCAAGGTACTGCATGAAAATCAGCAGATTGGTGGCGTTGCGCTCGCGGCGGTATTCGTCCAAACGGTGCTGGAGCAGGAAACGCTCCTCCCGCAGCTCTCCAATGGCGATGGCCTCCTGCCAGTTCAGCTCACTCTTACTGATCTGATCGTCCAGCTCGCTGTCGGTGGCGGCATAGCAGACACGGTGGAGGGAGTCTCTGCGGTACTCCTCCTCGGTGCATCCGCTCATGATCTTGGCGTGGATCTCAAAGAGCAGCTGCAGGTTCTCCTCCAGCACGTCCATATTATTGACAATGGCCTCACCCAGACGGTGCATTACCTCAAAATTCTGGGGATATTTCGTATAATATTCCTTGGCCAGCTTCAGTTTCTTTTGCCAGCCCTCATTGGTGAACGGAATGCTCCACCAGGTTCTCTCAAAATTGTCTGCATCCTCCGCCCGCGTGGCTTCATCGTTCCCAATCAGTTCATCCACCGAGATTTGAAAGAAGTTGGCGATCCTGGGCAGCAGGGTAATGTCGGGGTATCCGTCTCCACGCTCCCATTTACTCACAGCCTGGGGGGATATTTGGATGGCTTGTGCCAGCTGCTCCTGGGTCAAGCCCTTTTCCAGGCGTTTCCCGCGGATGCGTTTTGCAAATAGCAATTCCATATGATTGTCTCCTTATCATTCATTAATCGGATGCAGTGGCCTCTGTCCGCTACTATGATACCACATATTCTTTTGGCCGTCAATAACCGCAAGGGATAGCCGACTCTACGGAAAGTAGGATTTTTCTACCGAATACCCGCCCAAAACAAAGAGCACCGCCCACAAGCGATGCTCTTATTTTGATTGAATTATTTCCCCTGAAGGGCGCGGCGCTTCTTCATCATTTCCTTCATTCTGGTCTCGGTGTCCAGGATGACCTTGCGCAGACGGATGGACTTGGGGGTGACCTCGATGAGCTCGTCATCGTTGATATATTCGATGGCCTCCTCCAGGGTGAACACCTTGGGGGGCGTCAGGAGCAGCTTTTCATCCGCACCCGTGGAACGGACGGCGGTCATGTGCTTGGTCTGGCAGGGGTTCAGGGCGATGTCGTCGTTCTTGGGGTTCTCGCCCACGATCATGCCCTCGTAGACCTGGGTCTGGGGGCCGACGAACATCTGGCCGCGCTCCTGGGTCTTGTAGAGACCGTAGCGGGTGGTCTCGCCTGCCTCGGAGGCCACGAGAGAGCCCGTGAATCTCATGACCACCTCGCCGCGGTAGGGCTCGTAGCCCGCAAACAGGGTGTTCATGATACCCTCGCCATGGGTGGCGGTGA
The DNA here is from genome assembly GCA_015063685.1 of Oscillospiraceae bacterium. Taxonomy (GTDB): domain Bacteria; phylum Bacillota; class Clostridia; order Oscillospirales; family CAG-272; genus CAMEON01. The sequence goes on along the minus strand of SVTR01000001.1, from coordinate 102,528 downwards.
GGAACTCGGAGCGATAGCCGAAGAGGCAACGGGTGGGGATCATGTACTCAATGCGCATACGGTTGCCCGATCCCAGGGGGGTCATCTCGATGAGGTCGCCCTTGCGCTGACCCAGCTTCTCCACCACGGGGCCCACGTAATCGTTGGGGACGTCCAGGGTGATATGCTCCATAGGCTCGCACTTGACACCATCGATCTCCTTATACAGCACCCGGGGGTTGGAGCAGGTCAGCTCAAAGCCCTCACGGCGCATGGTCTCAATGAGGATAGACAGGTGCATCTCGCCGCGGCCTGCCACACGGAACTCGTCGGTGGTCTCACCGTCGGACACGCGCAGGGACACGTCCTTGAGCAGCTCACGGTAAAGTCTCTCACGGATCTGACGGGAGGTGACGAACTTACCCTCCTTGCCTGCCAGGGGAGAATCGTTGACCGCGAAGGTCATCTCCAGGGTGGGCTCGGACACCTTGACAAACTCCAGAGGCTCGGGGCAGTCGGTGGCGGTAACGGTATCACCAATGGTGATCTCGCCCGCGCCCGAGAAGCAGACGATGTCACCCACGGTGGCGGTCTCTACGGGCTTGCGCACCAGACCGTCGATCTGCATGACGGTGACGATCTTGGTCTTGCGGGGAGCGGCACCCGAGTGGTAGTTACAGATCAGCGCTTCCTGGCCTACCTTGATGGAGCCTCGCTCAATGCGGCCGATACCGATACGGCCTACGTAATCGCTATAGTCGATGGAGGAGACCAACAGCTGCAGGGGGCCTGCCTCATCACCCTCGGGAGCGGGAATGTAGTCCACGATGGTCTCAAAGAGGGGGGTGAGATCGTCACTTCTGTTGTCGGGATCAAAGGAGGCAGTGCCGTCGCGGCCTGAGCAATAGAGCATGGGGGAGTCCAGCTGCTCGTCGGAGGCATCCAGGTCAATGAGCAGCTCCAGGATCTCGTCCTCTACCTCGCCGAGACGGGCGTCGGGCTTGTCGATCTTATTGATGCAAACAATGACACGGTGGTTGAGAGCCAGCGCCTTCTGTAAAACGAAGCGAGTCTGAGGCATGGGACCCTCGGCGGCGTCTACCAGAAGGATAACGCCGTTGACCATCTTCAGCACACGCTCTACCTCGCCGCCAAAGTCGGCGTGGCCGGGGGTGTCGATGATGTTGATCTTCTTGTCCTTGTAGTGAACTGCGGTGTTCTTGGCAAGGATGGTGATGCCGCGCTCTTTTTCCAGGTCTCCCGAGTCCATGACGCGGGTGGTGGTGTCCTGATTTTCACGGTAAATGCCGCCTTGCTTCAAGAGTCCGTCCACCAGGGTGGTCTTACCGTGGTCAACGTGGGCGATGATGGCTACGTTTCTCAAATCACTTCTGATCACTGTTTTATTCTCCTACATATAGATTTTATACTCCAAAAATATATTTTATCATATTTAAAGCAATTTGAAAAGACTTGAAAAAAACGATATTATATAAATATAGGAGGTATCTTTTGTTGATTTTGCTGAAATCATCCCCGAGAAAATGGGCGACTGCGCCAAAATCAGGAGAAATCATGAAGAATCATGAAGAATTTCTGAAAGCCTTGCAACCATGAGAAAGCTATGTTAAAATAAATTGTCGGATTGACAGACAACATATGATTTTAAGAAAGGACTGTACCGATATGCTTGAAGCTTTCATCGAGGCCACTGCCTGGACCATGGAAAAGCCTAAGGCCTATGGCCCTTTTCACTTGATCTTCACCTTTGTCGGGCTGGCGGTCTGTATCCTGCTGGCTTACCTGCTCCGTCACACGGGGAAGCGGGGGAACAAGGCTGTCCTGCTCTCGGTGGGCATCTTTCTCGCCGTCACCGAGATCTACAAGCAGCTGTTCTATTACTACTACATCGGGGATCACACCTACCAATGGTGGATCTTCCCCTTCCAGCTTTGCAGCGTGCCCATGTATCTGTGCATCATTGCCCCTTGGCTGAGGGAAGGGAAGGTGCAGAGTGCCATGTACCATTTCATGACTACCTTCAATCTCCTGGGCGGCATCATGGCCTTTGCGGAGCCCTCGGGGATCATCCACGGATACTGGACCCTGACCCTCCACGCGTTTATTTGGCACATGATGCTGATCTTCATCGGCTTCTATCTGATTGCTTCGGGACGCGGGGCTAAGACCATGAAGGACTACCGCTCCTCGGTGGTGCTGTTCTTGGCGCTGGCGGTCATGGCGTTCATCATCAACCTCATCTTCTGGATCCCCTCGGAGGGGAGCATCAAGATGTTCTACGTAGGCCCCGCCATCTCGCCCTTGGCGGTGTTCAAGGAGATCGCCACGGCCTGCGGGTGGTATGTCAACACCCCCATTTATCTGGCGGCGGTGTCGTTGGGGGCGTATCTGATCTTTTTACCCGTGTACCTGTGGGAGCGGAGAAAGAGAAAAGCATTGCCGAAAAAGTGAATTTTCAAGCAGAGTCGGGTTTTGTGCCCGGCTCTGTTTTGCTGTCGGGACTCACGCAGACCGAGAATAATTCTCACTATATGCGTTATTGCAATTTGGAGGGAAATGTGGTATCATAGAGTCACCGGTAAAAAACCTCACCCGCGCGGGGAATGAAAGGAAGAAACTATGAAACTGAACATCGGTGAAAACCTCCGCCGACTGCGCCGTGCCGCCGACATGACCCAGGAGCAGCTGGCCGACAAGCTGGGAGTCGCCTACCAATCGGTGAGCCGTTGGGAGAATGGGACTACCTATCCCGATATGGAATTTCTGCCTGTGCTGGCGGGGATCTTTGGGGTGACGGTAGATGAGCTGATCGGGATGGAGGAGAGTAAGAAGAAGGAGCAGATCAGTAAGCGTTATGTCGAATATTTCCAGATCTGTGAAAGTGATAACTCCGATCCTCTGACAGTGGTGAGCCTTATACGGGAGCTACGGCGGGATTGCATGACGGCTCCTGCGTTTGCAGGGTATATGTGGCAGTTGTTCAGCGGCGTGCACTGGGGAGCGGATGCACTCAAGAACCATCCCGACGTTCTTTCGGAGCTGCGTGTCACCGCCAAGGAGATTCTGGAAGGGAACTATGAGCGGTGGCTGAAGGATTCGGTGGTGGAGCATATGAGCTTCATTGAGGACGATGAGCACGTGGAGACTTTCTTGGATCGGTATGCTACCGAAAAGAATCTGACCAAGGATATGCTTTTGTATAATCGCTATCGGGATCGGGATGAATGGGATAAGTCTGACCCCTTGCGGCAAAGACGGCTGTTTTCTATCATCCACGATCAGTTTGGCAACAGCGGACTTTGGCGTAGAGGCGACCGACCCAATCACGTACACGAGAGCTTACAGATCAGTACAATTATGCTGAATTTTCTCCACAATCTCTGCGGAGTGACCCCCGATCCTGCCCATCCCATCACGGGAGACGGATCGGTGGACATTTTCGTGGGTGACCGTATGGAGTTGGGTATTCGACGTGCCTGCTATCTGGCATCCACGGAAGATCCCGAGGGGGCTTTTGTTGTGTTGGAGGATACAGTATCCATGCTGGAGAAGGTCATGAGTCTGCCTGACAAAACCGTGCTTTCCTGTAAGAGCATTTGCCTCGAGGACGAGCGGCTTGAGCTACGGCGAATGGTAAACCATGACAAGGAAAACCCCGATTATGACAGAAGACCGTTCCTGCGGTTTTTCAGAGGGAAGGGAACCGACGAATACGTATATACCCTGGGCTTCAGATTCCCCGAATACGCCCTCACCGCCGAAAGCGGCTGGGAATGGTTCGACCCCATCCGTTCCGATCCTCGCTTCGCCGCCTACGTGGAGCGGGTCAAGGCGGTTTTCGCCCCTGTCGCCTCAGGCGAAGCATCAGAAAAGGCATAAAAAGCGCCTGACCCAGGGTATTTGAACAAATTTCCAAAAATTATTCTTACTTTTTTTCAAAAACCCCTTGCTTTTTCTGAAAAAGTGTGGTATAATACACCCTGTTGTGAATCAACACAGGGGTATAGCTCAGCTGGTAGAGTACCGGTCTCCAAAACCGTGGGTCGCGGGTTCGAATCCTCCTGCCCCTGCCAAAACAAAAACACCAAGCCATGTGCTTGGTGTTTTTGTTTTGGCAGAGGTGGGGAGCTTGAGAAATCGTGGCGAGGCGAAGCCGCGCCGTGGACGACACTTGCGTTTTGCATAGCAAACGGCGGAATTCATCCGCCGAGCAAGGTCGTGCTTCGTCCGCCCACAGGCGGCGAAGCGGGGTTCGAATCCTCCGTTTAGTCATGCGCTTGGTGTTTTTGTTTTGGCCGAGGTGGGGAGCTTGAGAAATCGTGGCGAGGCGAAGCCGCGCCGTGGACGACACTTGCGTTTTGCATAGCAAACGGCGGAATTCATCCGCCGAGCAAGGTCGTGCTTCGTCCGCCCGCAGGCGGAGAAGCGGGGTTCGAATCCTCCGTTTAGCCATGCGCTTGGTGTTTTTGTTTTGGCAGAGATAGGGAGACTTTGGTATTTGCGGTAATCTGGCAACCAGCGGCTTAGAAAATGAAGCGTTTGGACTGATTCTTTTTACTTTTTTTCCCTTGCTTTTCTTTGCTCTATATGGTACAATGAATGAAACCATACCTTTGCCACAAGAAAGGGAAAACACTATGAATAACAACCAATACGGCCTCGATATCACCCACCGCCAAGACCTGGTGGGCATTTGCTACACCATGTGGTTCAATGCGGTGCTGGGCAGCGGGGAGGAGCCCGTGACCCACGCAAACAACGTCACCGAGCTGACCGAAAAATACGGCTGGAGCGACGAGTACGGCTTTGGAAATGCACAAGAGCAGCACAACGATATGTACGCCTTTCACTACTGGGCAGAGCCCGCCCAAGGCTACTACCGTAGCACCGACAAGGAGGCTCACCGCCGTAACCTGACCCTTTTGCAGGAGGCGGGGGTGGATTTTCTTGTGCTGGATTTCACCTTCGTGGGCGGAAATACCGTCAACAACAAGCCCTTCTGGAACAGCCACGTGGAATACTCCACCATCGCCCTTCTGGACACCATTACGGAGATGCGAAAGGAGGGGCGCAAGACACCCTACGTGGTCATGTGGCCCAACGAGGTGGAGGCCTTCGACGTCTTTTACGAGAAATTCTACGGTGTGGAAAAATGGAAGGATTGCTTCGTGTACTGGAATGGTAAGCCCTTCATTCTTCATTGGCGTTACCGCACCTCCGAGACCGATACCTTTGTGACCCGCGGTATGTACGGTCTCCAGGGACAGGTGAAGCTCGGTCAATGGAGCTATCTGGAAGCGGACAATCGCCTTACCATAGCCTACGATGCCGAGGGCAAGCCCGAGCATATTGGCGTGTCGGTAGCCACCCAGTCCACCTATATGTCCAACACGCAAACCGCCCACGGCCGTCAAGGGGGACGTTTCTGGAATACCCAATGGCAGACCGCCTTTGAGACTCACCCCAAGATGGTTACCCTGACCTGGTGGAACGAATGGTGCGCCCAGCTTTTCAAAATTGACGGGAGATACGTTTTCACCGACAATTTCAATCAGGAATTCAGCCGTGACATTGAACCCATGAAGGGGGGCCACGGTGACCTGTATTACCGTTGGCTCTGCCAGTATATCCGCGCTTACAAGGCACACGAGACCTGTCCCCATCTTGTGCAGGAAGATTGAAGAGGCGGCTATGAGCAAGCGTCAAAACGAGAGCTATACCAAAAAAGACCTGATCTCCCAGCTGACCGCCATGGGACTACCCCGGGACAAGGTGGTTCTGATGCATTCCTCTCTCCGCCTGATCGGCCTCGTGGAGGGCGGTGCCGCCACGGTTTTGGACGCCATGATCGAATATTTCACTGCGGAGGGCGGTCTTTTCTGTGTACCTACCCACACCTGGGGCAATATCGGTCAAGAGATCACCTTGGATATGAAGGATCCCCATACCTGCCTGGGGGCGTTTTCGAATTTTGCCGCCGCCGACCCCAGAGGTATCCGCTCGGAAAATCCCACCCACTCCATGATGGTGTTCGGGGATACCGAGCGCGCCTTGGAATTTGTCAGCGATGAGTGTCACATATCCTCGGGAACAGACCCTGAGAGCTGTTACGGAAAGATCTGCCGTGACGGCGGTTACATCCTTTTGGTGGGCGTGTCCCACAGTCGGAACACCTACCTGCACTGTGTGGAAGAAATGCTGAATATGCCTAACCGTTTGTCAGCGGAGCCTCGGAAGGTCACCGTCAGGCGTATGTCAGGGGAGCTTGTGACCCGTGAAGTCAAGACTCATCACACGGATTTTACGAATGATGTCTCCCTGCGCTTTCCCAAATACGAGACTGCCTTCCGTTACCACGGTGCTATCACCGACGGCTTTGTGGGAAACGCCCCTGCCCAAGCCTGCGACGCGAGGATCATGAGGGACACCATGGCGTTGATCCTCCGAAACTGCAAGGGCAAAGATCCCTTGGCTGATGAGTTTTCGCTATCTCCCCTTTTGTACCGCTGAGATCATTTTGATAAAAAAGAACTGCCCCGAATGCTGAAAAAATGCATTCGGGGCAGTTCTTGCCGATGGATAAGCCCTTAGAGGGGCTTTTTGATGCGGTCTACCGTCAAGCTCTGCTCATTCGGAGTAGCTAACGATATATTTGCCCAAGGATCTGGCCTTCTTGTCCGCCAGCACCACGGGCAACTCCTCCAGGGAGATGGTCTTGTAGATCATGGAGGAGACGTCGATCTTGCCGCTGTCGATGAGGGACAACGCTCTTCTCTGGGTATAAGGATTGATGAAGGAGGCCTTGATGACGATCTCCTTCTTAAAGATCTCAAAGGGCTTGATGGCGATTTTGTCGTCGGGTTTGGACAGACCGAAGAGCATGACGGTGGATTTCTTGCCGGCGATGGCAATGGCCTGCTCCATGGTGGCGGTCTTGCCCACGCATTCGATGACGGTGCTGATACGGGTGATGCTGTGGTCACGGATGACTGTCAAAACGTCCTCGCTCATGGGGTCAATGGTGATATCCGCTCCCAGCTTTTGGGCGATCTCTCTTTTTTCCTTGATGGGCTCAAGGAGGATCAGGGTAGCCGCACCCTTCAGCTTGGCCAGCTGGAGCATGAGCAGTCCGATCATGCCGCCGCCGATGACTGCCACGGTCGCGCCCTGCTCAATATCGCACATATCCATGCCGTGGAGACAGCAGGCCACGGGCTCGGTCATGGCTGCCTGAGCGTAGCTGGTATTCTTTCCAAAGGCGTAGACCTGGCTCTCGGGGATCACACAGTATTCCGCAAAGCCGCCGTTCATGGTGGTACCGATGCCGTTCATATGCTCACAGAAATGGCCGATGCCTTCTCTGCAATAGTCGCAGGTGTTGCAGAGCCAGTTGGGGTCAACGCATACACGATCCCCCACCTTGACGCTTCTGACACTATCGCCTACAGCGATGACCTCTCCCGCAAATTCATGACCGAGAACGGTGCCCGCAGGGGTAGCTGCCGCGCCCTCGTCTCCGTCAAAAATGTGCATATCCGTGCCGCATACACCGCAGGCCTTAACCTTGATGAGTACGCGGTCGGCGCAAGTGATCTCGGGCCTGTCGAGCTCTTCAATTCTTAAATCGTCTTTACCGTAAAAAACAGCTGCTTTCATCAGCATCTCCTTTCATATTTCGTATGGAAGTCCAATTCGATTTTCAAAATAATAGCAATGTCTGAAGCCCGTTTCCTTCAGAAAGCGAAGGGCCTCGTCAAAGCTTTTGCCGAGGTTTTGAGAAACGTGGGCGTCCGAGCCGAGGGTGACCAGGTAGCCGCCCATGTCACGGTATTTTTGAACAATCCACGCGTCGGGCATATAGAAGGCGTCACAGGAGGTGTTGACCTCCAAGACCAGCGAGCGGTCAATGATCCGCCGCAGAATGGCTTCGATTTGGGGTTCGTATTTCGTGATATCTACCCCGCGTTTGTATTTTTCGTTGATGTATCTGAGGGGGCAGGTCAGGTGAGTCACGATATCGCAGGGGATGGTATCCAGCATGGTCATGACCTCGTCAAAATACAGCGTCAGATACCCGTAGATGTCTTCCTCGCTCATGATGCCGAAGTCTATCCCGGAGTATGCCATGTGCATATCCTTGTACCGCACCGCGTGCACCGAACCAAGCACCACGTCAAAATTCTGTTGCTTCAGCAGATCCTTGACGTAATCCTCGTGCCAGATGCCTTCGCCGATCTCCACCCCTCGAAGGATCTTGATCTGCCCCGCGCATTCCTGCGCCACCGCCTCGGCCTCCCGTACGGAGGCTGTGATGTGACCGGAAATATCCTGTCCGTGATAATGCTGAACGTCCAAATGGTCCGTTACGGCAAAGCCCGAAAGCCCTTTGGCCTTGCAGACCTCCGCGGTTTCGGCTACCGGTGCCCGACTGTCGTGGGAATTATGGGAGTGCACGTGCATGTCATAGCGTTTTCCCGGATTCACCTCAGGCTTGATGGCACCTGTGGTTTCCACAATGTGGGGAGAAAATCTTGCGCACGCGTCCTCGTAAGCCTTGTAGTCACCGATGATCCATATGCCCAGCTTGGCGTGCTTTTTGACCAGAGCGCAAAGGGCTTCGTCCGCGAAGGGAACTGTGACCCATGACGTGCGTGGGGAAGGGTAGGGTAGCCAAACTGTCAAGCGGTCACCGAGAGGGGCGAGACGGGCGAGGACAGCTTCGTCTACTGCGCCGTCGTAATGAAGCTCAGCCTTGGGAAATTTTTGCGCGTAGAATGCCATCATATCAGCGTTGCCGCTGGTCAGAGCGACGGTATCCTCAAATTCTGCGATGAGCTTGTACAGAGCCTCCGACGCCTCAGCACTGAAGCGCTCGATTTTGTTATCTATCTTGACCTTGACGCCATGATCCCTCGCCAAACCCAGAGCCTCACGGAGAAGGGGGATCTTTTCGTCCTTGAATTTGGGGGCAAGCCAAACGCCGTAGTCGTAGGCCATGGCCTCGTCGTAGGAGATATCGTTGATACTGATTTTTTCATCAAGGGGGAGTCCCTCCCTGGTGCGGGCGGTTCGGTTGATGGTGTTGTCGTGAAGGACAACGAGCTTAAGATCTTTGGTGTAAGCAGGATCAAGCTCAATATATTCGTACCCTTGCCTGACCGCCGCGCGGAAGGCAACCATGGTGTTTTCGGGATATTCCGCCGCCACGCCTCGATGGGCCTGCAGCATGGGGGCGCTGAATGAAAGTGTCACGTATTGATCTCCTCCGTTTTTAAAGGTTTTCTTTGTGTATCCATATGATACAACAAAAGGGGCGAACAGTCAAGAGTTTTCATAAAAAATGACAAATTCTATTGACATCTTGCCCTGATTCCTATATAATGAAAGCGGCATCCCATGGGAATGCACAAATTTTCCCCCGCTCTTTGGGGGAGGTCAGGAGACATCTATGATCTACGATAAAAACCGAAAAAATTCTGCGTTGGATCCTCAATTGTTCAAGAATCCCACCGCCGAGTACCGCGGCACCCCCTTCTGGGCATGGAACTGTGATTTGCAGAAGGAGGAGCTGTGCCGTCAGATCGACGTTTTCAAGGAGATGGGCCTGGGCGGCTTCCATATGCATTGCCGCGACGGTATGTCCACGACTTACCTTTCCGACGGCTTCATGGGTCTGGTCAAGGCCTGCACAGATCACGCCAAGGAGAACGAGATGCTGGCCTGGCTCTACGACGAGGACAAGTGGCCCTCGGGCTTTGGCGGCGGCTACGTCACCAAGGAGGACACGTTCCGCCAAAGATACCTCACTTTTACCTGTGACGAGAACTACAAGGTCCGTGACAACGCCCTCCTCATCGCCCGCTTCGACGTGGTGCTGGGGGAGGACAAGTGCCTGAAGTCCTACCACAAGGTGGCTGAGGGGGACGCCGTTGAGGGTACCCTTTGGACGGTCTGGCGGGAGATTTCTGGGAACAGCCCTTGGTACAACAACCAGTCCTACGTGGACACGTTGAACAAGAAGGCCATCGACCGCTTCATCGAGGTGACTCACGAGCGGTACTTCGCGACCGTTGGCGACGAATTTGGCAAGACCGTCCCCGCCATCTTTACCGACGAGCCTCAGTTCATGCGTAAGGGGACGCTGGCCTTTGCCGACAGTCGTCAGAACGTCCATTTGCCCTGGACGGATGATTTTGAGGACACCTTCAAGGCCACCTACGGGGAGTCTCTGGTGGAGCATCTGCCCGAGCTTCTGTGGGATCTCCCCAATGGTGAGATCTCCCTGACCCGCTACCACTACCACGACCACATCTCCGAGCGCTTCGCCGAAGCCTTTGCCGATAACTGCGGCGATTGGTGCAAGGCTCACGGCATCGAGTTGACGGGCCACATGATGGAGGAGCCTACCCTCCACTCCCAGACCGCTGCTATCGGTGACTGTATGCGCTCCTACCGCGGCTTTGGCATCCCCGGTATTGATATGCTTTGCGCCCGCTTTGAGTTCACCACCGCCAAGCAGTGCCAGTCCGCCGTCCATCAGTACGGCAAGCCCGGCATGATGAGTGAGCTGTACGGCGTTACGGGCTGGGACTTTGACTTCCGCGGTCACAAGCTCCACGGCGACTGGCAGGCCGCGCTGGGTGTCACCGTCCGTGTGCAGCACCTATCCTGGGTGTCCATGAAGGGTACCGCCAAGCGGGACTACCCCGCTTCCATCTCCTACCAGTCCCCCTGGTACAAGGAGTACTCCTACGTGGAGGACCACTTCGGCCGCGTGAACACCGCGCTGACCCGCGGTAAGCCCCTGGTCAAGGTGGCGGTCATGCATCCCGTGGAGAGCTACTGGCTCCACTGGGGTCCCAACGAGCAGACCGCGCTCATCCGAGACAAGCTGGACGGCAACTTCCAAAACGTCACGGATTGGCTGCTTCGCGGTAACATTGACTTCGACTACATCTGTGAGTCCACCTTCCCCGTTCAGTGTCCCGTGGGCGGCGCGCCCCTGACCGTGGGCGAGATGGCCTACGACATGGTGGTGGTTCCTGAGTGCGAGACCCTGCGCTCCACCACCCTGGACCGTCTGGAGGCCTTCCGCGCCGCGGGCGGTAAGCTGGTGTTCATGGGTGACGCCCCCAAGTACGAGGACGCCAAGCCCTCGGCACGCGGTAAGGCCCTCTTTGACAAGTCCATCCAAATCGGCTTCAACCGCGGCGCTCTGCTGGACGCGCTGTACGAGGACCGCACCGTAGAGATCCGCAACTTTGGCGGTGCCTTCACAGGCAATCTGATCCACCAGGTCCGCCGCGACACCGACGGTCTGTGGCTGTTCATCTCCCAGGCAAACGAGCCCTACAACAAGGACGTGGCTCGTGAGCAGGGCATCCACATTTACGTCAAGGGCAAGTACAAGGCCGAGCTGTGGGACACCATTACGGGTGAAGTAAAACCCATCCGCTACAGCAACAAGGAGGGCAAGACCCACATCGTCATGAGCCTGTTCGATTACGATTCGGCGCTCCTGTACCTCCGCGACACCGAGGAGGACAGCAGCTACGAGCCTGTGGCCGCTCCCGCTCCCACCCCCATCGGCATCAAGCGCATGACCGACGGCTACGCCGCCTGGGCCGAGGCCGACGCCACCGCCCCCGTGGCCGAGATCCCCATGACGGTGCCCTACACCCTGTCCGAGCCTAATGTGCTTCTGCTGGATATGGCACGTTACGCCCTGGACGGTGAGGATCTGCATCCCACCGAGGAGATCCTCCGCATTGACGCCGCCGTCCGTCGCCGTCTGGGCTTCCCCGCCGGTAAAGCACAGCCTTGGGTCATGGAGGATAAGCCCGCCGAGCATACCGTGACTCTGGAGTTCATGGTGTATAGCGATATTGATTACGCAAATCCCTATATCGCGCTGGAGGATGCCGACATCGCCACCATCCAATGGAACGGCGAGGCCGTCACCGCAAAGCCCGAGGGGTACTACGTAGACCTGTCCATCCAGAAGGTGGCTCTGCCTCCTCTCCGCAAGGGCGTGAACACCTTGACCGTTACCATTCCCTTCGCGGTGCGCTCCAACTGCGAGGCCATGTACCTGCTGGGTAACTTCGGTGTCCGCGTGGCTGGCCGTCTCCTGACTGTGACCGAGTTGCCCGAGACCGTGGGCTTCTCGGATCTGACCTACCAGGGCTTGCCCTTCTACGGCGGTGCCATCTCCTACCGCATCCCCGTGGACGCGCCCGCCGACTGGGCGGCTCTGGTGCAGGTGCCTCACTACACCGCCGCCGTCAACACGGTGGAGCTGGATGGCGAGAAGCGGGCCGTCATTGCCTACCCGCCCTATCTGGCCGATATCGGCGTGATCCCCGCGGGCAAGCACGAGCTGACCGTCACGGCCTACATCACCCGCCGCAACTGCTTCGGCGACGTCCACGACGCCGACGAACGCCTCGCATGGCAGGGACCCTCGGCCTGGGTCACGAGCGGTTCGTCCTGGACCTATGAGTACCGACTGCGGAGAACGGGTGTGCTGAGCACTCCCATTATCTGCGAGAAAAACGGATAAAAAGACGGGTCTCTTAACCCGTAAACAATAGGGCATCTCTAAAAACTCATCGCACGCCGATATGGCGGTGCTTTTTCCGTCATACGTCACAAAATTCTTTCGCATAGGGTCAACTATGCGTGCAGATTTTTGTTTAGTCAGACGAAAAAATCCCTCGCATCTCGCCGCACGCTGAGTATTTAGAGATGCCCAATAGCTGCCTCTAAAAAAGAACACAGGCTTTGCCTGTGTTCTTTTGTATTTATGTCTTTTTTACTCCTTGGGATTTTCCCGTCTGGCCGTAATGCCCTCGGGCTTGGCGGTGATGTCGCCTGCCCGGGTCAGGGCCCACTTGGTCATCATGGGGCCGAAGATCTCATAGACAAGCACGCCAAAGAGAACGGTGAAGCGGACCGTATTGCCGATAGCGGTATGACCGAATACCGAGTCGGCGGCTACCGTGCTGACCATGCCTAGCGCTACACCCGCCTGGGGAAGCAGGGTAATGCCCAGGTATTTGACGGTGCTCTTGTCGCAGTGTACCATTTTGGCGCTTCCCATGGCGCCGAAATACTTGCCGAGGGAGCGGAAGAGGATGTAGATCACGCCAATAAGGACAAAGAGGGGCTGCGCGAATACGCTCAAATCAAGAGAGGCACCGCTGATCACGAAGAAAAGCAGGAAAATGGGCTTGGTCCATTTTTCGGTTCGCTCCATCATTTCCTCGGACGTGGAGCAAAGGTTGCAGAAAACAGTACCCATCATCATGCAGGTAAGCAGGGAAGAGAAGTGGAGATTGACGTATCCGGGGGTGAAATGAAGCTTAGCCAGCGCTACCGACAGAAGCACAAAGGTGATCATGAGGGTAAGACGGTTGCTGTGGGAATGGAAAAGCTTTTCCACGTAGGAAAGCAGAACGCCCAGCACAGCGCCCAGCGCCAGGGAGAGCAGGATCTCCAGGAGAGGCTCAACCGCAACGGAAATCACGTCCATGTGGCCGCCGTACATGGCTTTGGATATACCGAAGGAAACCGCGAAGATGATAAGACCTACGGCATCGTCCAGGGCGACGATGGGGAGCAGCAGATCTGTCAGCTTACCCTTGGCCTTGTACTGACGCACGACCATGAGGGTGGCCGCAGGAGCGGTAGCGGAGGCAATGGCACCCAGCAGGATGCAGGCGGGCAGGGGAAGATAATCTGTTCCCGTAGCGGACAAAAGAATGAAATGCAGGCCAATGAGGGCGGCATCTACGACGATGGTGGCTACTAAAGCCTGAATAATACCGATCACCGAGGCCTGTTTGCCGATCTTTTTAAGATCCTTGACACGAAATTCGTTGCCGATATCAAAGGCGATGAATCCGAGGGCGATATCTGAGATGATGGTAAAGGCCTCCACGGGGGCAACCGATTGGTTAAAGCCAAAGCTGAAGCCGCCGAGGGTGAATCTACCCAAGCAATAGGTGCCAATGAGCACGCCGCCGATGAGATATGCGGTGACGTCGGGCAGATGAAAGGGCTTGAATAAGCGGGTGAGCATGAGACCGATGAAAAGACAAACGGCCATGCTCAAAAGGATCTGTATGGTGGACATGGTGTAACTCCTGTATGATACGCTGTAAATGAGCGGTTACCTCTGAAAATGCTTGTTGGCCACTCCCTTGACGGTAGTGTTTTCAGAAATTCCCGATTCTTAAATGCGTTCACCATTATAGCACCGAACGCTACCAAAGTCAAGGAACAAAACCAACGAATCGCACAAATTAACTGCGAAAAATGTGGCTAATTTGCCCAACGTATCGCAAAAAGGCAATGGAGCGCCATATAGCAACATCATAGCTTCTCCGCCAGGGCGCGGCGCTTTTTCCAGATGCCGGACAGGAAGTAGGTGAGGCTGGGAATGGCGTATCCGTAAGGCGCCAGGCCGTAACCCAGGACGAATCCGTAAAAGCCCCATCCGAAGCCGATACCGAAGAGCCAGCTGAGGCCGATACGGAGAACCACGCCATCCAGCATGGCCAGTACCATGCCCAGCTTGGCGTTGCCCAGGCCTTGGATGAAGGCGCCGCTGCCGCGCATGATGGAGAAGGCAGGGAACATCCAGAGAATGGCGGCAATGAAGGTCGATGACATGTCGTGCACCAAGGGATCATCCGAGAACACCATAAAGAGCTGTTTCCCGAAAAAGATGTACAGGATCATGAAGAAAACAGTCAAGGCCACCGAGTAGATCCACGCCCAATACACGGTGCTTTTGGCGCGTTTGGGCTGTCCTGCGCCGATATTTTGGCTGATCATGGGCATGGCGGCGTATTGGATGCCTTGGGAGATCTTGTTGACGATATCGTCAATTTTCACACCCACACCGAAGGTGGCCGAGGCGACCACGCCGGCATCATTGATCATGGAATTGACAAAGAGCATGGAGAGGTTGATAAAGCCCGACTGGATGGCCATGGGGGTACCCAGTCCCGCGATCATACCCACATACCGCTTGTTGGGGATAAAGCTCTCCTTTTTGAAGTCAAAGCCAAAGGCGTCCCTGTGCTTGTAGAGGTAATAGATGGAGAAGAGGAAGGATACCGCTTGGCCGATAATCGTTGCCCAGGCCGCACCTGCCACACCCCATCCCAAGAGGCCTGTAAAGAGAAGATCCAATATCAGATTGGTGGCGGAGGCGATGCCGATGAAGAGGAAGGGACGCTTAGCATCCCCCATGCCCCGAAGGACGGCGGAGACCATGTTATAGCCCGCGGTAAAGAAGAGGCCCGCACCGCAGATGAGGAGATAATCCATGGCCATGTCGTAGGATTCCGGAGGGATCTTCATGACGGTGAGGATAGGCGTGCTTGCCGCCATGATGATGATGGAAAGCAGCAGGGAGAGGACCGACACGAATCCGAAAAGGGTACCGATGACATGGTTCATTTCTTTTCGCTTTCCGGCGCCCAAGGCCTGGGATATGAGCACCTGGCCGCCGTTGGAAAAGCCCAGGCAGACCATGGTGGCAAAATTCACGATTTGGCTGCTTTGCGATACCGCTGAGAGCCCCGGGGTGCCGACAAATTCGCCCACGATAATCATATCAATGGTGCTATAAAGCACTTGCATGGCATTGGATGCCATGAATGGCAGAGCGAACCACAGCAATTGGCGCGGAATGGAGCCGCCGGTAAAATCCTTTGATAGTGTTTGACGTTTCAAAATATTGTCCTTCCCCATGATTCCTCCGGGAAGATCTCGGAGAAAAGTTAAATCTATGGGGATATTATACCACGTTTTGGGGAAGAAGTCAATGAAGACGCCCAAGTTATGACGCATAAAAATGCCCCCGACGGAAATTCCGTCGGGGGCTGGTATCACTGAGGAGAATCAGTCTTTCTTTTTACGAATGACTGCTGCGCCCAGCGCGATCATGCTCATAAGAGACAGACCGGACAGGGAAAGGACGGCAGAGGCGCAACCGGCTTCTGCTTCACCAGAAGAGGTACTCTCCTCCGAACCGGCTTCCGTATCAACCACAGGGGTAGTAGCTGCGTCGGTAGCCTTTTCAGTGGCGGGCTCCTCGGTGGCCTTTTCGGTAGCGGCCTCGGTGGCAGCCTCGGTGACGGGTTCGGTCACAGGCTCAGTGACAGGCTCAGTGACAGGCTCGGTCTCAACCGTGGTTTCATCCTCGGGATAGGTGATCTCGGACACGCCGGGGATGTAGTTCTGGTAGACGTAATTCAGTCGGCCCAAAGGAGCTACGTCACCATCGATGTAGAAGTCTTCCATTTCATCGTAGAGAGACTTGCTGTCAGCCCACTTGAATTGCATGCAGATCTCCTTGTAGCCTTCGATGCCCAGCAGCTCCATGGGAACGGTGATCATCATCTGCTTGCCCTTGACCTGGTAGCTGACCTCGCCCACCACTTCAAACTTGAAGGTACCCAGGTTGCTGGTGCACTTGGCCACGGTGGTGGTGAAGTGATCCTTGGCGTTATAGTTGATGATGTAGTCGTAGCCGTACCAGCCGGTGGCGGCAGAGCTGTCTACGTCAACGTAGAGCTGCATCCAGGAGGAATCCTTGTCGTACATGGTGATATTCTCCAGGGTCTCTACATAGAAGTGGAGATTCTTGGAGTCGGAAACCACCTTGGCGGCAATAATGTCGTTGCGGCCGGTTTCGTTGGTGTACTTGGTGCGGCCGAAGCCGGTGGCGTTACGATCCACGGTATCGCCCGAAGGATCGTTGTAGGTGACGACCACGTCATCCCACTGATCGAAGGCGCCGGTGACGTTGATGGCCTTGCGGGCATCCTGTACCACGATGGGCGCGGTGCCGTTCAGCTTCTGGACGTTGTAGGCCAGCTGGATGTAGTAGTTATCAAAGTAACCGCCGCGCATCATTTCGGTGTCGCGGGAGAACTCCATGGAGGAGGTATCCACGAACCAGATATGGTCGCTTGCTTGACCCTTATTGGCGGGGTTCTGTCTTTGGGCTACCCACTCGTTCCAACCGGTAACGAGGACGTACATAGCCTCGGACTCAATGGCGCGATCCCATTGCTGTTGGAAATTGATGCCCTGATCGGTCAGAGACTCATCTGCTTTCCACGCTTCATAAGACTCCTTGAGTACTCGGTTGTAACGGGCACCCTGGTTGTGGGTGAAGTTTTCGGGATTGTTGAAGGAACGGCCACGGTTGCTGTGGTTGTTATACAGGGAGGAATCCGAGAAGGCAACCGTACCGCTGTGCTGAGCGACAGAGACGCTGATAGCGGCACCGTCAAAGTCATAGGAGGACTCGTAGAGGCGGGAGGGCCACTCGAAATCCATCCAGGGCCAGCCGTTTTCCTTGGAGGCTTCGTTGGGCCACTGGTTCTGCTTGGTGGTGAAGAAGCCGTTGATGTTGGCGCTTTCGGGAGCGACGATCACGGGCTTGCCGTTAATGCAGAACCAAGTGTCGGGATAAAGATTCTTGGCGTAGATCTTATTATAGATCTCACGAACGGTATTTGCTGCGTTGGTATTGGTGTAGAACACAACCTGGGGAGCGTCGTAGCCCTCCTCGTTGAGCTGATGGAGGATTTCCATGAGCTGAAGGGCGTTGGAGATATAGGCATACGCGTTGGTGACATCAAAATACAGGAAGTCGATGTTGATGTTGCAAAGCAGCTCTGCGTGCTTTCTCTGCACCCAGGCATCCTTAGCGTAATAATAGCCGTAGAGAGGCTCGGCAAACCAGTGCATGGCACCTACGTCGCCGTATCTGCCGCAGTTGGTGCTGCCGGCGGCCTCTACGCCTACCTCGTCGATGATCTTCTGCAAATCAAAGACGCCGCTGTCACCGTGCTCACCCTGCCACAGGAAGTAGAACAGTCCGACGTAATGCTCGCCGTTGTCTCCGTACAGGCCTACCTGCTCAGAGGTGTACATGGTGCGATCCAGATCGTCGGTAGCCGCGAAGCCGCCGGAGGTCAGGTTCTTGTTGTTGGGAACGGTGTAGGAGCGGGTCTCGCCGTTGACCTCATAGGAGATGGTCACGGTGGAGTTGTCATCGGAGTAGGTGTACTTCAGGGTACCGTCGGAAAGATCAAAGCCGGTGGTGTCCATATCCTTGAGCTCCACCTCGGGCCACAGATACTTCTTGGCCTCTTCTTCTTCCAGGCGCTTCTGCTCTTCCTCGTAGGCAACCTTGGCGTTGTACTGGTCGATATCAAAGCCCTCGGCTGCTTCCAGGGTGTCGAAGAAGGCGACACACTTGAAGTCGATGGTAGCGCCTTCGGGAATGGGCTCCTTGGCCCAACCGCCGCTTTCCTCCTTGTAGGCTTCGCCGGCGTCATTCAGCTTATAGCCTGCCTCAAGCACGTCAAAGCGGAAATACTGAGCGGTTTTGCCGTCGAAGATTTCCGCGTCGATGAGGCTTTGGGTATCGAAAATGTGGGTCTGCCATTGGCCGTCGGAAATGACGTCGGTCTCCAGCATGGAGGAGTCATCCGAGGGGCCGGACTGGTAAGTACCCATGAAGAACTGGGTGGTGGTATTACCGCAGCTGCTGGCACGGTAGACGTACACGACATAGCGACCTGCGGTGAAGTTGGCCAGGGGATAGTAGAAGGGATCGGACACACCGGGCACGATATGAACGTAGTCCTCGATCACATCTGCGGAGACCACATTGTTAGCACCGGTGGTGACGGTCAGCATTTTGGGGGTCAGAATGTTTTTTGGGGTGGTGGTGTTAAAGGTGGGGGCTTCTGTTTCTCCTTCTGCCAGATATTCAACAGAAGGTTTGTTGGCGGGGGCTTTGTCTTGTGTCATGGAGAGCGCCGTCAGAACCACGGCTCCCGTCATCACAACACAGAGAAGAGTGACCGCCAGGATCAGTAGAAATTTTTTCATATGCGGGTTTCCTTTCTTGGTTTTGGTGAAGGGAATAGCGTCCGTTTCACCTGTTGTGAATATTATAGCAGAAAATTATAAATAAAGCAAGATGATTTGTGATACTTTCTCAAAAAGAATCTGCTTTTTTGAAAAAAGATGGACCACTTGCGTGATCCATCTTGGAAAATATTGAGAAAACTTATGCGGCTACGAACCAACAAGGAACGTAAATGCCGTAGCCACCGCTGTCATTGCCAAAATTGGAGATGGCATACGTACTGTAATTGCTGAAAGTAGAGCCATTCTGAGTAGCCATACCTCTCTTGGGGTTAGCCTTGGAGACAATGGTCTTGGCAGAAGCATCAATGGTCCAAACACAAGAATCGCTCTTGGTGGTGGAGAAAGCGAAATCAGAGGAGTCGTCTTCACCGGCCATGCCAATGTAGGTCTTGGTAGAGCCGTCCATGAAGTAGATATAATACTCATTTGCTGCTGCACCTGCCTCCAGCTTCACGGTGATACCGGTAGCAGTAGCATTGATACGGCCATTGTTGAGAGTGCCGTCAAAGTACATCTGACCGGAAGCATTGACACCGGCCAGCTTGTAGTTCTGGTCTACGGATACGGAGGTAACGCCGCCGGAGATGCTGGTAGCACCGGTAGAAGGAGTGCTGGGGGTACTGCTACCGCCGTTGCCCTCAACCTTACTGTTGGCATCATCCTGAACCTTGCCGTTTGCGCCGTCAGCATCCTGCAGCACGAAGGTGAAAATGGACAGATCAGAGTTCAAGCCGTAAACGGTCAGGTAACCGCTGTAAACCTCAAGATACTGAGCCTTACCGTTATAGTTGGCAGTGTGGCAACGGATGAGTACACCACCGTCGGTCTCTTCCAGCACGAACTTGGTGTTGTCACCTGCGGCAGAAACGAACTCAACGTGGGTGCCGTCGGCATAGAGCCACTTGTTACCGGCCTTGAAGGAAACGGAGCCGTCAGCATTGGTGATCTGCTCGAGAGCAATGGCCTCAGCCTTGCTGTCGCTCAGGGTCAGCTCCATCTTCTTGGGGGAATAAAAGTGTTCAGTACCGGTAGCATACTTGTTATCCTTGGGGTAGTAAAGAACGACCATCTTAGCGACCTGACGCTCAGCGCCGCAGACGTTACAGGTAGCGTCCTTGTCGTTGTCGTATACGTGATTCTCGGTCTTGGCAACGGTCTCCTGAGCCTTGGTAACGGTGCCGCAAACAGAGCACTTCTTACCCTCGGTCAGACCGGTGTCCTTACAGGTGGGAGCAACGGCAGCAACGGTCTCTTCCTTATGACCGGCTGCGGGAATCTCGGACTGAGCCAGCAGAGTCTCGTTACAAACAGAGCACTTCTTACCGTCGGTCAGACCCTTTTCGGTACAGGTAGCAGCCTTGCCGGGAACAACTTCCTCGGTGTGGCCCTTGGGGTTCACAACAGCGGAGCCGCAGTCGGCGCAGACGCCGGGAGCGGTACAGGTAGGCTCAGAGGTGTTTTCATGCTCGCAACCGTAGCCGCAAACGTCACAAATCTCATCGTCGCCCAGCTCGTGAGCGGCCTGATCCTTGGTTTCATCGCATCTGGTGCAAATTACCCAGTGATTGTCATCATCCTGAGCGTATACGGGAGACCAGTCGTGGCCCAGAGCTGCAACCAGCTCGGTTTCACAAACGGTACAGATCTGAGCGGTGGTACAGGTAGCCTCATCGCCGGGGGTGTGAGGGAGAGCTGCAACCAGCTCAGTGTTACATACGGTACAAATCTGGGCAGCGGAGCAGGTAGCCTCGTCGCCGGGGGTGTGGCCGGTAGCGGGGATCTCTTCCTGTGCGGTGAAGATCTCGCCACACTTGGAGCACTGCTTACCTTCGGTCAGACCGGCCTCGGTGCAGGTGGCAGCCTTACCGGGGATAATCTCTTCCTCGTGCTCACAGCCGTTCTTGTAAGCATCCAGGGTGCAACCGGTATTGAATTCGACCTTACCGGTCTCGGACTTGTTATCATACTTGAGAATCTGGCCGGAAACAGTGATGATGTCGCCAACCTTCAGCTTTTCGATGCCCTCACCCTTCAGGCGGAAGCACTCGATGGGCATGTCGGTCATATCACCCACAACGATCACAACGGTAGCGTTGCCGTAAGCCTCGTCGTAGGGGCTGGGGATATCGGTGATCACACCGGTCAGGGTGTAGGTATGACCGCCGGAGAGGATGCCGTTCAGCTCCAGCTCGTAAGCAGCCTTGACGATTTCCTCAGGAGTCTCATAGATGGTGGGGCCGGCAGAGGGAGTCATGGCCTCAGCGGTCTCCTTGAGCATCAGACCGCCGGGGAACTGGGTAGTACCGCTGTTCTCCACGGTAAGATAAGTGCCCTCAGAGATGCAGAAGGTGCTGTAGGTGCCGTAAGTACCCACAACGTACTCGATACCGTCGATGGTGGTGTACCAGCCGTTGGTCTCGGACTTGTAGGTCCAGGTGGTGCCTGTCTCGGTGGAGTAGCCGATGTACTTGGACACCTTGCCGTCGTCGGAGGTGGTAGTCTTAGCCAGAATGTAGGTCTTGGTGCCGCCGATCTCGGTGTAGAACTTGAAGCCCTCTCCGTCAGCCTCGACAAAGAAGTCGGGAGCAGCCTTGGGATCGGTGGTGGAGATGATGTACTTGTTGGCGTTGTCCTGAGTCTCGCCGGTTGCGAACAGGGTCTGACCCAAAGCGGCATGAACCATGTAGAACTTATAGGCGGTGCCTTCCTCGGGCTTAGCTACGATGGCAGAGGCATCGTATACGGGCAGGGTGCGATCGAAGGAAACATCCTGGGTCTTGCCGTTGGCATCAGCCACGGTAGCGGTCAGCTTGTAATCAACGACTGCGTCGTTTTTGGCGGGCAGGTCGATGGTGTAGAAGCCTGCGGTCTTGCCTTCCTTGACGGAAATGCCCGCGTTGTCGGTAGTCCAGGTTACGGTGAAGGTATCCTGGCCGATGATGATCTTGCCAACCACGTCGTAGTCAGCGGGGGTTTCCTTAGCATTGTCCTTGTAAATGCTGCGGAGGTAATCAACAGCCTCTTCAAGAGTGGTGCCGGTAGCGCCATTGGTGGCTTCTTCGGTTGCGGTTGTGTCACCACCGGTAGCGGTGGTATCCAGGGGATCGTTACCCGAGGTACAAGCCGCGAAGCAGCCCAGGCACATGACCAGAGCAAGCAGCAAAAGTAAAATCTTTTTCATGTGTATGATTCCTTTCAAAAATTAATTACGGAAGGTGATATCATTGGCGGAGAAGACCTTGAGCTGGTATACGCCGTTGAAGACGTCTACCACGCCCTTGGCATCAATGATGCTGCCAATGGGGAATGCGCTGGCGGTAATGGTCTTGCCATCCGCGTCCTTGAGGACGATGGTGCGGAGAACGATCTCTGTACCGTCGCGGGCCTCACAGGTAATGGAGAGTGCGCCGAAGTTTGAGCTGTCCTCATTCTGGGTGGTGTAGATGCTCTTGATGACCAGATCCTTCAGAGAAGCGGATCCGTGCATGGTGAGGAAGCCGTAGTCATAAGACTTGGTGATCAGAGACTCGTTGCCGTCGTCATCTGTCTCGGTGATCTCGATATCGATCTTTTTGGTGAGAAGATCCTTGGCGCTGACCTCCGTATATGCACCGGTATGTCCGTCGCTGATCTTCTGGATATTATCGGGATCATCGGGCTTCATGGCACGGTAAGAGATGTCAGAGATCTGATAAGTACCGCCGGTCTCATAATACTGCACCGAGCCTACGATGAGCACGCGGTTGCCCACGGTGAGGATGGCCTCGCCATGGGAGCCGAGATTGTAGCCGTAGTAGACCTGAATACCGAAGTACAGGCCGGTTTCATCGTCGTATTCCTCGATGTAGGCGGTCTGACCCGAATTACGGATCACCACACCCTCAAAGCTGACGGTCTTGTCGCGGTAGGACTCGATGTTGGTCTTAAGCTCCTTGAGAGTCATGGGCATAGCGTTACCGTAGTAGAAATCGGGATCCTTCTCCTTGGAGTGCACGTGGAGCTTGTTGTTGACAGCCTGGTTCAGAATTTTTACACAGATGTCGGCGTAGACGGTGTCCGAGGACTTGGAGGCTACGGCCAGACCCTGCTGGAGGATTTCCAGATTCAGGCAGTGATAGTCGGTATCAGACGCGGTCTTGTACCAGACCCAAACGAGATAACGGTCACCGGTGGAATCGGGATTCCAGGTGGTGCTATCGGATTCTACAATGATGGAGGTGGCTTCCTTCAGGGTTTCCTTGGTGAAATTGGAGGCCTTTTTGCCCCAAGGCTCGATCTGACCCGTGGATTCGGGGGTGTTGACACCCAGATATCTTGCCTTGAGCACGCCGCCCTGGAAGGAAGGATCGTTGATGTTGAAATGCGTTGTGTCACCGTCAACGAAGGTTTTTACAGTCACCTCAGCGCTGGCGCGACCGGAATTGGGGTCAAACTTCACGGTGGAAGCATAATCTACGAAACCGCTGGCTTCTGCCTTGGTTTCCGCCTCGGTTCCCGCCTGGGTTCCCGAAGGGACGCTTTCCGCAGAGGATTCTTGTTGTGTTCCCGTCTCCGTGCCGGGGGCGTTCGCAACGCCGCAGGCTGCAAAGCAGCCTGCGATCATAGTGAGAGCCAGCAGAAGAACGGTTATTTTAGATAAGAATTTCATAGGCAATTCCTGTTACAGTAAATTCTGCCTTACGCGATGGCGAACTTGCACTTACCGACAGCGTCCTTGAAGAGCTTGGCGATGGCGGCGTCGATGTCTGCTTCGCTGCAAACCAGGGCATCCTGCATGAGGATACCAACCTGGTCACGGGCAACGGAGGAACCGTTGAATGCGGGGGATACGAAGTAAGCGTTGCTCTGGGAGAGAGCCAGCTTAACGCTCAGAGCGGTCATGTTGTTGAAGCCGTTAGCGCTGTCCAGCCACTCCTTGTAGATGGCGTTCTCCTGAACGGACTTGATAACAGGAGCGTAACCGGAGGCCATAGAGAACTCAGCCTGGAAGGCTACGTCGGTGGTCAGGAACTTCATGAACAGCCAGGAAGCAACGACCTCCTGAGGATTATCGCTTTCGAAGAGGCAGAGGGAGGGACCCTGAGAGATGACCTTGGGGGCGTCGGGATTTACCTGAGGAGGTGTAGCCATGGCGGTCTCGAAGAGGGAAACACCGTCTACCTGGGGAGGAGTCTGATAGCTTGCGCCGCCGGTGGAGCCGATAACCATGTAGCACTTACGACCCTCAGTTGCGGTGAACAGACCGGAGGTGTAGGAGCCGTTGAGCTCCTCGGTGGTGACATAGTCCTTCTTGTACCAGTCGTGGAACATCTTTACGAAGCTGCGGTTGGTCTCGTTGTCAAACTGGAAGTGGTTGGTCTCATCCAGGCTGGTGTAGGGAGAGCCGTACTGCTCGCACATGGTGATGAACCAGTTAGCCTCGGAGTCATAGCCCAGAGGAGTGCACTCGGGATCGATTGCCTTGATGTCTGCGCAAACCTGCTCCATCTCTTCCCAAGTGGTGGGAACCTTCAGGTCGTGCTCCTCGAAGAAGGTCTTGTTGTAGTACAGAGCCTCGGTGGACTTGGACATAGGCAGGGTGTACATGGTGCCTCTCTTATCGAAGGCAGCACCCTCTTTGTAGTAACCCTCGATGAAGTCAGCCTTCTGCTCAGCGGTCAGACCCAGAACGGTCTTGTTGCCCTCGCTGTCGGTGACCTCGATGGTGCTGTTGATGAAGTTGTCCAGGGGGATGACCTTCTTGGTCATGTTATACAGAGCTACGTGGTCAGGATAGCAGTAAGCGATGTTGGGCTGCTGACCTGCGGTGAGCTGGGTCTTGATCTGGTCGCGGACACCGTCGTAGTCACCCATGGAGGAGTGCTCGATGGTGATGTTGGGATACAGCTTGTTGAACTCCTCAATATAGGTATTGAGGACGCCCTGCAGCTTAGCACCCATGGAGTGGTAGAACACCACGGTGACGGCGCTTCCGTCATATCCGACGGAGGGAACGTCATAGGAGGCCAGACCTGCGGCATTGGGCAGATTTGCGTTGGGATCGGCGGTTTCGCCTTCTGCAAGGGTTTCGTTACCGTCGTTGCTGCTGGGGGGAGCGGTGGTACCGCAGCTTGCCATTGCCAGCACGGACAGAAGCATGGTGGCGATGAGCAGGAGGGAGAGAATCTTCTTTTTCATTTCCTTTTTCCTTTCATTGGTGGCAGTCACACGGGGTGAACTGCCGTTATTCGTTAAGCGGCGACCCGACCGATGAGACCGGGCCGCGCATTCAACCATAGTGTTGGGCGGGAATTATCCCTTGATACCGCTTCTGGATACGCCCTTCATAATATACTTACGAAGGAAGATGAACACCAGGAACAGAGGGATGGAGACTACCGTGACGGCAGCCATCTGGACGGGGTAGTTTGCGGTACCCGTCGTGTTGGTAAAGGCATCACGCAGACCGTTGGTGATGAGTCGCATGTCCTCCGAGGAGGTGACCAGACGAGGCCAGACGTAGGAGTTCCACGCGCCCATCATCTTGAGGATGGTGATGGAGATCAGGGTGGGCAGGGACAGGGGGATCATGACCTTCCAGAGATACTTGATGTCAGAGGTTCCGTCCACCTTGGCGGCCAGATACAGCTCGTTGGGGATCTGCATAAAGTTCTGACGCAGGAGGTAGATATAGAAGATACTGACAAGGAAGGGAACGATCAGAACCGTGTAGCTGTCGATCCATCCCAGCTTGGTTACGGTGATGTAGTTGGTGATGGTGAAAAGCTCACCGGGGATCATCATGGTGGCCAGCAAAGCGGCAAACAGGGCGTTCTTTCCCTTGAACTCCAATCGCGCAAAGGCAAAGGCGGAGAGCACGGTGATGACCAGGGAGAGGACGGTGGATACGATACCCACCAAAACCGTGTTGAAGAACAGTCTGCCGAGGTTGGCGGCGGTGAAGGCTTCCACATAGTTGTGCCAGATGATCTCCTTGGGGAAGAGGGTGGGAACGGCCATACGGTATTCGGTCTCGCTCTTCAAGGAGGAGATGATCATCCAGTAGAAGGGGAAGACCACGATGATGGCCATGGTGATGAGGAAGGTGTAGAGAAGCACCTGCACAACCACCTTCATGACCTTCTGATGGGCGGAGACCTTTTGCATGTTCTTTTCACTCAGGGTGACTTGATTTGTCATACGGTACCTCCTATCAGTAATGGGTCTTCTTTTTGCTCACATACAGGTTGATCATGGTGACCACGAATATGATGGCAAAGAGGATGAGTGCGGATGCTGAGGCGATACCCTCCTGGTTACCCAAGGCTCGGTAGATAAATCCGACCATGGTGTCCAGGGATTTACCGCCCGCGGCTTGCATGTCGTCACCGAAGATACCGACGATGCTTGAGTATTCCTTAAAGCCGCCGATGAAGCCGGTGATGACGACGTACGCCAGCATGGGGGACAGAAGAGGCACGGTGATCTTGGTGAACACGCGGGCTCTGGGGGTACTGTCGATCTTGGCGGCGTCGTAGTATTGGCGGTTGATGCTCTGGAGACCGCCCAGAAGGATGAGGATCTTAAAGGGAAGCGCGTTCCAGACGATGTAGATTACCAGAACCGTGATGTTTGCCCAGTAGGGGGAGCTTTCGTTGATCCAGTTGATGGGGTCTACGCCGAAGAGTCCGATGACGCTGTTGATGATACCGAAGGAGGGGCTGGAGGAGTTGAAGCCTACGATATTGAACATAGCCTCAAACACCATACCGATAGCGATGGAGTTGGTGACGTAGGGCAGGAAGAAGATGGTCTGCAGAAGTCTTTGCAGGGGCTTGATGGAATTGAGGCATACGGCAATGAGCAGAGCCAGCATGGTGGAGATCGGTACAGTCAGAACAGTCAAGAGCAGGGTGTTGATCAGACACTGCTTAAATCCGCTGTACTCGTTAAACACCATTTTGAAGTTTTCAATGCCGAAGCCGAAGGTCCAGCCGCCCACTTCTCTGGAGAGGCTGTAGCCATTCAGAAAAGCCATGCGAAGGGTATTGATGATGGGCCATACCGTAAAGACCAAAAGAAGGATGATGGCAGGGGAAAGGTATAGCCACGCTTTCCATTTATGCTTGCTTTCTACCATATCACTTTACCTCGAACCCTTCTTCTTGCTCTTTTTCTTTTTACTGCCAATCTTTTTGTTGTTCTTCTTTTTGCCTGAAGCCTGGTTCTTTCTGCGCTTCTTCTTCTTATTGCTCGTGCTGTCTTTTTTGGTAGACTTGGTGGTGCTCGCTTCACCTTCCCCCTCGACTGCGACAACGGCGGGGGTGGGGGCGGGAAGATCCCAAGTAGAAGGATCCTTTCCAAGACGGGTTTCGTCTTCTGCGGAGAAGATAAAGACCTTATGGGGCTTCAGCGCGAAACGAACGGTGTTGCCCTTGGTTCCCTTGGCGGCATCCGTGTCTACGATAGAGCGGATCATGGGGTTCAGAGAAGCCTTGTGGGTAGAAACGATACTTACATCGCGTCCCATAACTTCCACACTGCTGAGATCACAAGTCAAGGGTCCGTCAGCACAGGGAACAAAGCCCTCGGGACGGATGCCGATTATGACAGCCTGATCTTCAATGGGATCCAAATCCATATCGGCAATATCAAGTACATACTCGCCGTGCTGATAACCGGTAATTGCGGGCTCCGCATTGACTTCGGCGAGAGGTTCTGCGTCAGCATCAGCTTCAACGGCAGGCTCCGCATTGACCTCGGCGAGAGACTCGGTATCGGCCTCAACAGCGGGCTCGGCATAGATGGGGGTTTTCTCACCGATGTACAGTTTTCCATCCTCCACATATCCTTTGAACACATTGATGGGAGGTGTGCCCAGGAACTTGGCAACAAACAGGTTGGTGGGATTGTCATACACGTTCTGAGGTGCACCGATCTGCTGAACCACGCCCAGCTTCATAACCACGATCATGTCGGAGATGGACATGGCCTCCTCCTGGTCGTGGGTGACGAAGATGGTGGTGATGCCGGTCTCCTTCTGGATACGGCGGATCTCCTCACGGGTCTGGAGGCGCAGGCGGGCGTCCAGGTTAGAAAGGGGCTCGTCCAGAAGCAGCACCTTGGGCATCTTGACCAGGGCGCGGGCGATGGCTACACGCTGCTGCTGACCACCCGAAAGCTCGGAGGGCTTTCTCTCCATGAGCTCGTCGATCTGCACCAGCTTGGCTGCCTGGTACGCGCGATCCAACATGACCTCCTTCGTGAGCTTGTCCTCGCCCTTCAGATTCTGAAGGGGGAACATGATGTTCTGCTTCACCGTCATGTGAGGGTAGAGTGCGTAGTTCTGGAACACCAGACCCACGCCGCGGTTCTCGGCGGACAGCTCAGTCACGTCATCGTCACCAAAGAAGATCTGACCGCCGGAGGGCTTTTGAAGGCCGCTGATCATGTACAGTGTGGTACTTTTACCACAGCCTGAAGGACCCAAAAGTCCGATCAGCTTTCCGTCAGGGATCTCAAAGGTGAAGTCATTGACTGCCACCACCTCTTCACCGGCCTTTTTACTGCGGCTGGGGAAGATCTTTGTCAGATTTTGCAAAACAACTTTCATTTTGCCTTCCTTTCTAACATTGTTATTTTATATTTAATAATTTTTTGAAGAAGGGGAGGGGATCAGCTTTGGGATTCATCCACGGATTCAGCGTGGATGCGCTTTTTGTATTCCAAGAGTGCCTCAGGACTGTCGAAGATGCGCTGGCTGGCGAAATCCACGGTTACCGTCTGCGCAAGAAGATCGTGGATGGGGGTGCGGCCGCGGGTCACGCCTACCAAAATGATTTGCGCGATGGCCAAAGCCAGGAGCAGGAGGGTGCCGCCCATACCGGTCAAGTTAAACAGGATCATGATCACGATGAGCACGGGAAGCAAGGTCTCAACCGTGCATTTTCCCAGCATGGAACGGGCAAAAAGCAAAAGGGGAGAGATCTTGACGCAATCGATGCGCATAACACCGATGCCAAATACCTTTTTGCCCAAGGTCTGTCCGTTTTTGAAAAGCAGCGGGATCACGAACTCCAGGATAAGAAAGGCGATGAGGATACTAAAGACAACGATGATCAGGATATAATTAAAAATGAAGTTTTGTAAATAAATAGCTTCCTCGTCCTTCTCAAAAGCATCGTAAGCCTCGTCGTAAGGGATTTTTTCCTCTGGGGACATGGCTTGGTATTCCTCGGCGGTGATGTCAAAGGAAAGACCGTAGCGCTCCTCGTATTCATCGTAAAGCGCCTCCATACGGTTCATAAGACCGTCATAGCCCAAAACGGTGGAGAGAAGAAGTGCCAACGCAAGGGCTACCGCTACCAGCATCACGAGGTCGAAAAGGGCAGCGGAAATGCGCTTCCACATGCCGGCTTTCTGAAATTCATACATGACGATTACCTCCTTCGATGGCTGATATTCCCCAGCGGGCATTCAACCCGATCATACTCATACATAGTATATTATAACACAACTCCCCCGTAAAAAACAACACTTTTTTGACAAAATTCTTGATAATTTTAAGATTTCGGCATATTGCTCAAATATGTTTAGTTAAATGTGGATTATCTTTCATTCCTTTAGGCATGTTTCCATAAAATTGCGGTGGGGATTTGTGCTGAAATTTTCGCACACGAAAAAAAGCCCCCTGGGTACTTGGCGAAATGCCACAAAAAAATGTTGACATTTTGGGAAAAATCATGTATAATAATGGCAATTGATTTTGTGTGGAGGTTTTCCTTATGAGTCGAAAATCTGTATTGGGCGGCTTATCCTTATTGCTGGCGTTTTTGATGCTGTTAGGCGCTGTGGCGTGTACGGATACCGACACGCCCCTTGAGACTGTACCTTCTGAAGAGACTACTGCTGCGGAGACAGCTAATGATACGGAGGCGCCCACCGAGGCTCCTACCGAGATGCCCACGGAGGCGCCTACCGATGTACCTACTGAGGTACCCACAGAGGCACCTACCGAAGCCCCCACCGAGGCGCCTGTGGAGACGGAGGCTGAAACCGATGCTGAAACTTTGGCATCCGACGTTCCCAAGAACGCAGAATATGTAACCACATCGGATCTGGTGCTCCCCGAATATACTTACGATACCGCGGAGGCGGCTGACAGCAATAACGGCATCATTCCCACCAACCGTGACGTGCTGGCTGATACCTGGACCGCTACCGATGACGTGGGCCGTTCCATGCCCACAGACGCCAAGGTGGTGGACAATTCCCAGATCGGCATGTTCTACTTCCTCTGGCGTGATGCCGATCAGGATTATTTGAATCCCATCGGTGCCACCGACCACTACAAGGCCTACCTTGAAGGCGGTATGGACAAGCTATGGGAGGAAATGCAGGTCGGCGGCGAGGGTCATCCCCACTATTGGGCAGAGCCTTACTTCGGTTACTATTCCTCCAACGATGAATGGGTGCTTCGCAAGCATGCTTATATGTTTGCTGAGGCAGGCATTGACTTCCTGTTCTTTGACACCACCAACAATAATATCCACGAGCGCACCGTTATGGCGCTGTTCAAGGTGTGGGAAGAGGTGAAGCAGGAGGGCTACAACGTGCCCAAGCTGTGCTTCATCTGCGGTGGCTTTACAGGTGAGTTCAACGAGCTTTGGGATAAGATCTATTCCAAGGGCCTTTACGAGGATCTTTGGTTCTACTGGGACGGTAAACCCCTGATGATGTTCTCGGGTGACGTATCCATGACCCAGGAGCAAAAGGACTTTTTCACTACCCGTCTCTGCTGGGCCTACGGGCGTACCGAATGGTACACCTCCCGCAACGGTCGGGGCTGCTGGCTGTGGAACGACCTATATCCCCAGTCTTTGGGTAAGGACTACGAGGGCAACCCTGAGCAGGTGGTCATCATGTGTGGCTACGGTGCCAACGGCGGTTGGGGTACCAATGGCGGTCGAAGCTACTGCGGTCGGATTCCTTCCTACGAGGGTAGCTGGGATATGGGCTTTGCCCTGATGGAAACCACCACCGGAGAGGGTGCGCTGCTGGCGCAGCATTTCCAGCTGGCCATGAAGCGCCATCAGCCCATCCTGATGATCACCGGCTGGAACGAGTGGATCGCCGGCCGCTGGTCCGGCGCCGGCGCCGGTGCCGCAGGTGTAGGCCAGAAGATCGCTAATGAGTATATCGTCTCCAACGACCCCACCAAAAAGGAATCGACTTACTTCGTCGATCAGTTCAATCCCGAATACTCCCGTGACCTTGAGCCTATGAAGGGCGGCTTTGGCGATAACTATTTCTATCAGATTGCCAACTACATCCGTCAGTACAGAGGTGCCCGCGAGGTGGAATCCGCCTTCGGTCAATGGGCCATTGACATTGGCGGTTCCGTGGGTCAATGGTACGCCGTAGGTCCCGAATTCCGCGACTATGAGGGCGATATCACCCACCGCAAGTCCCCCGGACACGTGGGCGGCCTGGAGTACGGCTTCTACGAGAACTATACCGGCAGAAACGACATCGTTACTGCCAAGGTGTCTACCGACAGCACCTATGTTTATTTCTACGTGGAGTGCGCCGACGACATCACCACCAACGATAACAGGAGCCCCAACTGGATGAATCTGTTCATCGACGCCGACTGCAACAATGACACCGGCTGGTACGGTTACGATTTCATCATCAACCGTGCCCAGAGCGAAACTCTGGTGTCGGTTGAGAAGTTCAACGGTACCGACCAATGGAGCATGGAAACCGTGGGCAGCGGTCTGTATACCCTGGAGGGCAACGTACTGCAGATCAAGGTGCACCGCTCCCTCATTGAGTTTACGGGCACCATGGATTTCAAATGGGCGGATAACTCGGTTGCTTACGGCGACGTCATGGAGTTCATTGACCTGGGCGACGCCGCCCCCAATGACCGTTTCAACTATCGCTTCACCCTGGAGGACACTCAGTTTGAAGAGAAGATCCCCGAGTGCCTCACCGATGACATGGTGGTGCTCCGTTCCCGTTCCTACAACGCCTTTGTAGGCGGACGACAGGTGCGTCTGGTGGAGGATAATACCCTGGCGACCACCCTTTGCTCGGATCACGCCTTCTGGCTTCCCGTGTCCTTTGTGGAAGCCACCTGGGGAATTTCCTGCGAGGGTGAGACCACCTACAACCATTACGGTGTGGCCTACGTCAAAGCGGATGAAATCATCGCCGCCGCAGGCAAGGCCGTGACCGTGACCCATGAGGGCATGGTGATCATTGCCGACAGCGAGATCACCGATAAGGACACCCTGCAAATTCTGTACCGAGCCTTGAGCTGATTTGGCTTGGGGTATCTCACCAAAACAGCGCCCCTCACCGACCGGTGAGGGGCGCTTTCGCATATGGATGAGCTTTGGGAGTATGCCCGATGATCAGGTCTCGACAAAGGCCTTGATGGCGGCTAAGGAAACGTCGCTGATATCGTGCTCCATTTTGCAGGCGTCTTCTGTGGCCGTGGGGATATCCACACCCAGCTTGACCAAAAGCGCCGTGAGCACCGTGTGACGCTCAAAGATCTTTTCGGCAACCTCCCGGCCCGAAGGCGTCAGGGTGAGGGCACCGTCCTCGGCCATTTCCACGTAGCCGCCGTTTTTCAGAAGTCCGATGGCGCGGCTGACGCTTGGCTTGGAATATCCCATATGCTCACTTACGTCAACCGAGTGAACCACGCTTTTTTCTTTTGACAAAACGTATATGGTTTCCAGATACATTTCGCCGGATTCCGCAAGATGCATACCGATGCTCCTTTCTGTGTATTTTGAAACTACACATATCATACCACAAATTTTCGGGGTTTGCAAGACTGTGGGAAGAATGTTTACATTTGCGGCTTGAGGATTTTAGGCATAGCAAAGCCGAGAGGGTGGGCCCTCTCGGCTAAATTTAGGGTTGACGTTGCACATTGTTGTTTTCTTTGATGACAAATTGAAGCATACCACCGCTGCGAACAGATCCGGATTCCGAATCAATGAAACAATCTACGTCCACATCACATACCAACATGTATTTACCGTTTTCATCCATCGTTAAGGTATATCCTTCAAAATCATACTCTACGCGGTCATACGTTTCTTTGACTTTAGCGTATGCTTCGTCCAGTCGTGCCGTAATTTGTGCCTCAATCTCTTCAAAGTCAAAATCAACCCGGGCCTCCGAGGACATTTTGTCAAGCATAAAGATACACATATAGTGCAAATGCCCGTTCTCCGCTACCCGAAGCTCTGCTTCCTCGGCAGATTGAAGTCCATTTACATATCGTTTAAACGCAAACGAATAACTCCGGGAGTCGGCATCATAATTCGTATCGATCGTATAATTTTCGGCGTTAACATAACGGCTCAAGAAAGTCGTGGCGATATCACGGCACTCTTCCTCCGTGTATATTTCATCAGTATCTTTTACCTCATCTTGATCACACAAGCAGAGAAAGCCGTTGAGATTTCCGTCTTCGGTATAAGCGTATCGGTTGCGATCCGCATCGCGGTAGACGTGTGTCGGATAAAAATCATAGTGCCAGTACGTTGAATAATCATATTCTGCTTCAATCGAACGACCGTCCAAAGATACCGTGATTTTTTTCTCCACGGAATCATCGGTATAGACGTCGCGGCTCCATTTGTCATATTCCAATTGATGCATCGCTTCCGGGAGGCAATCCGAAAAGCTGCAAAGCTGAATGTTATATCTTTCTTTTGGCTCGCTTTCGGAACAACCCGAAAAAGACAGCGTAAATATCAAGGCGGACAATAGACAAATTATGATTTTTGTCATAATATTTGCTCCTTTCTTTCCTACTCGCTCAATTCGTAATTTTCATTGCCGCAAATAGTGATAAATGTTGGGTTTAATGGCGAACTGGTGGTTTTTCCCCATGATGCGGCAGCAACTGCATCGCTTACGTTATCTCCCTCTAATAAAGCCGTATAAAACTGATTAATCCAAACGTTTGATTCGTTGCAATCTATCTTCAATTGAAAACCAATAGCAACTTCTGCGCCTTGGCTTACAACGATCGCAGGTAAATTCTTTCCCGCTTCTCCTCCGTATCCTGTTTCACATCCCATGAATATGGCTAGTTTCACATTTTCAAAAGAGTCTATTGACTCAATATTCATGCTGTTAGCTGTTGTTTGATTGGATAGATGGCTATACAAACCAATTCTACCGTCTTCGGTTTGATCGTTCAGTATGATTCCGGTACACTCTTCCTTACCGGTTCTAGGATTTATAAGGACTTCTCCATGGCCACGGAAGGTAAATACATTTGATTCAATCAGATCGTCAAGACAATTCAACGGTGTCATGGCGCCATCAGATAGATTGACATTGTTGAAACCCGCAAGACGCAAATTACCTTCGATGGTTTTCAATGAAGTTATATGGTCGTGTCCGATGTTTGTTACACCGTAAAATGTGAATCTGAAGGAATCTATTAATTCCAGCATCCATTCATCGTAATAACTGTTATTATTCACAAAACTGCTTTGTACGATAGCACCGTTATCCAATCCCCACGTCACATTTTTGGCATTGATACACCAATCGGTGGTTTTGCCTTCCCCCGATTTGGGTCGAATGACGTAGGAATCTACATCTTCGTGAGGCTTTTCAAAATGCCAAAATTGGCCGTTGGCCATGGTAAATTCTTGGAGTCGAAGCTTGACGTTATCAATGTCATATGATCCTGACGGAACAGAAAGATACAAACCGTTTTGGGCAGATTTAATCGTGTAATACAGCCCACTGTAGTGTTCCACAACCCATTTTTGGTCATCCGTACCTTCAAACGGCAAGACTTCCATGGTCGCGCTGCCAACGTCATCGATTTGCATGTGCTTTTCCAGTTGCCTGTTTTTGAAGAAATATATACCCTGCTCGAACGGAAGTGTCACGTTATAGTTGCGGGTAGCGATCAGGTTGGGGGTAGAATCGTCTACTCTGGCTTCGATCCATAAACCAATCGGCCCCTCTTTATGGAGGCTAACTGATAATGTATTTGTTTGCCAGTTGAAAGTGCCGGTCGAGCCGTTGGATATAGACAAGCGCAAATACGGTACATTATGATTGATTTTCGTTGACCAGGTTTTGGCCTTGAACGTGCAGGTGTTACCTGCCACCAGATCATCGGCCGTAGGCTCCTGTTGCATCAAATAACCCTGCTTATGTGCCGTCGTATAGTAGCTGTAGTAAGAAAACAACCATTGGGCTTGCTTGCCCGCCGCCGTCTGCGTGCTTTTGATAAGATACGAATCGGGTGCGCCTGCCGAGCCTGAGGCGGTGGTGGCATTGGCGGCAATACAATAACTGCTGCCGTAGGGCGAAATGAAGTAGCCGCTGCCTCCCCGGGTAATGGTAAACGTGTCTGCTGCGGCTACTTCTGTATCCTCAGCGGGGATTTCATGGGTCACCACGTTGTTCCCCCAAAATTGGTAGCTCAGCAGATTATTGGTCATGGAGCGGATGACGTAGGTACCAAGGTCTGAGCGGTAAGACACCTTGAATACACCCCCGTTTGCATAACCGCCCTCCGACAAGGTTTTAACAGGGGCTTGACTATATGCGTATTGCTGTAGCTTATACCCCGGCGAGGAAGCGTCATATTGGGTGTCCATGTACAGTCCCGCATTGCCTGCATTCCGCAATGCATATATGCCGTCGGGAATGAGCTGGGTATCGGTGGTTGCGGCGGGGGAAGCCGGCTCACCGTCACCCACCGAGATGCATGGGGGTGAAATGATCACTTCACTTTCAAGCTCCTCGTCTTCTGTATCGGACGGTTCGGGAACCATCGCGCCTGTGTCAATCTCTGTGCCCGCCGTGGTGTCATCGGAGTCTGCGGCAAAGGCTGCCACAGCCATTCCCTCAAAAATCAAAATGAGGGAAAGCAAAAGGGCAATAGGCAGATGAAGCTTGTGTTTTCGAGTATGTTTCATAAGGTTTTCCCTCCTTTGTATTTTTTGCCAATTTTCTTTGGCTTTTCAATTCTATCATACGGATATGAACTGCATATGAAGAACGCGTGAAGAATGTTGACTTTGACAAAATCCGTTCGCTTTCGTGCGTAAAATCCCCTTTGCCCCGGGAGAGGACAGAACTCGGACGGCATAGCGGTTGTTTTTTATCCCGCCGCCTTGACAAGCCCCTCATTTTCCTGTATAATGGTACCAATAAAAACGGGAGGCGAAACGCTTCCCCTACAGTATGATCATCATAGACCACGGAGGTAACCCATGAAACAGAAAAACTGGTCTGTCGCGGTGGACGACACCACCCATACCGTCGGATATACCTTTGCCCGCCTAAAGGGGAAGATCACCGTCACCATCGACGGGGACAGCTTTGACCTGCCCGCGGGATTTCTTGGCCTCAAGGTGTCCCGCCGCGAGATCTTCCGCCTTGGCGACGAGCAAGCCATCCTGGCGGTGGACAAGAAGGGAAATGCAGAGCTGATCTTCCGCGGGGAGAACGTGTGAATTGTTGTTTGCCGGCCGTGCCGGCTGCCATTGCTCGGGGTAGTGCATCCTGTGCCACGAACATCCCGCGAGGGGCGGTACAACGATAAATTGTTGTTTAGCGTTGTTGTGCCCCGCCTTGAAACAGTCATCCTGAGCGAGGGCGATGCCCGAGTCGAAGGATCCCACAGGAAGCAAAACCTTTTTATGACAATGTTTTTTTACAGGTATAAAGAGATCCTTCGGCGCGGCCAGCGGCCTTGCTCAGGATGACCGCGTTGGTCAGTAAACGCCCATAAACAACAATTTACCGTTGTACTCCCCATCGCGGTATGCAGCTCGCACAGGATGCACTCCCCTGAACCAAAGCCCCACCGTAGGTGGTAAACAACAATTTATCGCACATTCACATCTATAGAAAGGAGCCACCATGTCCGATTTCGTCCATCTTCATCTCCACAGCGAATACAGTCTTTTGGACGGCGCGTGCCGTATCAGCGATATCCCCGCCCGCGTGAAGGAATGCGGGCATGACACCGTTGCCCTCACCGATCACGGTGTCCTTTACGGCGCCGTGGCCTTCTACGAGGCCTGCCAAAAGGCGGGGGTCAAGCCCATCATCGGCTGCGAGGTCTATGTCGCCCCCGGTTCCCGCTTTGAAAAGATGGGCGCCGGCAGGGAAGGGCAATACTACCATTTGGTGCTGCTCTGCGAGAACAACGAGGGCTACCAAAACCTCATGAAGCTGGTATCCGCAGGCTTTACCGAGGGCTTTTACGGCAAGCCCAGGGTGGATATGGAGCTTTTGCGCAAATATCATCACGGCCTCATCGCCCTGTCCGCTTGCCTTTCGGGTGAGATCCCCAAAAAGGTCATCATGGGGGATATTGAAGGGGCGAAGACCGCCGCTATGACCTTGTCTGATATCTTTGGAGAGGGCAATTTCTTCATCGAACTGCAAAACCACGGCCTGGCGGAGGAAAAGCAGATCCTCCCCACCATGCTCCGCGTGGCCAGAGAGTGCGGCCTCCCCTTGGTGGCTACCAACGACTGTCACTACCTCCGCCGCTCCGATGCCCCCATGCAGGAGATCCTTACCTGCATCCAGACGGGTCATACCCTCACGGAGGGCGGACGTATCGGCTTTGCCACCGATGAGTTCTATTATAAGGACACGGCGGAGATGTCCATGCTCTTCGGCAGATACGAGGGTGCCATTGAAAATACCGTCCGTATCGCCGATCGGTGCCGGGTGGACTTTGATTTTTCCAAGACCTACCTGCCCAAATTCCCTTGCCCAGACGGCCTGACCGCCACCGAATACCTCACACGTCTCACCGAAGCGGGACTTCAAAAGCGTATTTCAGACGGGCAGATCGTCTTTTCGGACAAGCACCCAGAGGAGGAGTACCGTCAGCGCATTCAATACGAGCTGTCGGTCATCTCGGAGATGGGCTATGACGATTATTTTCTCATCGTCCAGGATTACGTGGGCTTTGCCAAGCGCAAGGATATCCCCGTAGGCCCCGGCCGTGGCTCGGGCGCGGGGAGCCTCGTGGCCTATTGCCTGGCCATCACCGAGGTGGATTCCATCGCCTTTGACCTGCTCTTTGAGCGTTTTTTGAACCCCGAACGTGTGTCCATGCCCGATATCGACGTGGACTTTTGCTATAACCGCCGTGACGAGGTCATCGCCTACGTGGCTGAGCGGTACGGACGGGATCACGTGTCCCAGATCATCACCTTCGGTACCCTGGCCGCCCGTGCCGCCATCCGTGACGTAGGACGCGCCATGGGCATGAGCTACGCCGACGTGGACGTGGTGGCAAGGGCCGTCCCCCAAGCCCTGGGCATCACCATTGCCGACGCCTTGAAGCTCCCCGATCTCAAAACTCTCTACGGCTCCTCGGAGCAAATCAAAAAGCTCATCGACACCGCCGCCGCTATCGAGGGAATGCCCCGTAACGCCTCGGTCCACGCGGCAGGTATCGTCATCACCGACCACCCTGTGGCCGATTACGTCCCCTTGGCGGTAAACAACGGCACTACCGTCACCCAGTACGATATGGATACCGTGGCCAAGCTGGGGGTTCTGAAATTCGACTTCCTCGGTTTGCGCTACCTGACCATCATGCACGACGCGGAAAATCAGGTGAAGGAAAATGATCCCGATTTCGATCTGGAGAAATGTCCTTTGGACGATAAGACTACCTATGAGCTGATCGGGAAGGGCAATACCTCGGGTATCTTCCAGCTGGAGTCAGGGGGGATGAGGCAGACCCTCATGAATCTGAAGCCCATACGCATCGGGGACATTGAGGCGGCCATTGCCCTGTACCGTCCCGGCCCCATGGAAGCTATCCCCACCTATATTGAAAACAGACAGCATCCCGAAAAGGTCACCTATCCCTCGCCCCTCCTGGAGCCCGTTCTGGCCTCTACCTTCGGCGTGACGGTGTACCAAGAGCAGGTCATGAGCATCTTCCGCGTGCTGGCGGGCTATACCTACGGCCACGCCGACATCGTCCGCCGCGCCATGTCCAAGAAAAAGGCCTCGGTGCTGGAGGCCGAGCGGGCAGATTTCGTGAAGGGCGCGACCGAACGGGGGATGACCAAAGAAAATGCCAATCAACTCTTTGACGATATGGGTGGCTTTGCCAACTACGCCTTCAACAAATCCCACGCCGCCGCCTACGCCCTCATTTCCTATCGAACCGCCTACTTGAAAGCCCACCATCCCGGCGCCTATTTTGCCGCCCTGCTCACCAGCGTCCTGGGCAATCAGCCCAAAATGGCGGAGTACACCGCCGAATGCGGCAAATACGGCATCAAGGTGCTCCCCCCCGATATCAACACCTCCCGCAAGACCTTCCACTACGACGGTACCGCCATCCGCTACGGTCTCCTTGCCCTCAAGAACGTGGGCGAGTCCTTCCTGGACGCTATCTTTGCCGAGCGCGCCCGCCGTCCCTTCGCTTCCTTCGACGATTTCCTTGACCGTCTGTCTGGACAGGATATGAACAAGCGTCAGGTGGAGGGACTCATCAAGGCGGGGGCCTTCGACAGCTTCCCCACCCACAGAGCCCAGCTCCTGGCGGTTTATGAGCACATGATCGAGGTGCGAGCTGCCAAAAACCGTGCCAATCTGGAGGGGCAGATGGATATGTTTTCGGTGGTTGACGAGCGTGAGGATGCCTCTGTTCAACCCGATCATTTTGCGTATCCCGATATCCCCGAATACACCCTTCGCGAAAAGCTGATGCTGGAGAAGGAGGCCTCGGGCATGTTCTTCTCGGGACAGCTTTTGGATGATTATCGGAAGTGTATCGCGGGACTGAAGCCCTTGTCTGTTTCGGAAATCATCCCTGCGGACACTGCAGAGGACGAGGATGCGCCCATCGCCTTGCTCCCGGACAAGGCTCACGTTCGGGTGGCGGGCATGATCTCATCGGTGACTGCAAAAACCACTCGCAAGGACGAGCGCATGGCGTTTTTCACCATAGAAGATGCGTCCGGTGAGATCGAGTGCCTGGCTTTCCCCAAGATCTTTAGTCAGGACGGAGATTTGATCAGAGTGGACCAAGCG
The DNA here is from genome assembly GCA_015063685.1 of Oscillospiraceae bacterium. Classification (GTDB taxonomy): domain Bacteria; phylum Bacillota; class Clostridia; order Oscillospirales; family CAG-272; genus CAMEON01. Next base: position 62,493 of record SVTR01000001.1, on the reverse strand, counting down.
GTTTTTGTGGAGGGCAATCTCTCTATCCGCGAGGACGAGGCACCCAAGATTCTCGTTTCCACCATTGGGCTTTTGGTAGACGATGCCCATTACCGAGAGGCCGTCCCAACGCCCCCCACCCCCCACCCCAGGCGGCGGGCCGCTTCGGCTGAGGCCGAAGCAAAGGCTCCGCAGACGCCCCCGACCACGTCCCACCGTGCGGAAGTATCTCCCCCTGTCTACAATCCTTACGAATCCATGATGAGCCCCACCGGGGGGCGTCCGGAGCCCCGCGCTGTGCCGCCCGCGAACGCGGCACAGCGCAGGCCCGCCGCCATCGAACACCCGGGCGAGCCTCCCAAACCCCAAGTCCCCGTCCGCGTCTATCTCCGCGTTCCCGACCTTGAGGGCGAGATCTACAAGAAGGCCGAAAACCTCGTCATGATCTTCTGCGACGGCAACACCGAGACCGTGTTCTATGATGAGTCTGCCAAGAAGTACGTCAAACACGCCGTCAAGGTGAGACTCACGTCTGTGGTCAAGGCGCGGCTGGTGAGAATTTTAGGTGAGGAAAATGTGGTTGTGAAATAAAAAAGATAGCCGTCTCCCTGTGGGGCGGTTATCTGTTACTTATAAACTCAACTGTCAATTAACACGGCAACAACCGATTGATAATTGTCGGAGTGACATTTCTGTGTTATCATAAAGGCGTAAGCTTACAGAACACCCTTCAACCAATTAGATACACAGAAAAAGGAGAATATATGAATCTCAAAATAGGTATGACCATCAAAAACCTACGCGCGAAACACAAGGTCACCCAAGACCAGCTTGCTACCTTCCTCGGCGTTACCCCCCAGGCCATTTCCCGCTGGGAGTCCGAGACCAGCTACCCCGATATCGAGCTTCTTCCCTCTATTGCAGAATTTTTTTCGGTCAGCACTGACGACCTCTTGGGGTTGAACCGAACAGAAAGAGAAAAGAGGCTCGCGGAGATCTATGATGTCATTTCCATGCATGATGAGCTGGGTAGCAAAGAAACAGCCATTCCTGAGGCAAGAAAATTTGTGGCTGAATTTCCATCTAACGAAAGAATTCAGGCACATTTGGCTAATACTCTGTGCCGCGTCTATATGTGGGACGGGGAGGCCGAATCCCATTTGGCTGAACTGACCGAGGCCGAAAAAATCTATATTGCCCTCATCGATCGCACGGAGGATCATGAATTCAAGAATAACATGATCACTCGCCTGGCATCTCTCTACTATAACGGCTTTCACGATACCCTGCGTGCGGAGCGTATCATGGCTACTCTGCCGTCCATGCAAAATTGCCGTGAGGTTACGCGCAGCGCCATTTTGAGCGAGGACGGGAGAGACCAAAAGCCTAAACAGGAGTACATTGAGCAGTTGACCGACAGACTCTGCGCCTGCCTTACCGATTATATTGCTTGCGTCATTCCTAACGATCCTGAGGGATGGAATCAAAAGATCGCCTACTATCAGCAGATCGTTGACCTCTACTGCATGGTTTTTGGCGATAACCTCAATCACTATCACGGTGATGTGGCAAAGGTCTACCGCTTTATGGCCACCTACCTGATTGCCCAAGGAAAGACCGAAGAGACGCTGGATGCCTTGGAAAAGATGTGTGACCATGCTGTTGCCGCCGAAGCCGCCAAGCCCGGGGATCCCTTTACGTCTCCCTTTACGAATTGCTTGGTTTATGGTGAAGAATGGGGCAATAAGCATATCAATACCGCATACTACTGTTATTACAAAATGCAGCATCAGGGCCGCTATGATGCTATTCGTGAAGAACCGCGCTTTCAGGCAATTCTTGAAAGGCTCCGCGAGGTGGCTAAGTGCATCACCCCCGTGAAAGACTGGAAGAAAAAGTAAGAAACTGATCTCAATCATCCCCATCTCTCAGCGAGATGGGGATTTTTACGCTTTGACCATTTCATTGTTGGATATCTGACAAAATTTCATCGTCTATACCATTGACAGAACCGTGATTTTCGGCTATAATAAATAAGATTGAGCAATTTTCAGATAGATAAAAACTACAGATACAGAAAGGGCATAACATGGCTGACATTCGCAATCATATCGAAAAGCGCAGAACCTTTGCCATCATCTCCCACCCCGACGCGGGTAAGACCACCCTCACCGAGAAATTCCTGCTCTACGGAGGCGCGATCCAGTCCGCGGGCGCGGTCAAGGGCAAATCCTCCGACCGCCACGCCACCTCTGACTGGATGGAGATCGAGAAAAAGAGAGGTATCTCCGTCACCTCCTCGGTGCTCCAGTTTGAGTACGAGGGATACCATATTAACATCCTGGATACTCCCGGCCACCAGGACTTCTCGGAGGATACCTACCGTACCCTCATGGCCGCCGACAGCGCGGTGATGGTCATCGACGGCGCCAAGGGTATCGAGCCCCAGACCCGTAAGCTTTTCAAGGTCTGTTCCATGCGCCATATCCCCATTTTCACCTTTATCAACAAGATGGATAGAGAGACCCGCGACCCCTTCGACCTCATTGATGAGCTGGAAAAGGAGTTCGGCATCGGCACCTACCCCATGAACTGGCCCATCGGCTGCGGCGTGGATTTCAAGGGCGTCTACGAGCGTGACCGCCATTCCATCCTGGCCTATGACGAGTTCCACGCGGGACGCAAGCGTCTCAAGGGCATTGAGTGCGACATCAACGATACAGAGCAGATGGATAACCTCATCGGCCCCTACGCCCGTGAGGCTCTGGTGGAGCAGATCGAGCTTCTGGACGGTGCTTGCTTCGACTTCGATATTGAAAAAGTCCGATGCGGCAAGCTCTCCCCCGTATTCTTCGGCTCCGCGCTGAACAACTTCGGCGTGGAGGCTTTCCTGGAGAGATTTTTGCAGATGACCTCCGCTCCCCTGTCCCATATGAGCGTCCACCCTGCCGTGGACGAGGGCACTCCCACCGAGATTTCCCCCTTTGAGGACAATTTCTCTGCCTTCGTGTTCAAGATCCAGGCCAACATGAACAAGGCCCATCGTGACCGTATCGCCTTCATGCGTATCTGCTCGGGTCAGTTTGAGCGGGGCGAGGAATACTTCCACATCCAGGCAGGAAGACCCGTCAAGCTCTCCCAGCCCCAGCAGATGATGGCCCAGGAGCGCGAGATCATCGAGACCGCCTATGCGGGGGACATCATCGGCGTCTTTGATCCCGGTATCTTCTCCATCGGTGATACCATTTGCGCTAAGAGTGCTAAGATCCAATATGCGGGCATTCCCACCTTTGCCCCCGAGCATTTTGCCGTGGTAGAGCAGATCGACTCCATGAAGCGCAAGCAGTTCGCCAAGGGCATGACCCAGATCGCCCAGGAGGGTGCTATCCAGATCTTCTTCGAGCCCAATACGGGTATGGAGCGTGTGATCGTGGGCGTGGTAGGTGTGTTGCAGTTTGATGTGCTTCAGTTCCGCATGGAATCCGAGTACGGCGTCAAGTACTACAAGAAGGACACGCCCCACCAGCTCATCCGCTACATTGACAACGACCCCGAAGAGCTGAACCCTGCCTCTCTCCGCCTCATGCAGAACACCAAGTGGGTGCAGGACGTGAAGGGCAGAAACCTGCTTATCTTCGTGGGTGACTACGAGATCGACTGGGCGCTGGACAAGAATCCCGGGCTGAAGCTGTCGGAATTCCACCAAAATATGTAAACCGATGAATTTCGGTTACCGAAATTCGTCTGAAAGGATGCTATCGCAGGGTAGCATCCTTTTGTATTTGTACCATTGACGGTATGCGTATGGTGCCCTCCTCCTTGACAAAAGATCACCTATGATGTATAATATTTATGTATCTTGAGGATACCATACATGACGAATTTTTCAAACGGAGAAAATATATGAAACATATCCACCATACATTTCCCAAGCCTTGGCAACGGTTGCTTTCTGCCATCCTGTTGGTTGCCATGGCGCTTGCGGCGATCCTTCCCGTCAACGCCGCTGAAGAAGGGGCATTACCCATAGCGCCTCCTGCCGATACGGCTATGGGAGGCAGTACGGCCGAAATATCCCCTGCCGCGCTCCTGACCTACATTTTAGGGCAGCCCCTGACCGAGGCTGAAGAGAAGTGGCTGGATGCCGAGGCGGGAAAGGGCATCCTTGCTGAGTTGTCTCTCACCTATGACAGCACAGTTCCTCACGAGCAGGTGACCGTTACCTTTCCCGAAGGAGGAAAAGCCACCGTCACCGCAAGGACTTACCTTGGAGAGACCTTGGGCACCGCCTGGACACCCGTCAGCGTACAGTGCGGAGCTGAGACTCACCCGCTCTTGCCCGAGGGAAAGGATACTTATGCTGCCACGTTCCCCGTCAGCGATACCCTCCTGACGGTTACCGTCCACTACGAGGCGGAGCTGATCTGTGCCTCAGCTTCGGTGAACACCCTGCTCAATGCCGCCTACACGCGTGGTACGGAGATCCTTTCGGCGTATGATGAATATGAACAAGCCCTTGCCGACCATACCGCTGCCTATGAGGCTTATCAGGCGTATCGTGTACAGCTACAGCAGTACCGCTCCGATCTGGCGCTTTACAATGCTTATTTGTCAGATAAAAAGGTGTATGACGAGCGTAAAGCTGTCTATGAGGCTTATCTCGCGGAGATGGCCACCTATGAAAAGAAACTGGCCACATACAATGCCTACCTCGAAGAAAAGGCGGCATACGATGCGGCCTACAAGGCATATGTGGAGTTTACCGAGCGCCCTGCCGAATACGAGAAAAAGTATTATGACTATTGCGAATACCTGACCAAGCTGGAAAAGATCAGAGCCCAGCTTGCCTTGGTGGATAGCTGCTTTGTCAGCGATTCCGAAGGGCATATTCTGAATGCTACCTTGAATGGCCCTACCGTGGCCACGGTGGTTGCCCGCCAGGATGAGCTGGTGTCGGTGGGATGCGATGCTACGGATATCGCCAACGCCGATGCGGCCACGGCGCAGCTCATTGCGCTTTTGGGCGGATACCCCAAGGATGGGGAGGAGTCCGAGCGATACGCTTACTATCTCGGAAATTACACGGCGATCCGTGATAACGTGACCCTGCTCTATACCAGCCTGTCACGCCTGTACGGTAACGATGCCGTGCCGGATATTTTGCAGATGCAGGGAAAAAAGGAACGCTACTGGCAGTTTGTGGCCCAGCTGTATGCCTTGTCCAGTGCGCTGGACGATACCGTTACCTTTAACGTCAACTGGAGTATATCTAATAGCCGATTGACCGATCTTTTGGAGGATTGCTTTATCCTCACGGACATCAATGCCGCCACCCCCCTTGACGCCTATCCGCCCTATATGGCAGAGGTTATCTCACCCGGGGATATGAAAAAGCCTGTGGAGCCGACCGTTGTGGCGGAGCCTGTCCCTCCCCTTAAGGTGTCAGAGCCGACGGCCCCCACCGTGGTCAATAAGCCCGTGCTTCCCACCGTCGTGCAGGCGCCCGGACAGCGGCCGGTGCGTCCCATCTACAACGCTTATGAGGAAGCATTGGCTCAAGCCGTGACCTCCGGGCAGTTGAAAAAGAGAGAGGCTCTTTCTGAGAACGCCTCCTATCCTTTGGCTGTGGAGGTGGGTAAGAGTGCTTCGGCAGAGGGATCATGGGTCGCTTCCTTCTATGACTATGACAGAACCACCCTTCTGTACGCCTGCACCGCGGATGAAAACGGACGGATCGCATGGCCTGCCGATACACCGCAGCGCCCCACGGCCAACGGTATCATCTACACCTTCAGCGGTTGGACGGATGGGGCAGGGGAGCTTCATTTTCCCGGAGAGGAAGGGCTGACCATCCAAAAGGATACGGATTTTTACGCCGCTTATACTACCCAAAAGGCTACCTATACCGTCACCTGGCGCGTAGAGGGGATGGAGACCCGCGAGACCTACGAGCACGGCGATATGCCCGCCTTTGACGGTGTACCCGAGAAAGCTGAGGACGATACCTACCGTTATACCTTTGTGGGCTGGTCTCCCGCCATGACTCCGGTCACGGCTGAGGCCACCTATACCGCCGTATTTGCCCCGGTGGAAAAGGAATATGAGGTGCAATGGGTGATAGGCAGCTCCACCGAAACCGAGGTGTACGCATCCGGGGAAATGCCGGTGAGCCCGATCGTGCCCACGCTGCCGATGGACGGGCGGTATACCTATGTATTCAAGGGCTTTTCTCCCGGTATCGGCCTTGTGACGGCCGATACCGTTTATACCGCTGTGTTTGAGGCGGTGGACCTGCTGCCCGGTGCAGGGAAGGACGCCATGGTTTCCGAGCAGAACGGCACGCTGACCGTCACCAATCTTTCTCACGGTGATATGGGACGCCTGCCCATGACGGCTCTGTTGGACTATGCCTCCGGGCGAAGCTGTGATCTTGTCCTTTCCATGGATAACGTCACCTTGTTGATCAGCAGCGAAGACGTCAGCACTCTTGCAAGCACTTCGGCTGCCTATCTGGTGACCCAAGGACTGGGACAGACCGCCGCACCCATGTTCCTGGAATTTCTTGATGCTTCACTCCAACCTATATCTGTATCGACGGAGATCCGCATGAATCTGACGCTTTCCAAGGATCTTGACGCGCTTTTGACGGATCCCTCGGGAAAGGTGATCTCTGCTTTGAGCGAAGGCACCCTGGTGGCTAATTTAAAAACCGAAACGGCCTATACTCTGACAGTCGGCTACGGAATTCATGCGACTGTAACGGTAGACGGCACAAAGAATGATGCAGGCGGTCTTTGCCTGTTGCCTTCTGTGCCCACAGCCGCGGGGGATAGGGTGAGCTTCCGTATCAACGCGGCGCCGGGCTACGGTCTTACCGGCGTGATCCTGCGGGATGCGTGGGGAACTGTCATCAAGCACACCGTGGATGATGCCGGGGTGTATCACTTTGTGATGCCCGAGGGAGACGTAGAGGTGTCGGTGGATTTCACACCCCTCACCTATACCGTCGTTTTCATTGACCGAGGGAATGTGATCGCGTCGGAAACGTACCGCTATGGAGAAATGCCCACGATTCCCTCCGACCCTGTCCGCGAAGAGGACGGCCAATTCAGCTACACCTTTACCGGCTGGACGCCCACGGTGACCGCTGTTATGAAGGATGTCACCTACGAGGCTACTTTCCTGTCTGTTCCTTTGAATGGTCAGGACGCGGTGGTGGACAGCGGTATCGGCATCCTTGAGCTGTTTTTCATCGGATTCGGCGCCTTTGTGGTCACCTGCGGAGGAATTTTGGTGCCCTATGTGATCGTAAGTAAGAATAAGAAAAAGAAGACGGCAGCAGAAGATACCGATAATTGATTGAAAGGAATTGATAGAAAGGATTGTAAATTGTTGGCCACCTCTAAAAACCCTCTCACTGACGAATCGGCGGCACTTTCTTTGGCACTTCTTCACAAATATTCTTCGCGTAGCTCCTGCTACGCGTGCGAATTTTTGCTCGAATTGCCTAACAAATTGCTCGCCGCTCGTTCAGCGATAGAGTTTTTAGAGATGCCCTGTTGTTTACCACCACAGGTGGTAAACAACAATTTATTCTAACCGTCATGTCTAAGAAAAAACAAGATTTTATCCACCTTTTGACCGAGACGGGGGAGGCTCTGCGGGCTGATCCCACCGTCATTCCGTGGAATACCTATCCCCGTCCTCAAATGAAGCGGGAGTCCTTTTTCTGCCTCAACGGCACGTGGGAAATTTCTGTCAACGGCGGCGAGCCCCAGCCCATACGCGTGCCCTTCTGTCCCGAATCTTTGCTGTCGGGTGTCTGTCTTGAGCCGCGCGACGTCAATACCTTGATCTACCGCAAAACCTTCACCCTCCCTGAGGGCTTTGACGGGGGACGGATTCTTCTCCATTTCGGCGCGGTGGATCAGAAAGCTATGGCCTATCTCAACGGACATTTCATAGGAATGCACGAGAGTGGCTACGAGCCCTTTGACTTGGATATCACCGACCGCCTGGAAAAGGAAAATCAACTGGTCGTAGAAGTCTGGGACGACCTGCGCCCCCACACTCTCCCCTACGGCAAGCAGCGCGCAGACCGCGGCGGTATGTGGTACACCCCCGTGTCGGGCATTTGGCAGACCGTCTGGATAGAGGCTGTACCGAGATCTCATGTTGAACACCTCCGCATCGACACGACAGAGGACACCGCCACCATTATGGCTTACATCACCTACGGCGACTTCCCCGAGGACGTATTTCCCGAGGGTAAAGTCACCGTACAAACGCCCGATGGGGATCTGACCGTCCCCATGATCGAGGGAAAAGCCATCGTGAAGTTTCCTTCGCCCCGCCTGTGGAGTCCCGAGGATCCCTACCTGTATTTCTTCACGGTGGAGGTGGGCTATGACAAGGTGCAGTCCTACTTCGCCCTCCGCACGCTGGAGATCAAAGAAGTGAACGGCATCCCCCGCCTTTGCCTCAACGGAAAACCCTACTTCCTCCACGCCCTGCTGGATCAGGGATACTGGAGCGACGGCATCTACACCCCCGCATCCCCCGAGTGCTACGAGCAGGACATTCTCGCCATGAAATCCCTGGGCTTCAACACCCTCCGCAAGCACATCAAGGTGGAGCCCGAGCAGTTCTACTACGATTGCGACCGCCTGGGTATGCTGGTCATGCAGGACATGGTCAACAACGGGCATTACTCCTTCCTCCGCGACACCGCCCTGCCTACGGTGGGCTTGAAAAAGCTGAACGATAAACGCCTCCACCGCGACGAGTCCACCCGCAAGGCCTTTTATTACGGCATGACCTCCACCGTCGGACAGCTCCGCAACCACCCCTGTATCGTCTATTGGACGATCTTCAATGAGGGCTGGGGGCAGTTCGACGGCAACGCCGCCTACGCGAAACTCCGGGAGCTGGACGCCACCCGCTTCATCGACACCGCCTCGGGGTGGTTCAAGGTGAGCGACACCGACGTGGATAGCGAGCATATCTACTTCAAGCCCGTCAAGCTCAAGTACAGCGACAAGCCCATGGTGTTGTCGGAGTTCGGTGGCTACGCCTACAAGCCGGAGGGTCATGCCTTCAACCCCACGGGCACCTATGGGTACCGATTCTTCAAGGAACAAGCTGACTTTGAAAATGCCCTGGTCAAGCTCTACGAGGAGGAGATCATTCCCGCCGTAAAACAGGGCCTGTGCGGCGCGGTCTACACCCAGGTCTCCGACGTGGAGGACGAAACCAACGGGCTACTCTCCTACGACCGCAAGATATGCAAGGTTGACGCCCGTCGGATGAGGCAGATCGCAGACGCCCTGACCGCCGCCATAGCCACAAAAAAAGAGGATTGACTCCTCTTGCAAAGGATCCCCCGCCAAACGGCGGGGGATCTCGTTTTATACAAGAGGGCATCTCTAAAAACTCATCGCACGCCGATATGGCGGTGCTTTTTCCGTCATACGTCACAAAATTCTTTCGCATAGGGACAACTATGCGTGCAGATTTTTGTTTAGTCTGACGAAAAAATCCCTCGCATCTCGCCGCACGCTGAGTATTTAGAGATGCCCAAGAAATATTAACTCATCTTCGCTTGCCTCACCGCCAGCCAAAGAGCTACGGCCTCCATACCGAAGCAAGCCAGGTGGTAGAGGGCCCAGATCAAATTTCCTATGTCGAAGAGGCCGTATTGACCCACGAGCAGAACCACAGGAACAGCACCCGCCAGGAGCACCGCCAGCAGGATATGGAACACCGGATGGTTTTTTCTCGCGGCGCGAACCACACAGCAAACGGCATCCACCACATAGAAAGCCACGGCGATCAGCGAGAATATATACGAGTAGATCCATAGCCCCAAGGAGGCAAAGGAGCGGTTGAGTCCGTTCTCGTCGAAATCTACGGCCAGGTGAGCCGACAGCAGAAACGCCCAACTGACAACGGAGCAAAGCATAGCAATAGAAACCCAAATGATCCGCAGGACGGGACGCTTGGGCTTTGTCTTCGGTGCAGGAGCAATTTTGCCCCCACACAGGGAAGCAGATGAATCTCTTTCGGAACATTTGGACGCCATACGCATCCTCCTTTGAATGGGTTGCCTCAGTATATCATAAAAATGTGAATAAAACGTTACGAGAAGAGGAATTTTGTCAACCAAAGACCACAGCCGGGACACCGAAATTTTATATAAAAGGCTTGACAAACCTGCCCATATGTGATATAATGTTTGGGTGTCACGAGGTGTAGCGCAGGTGGTAGCGCGCCAGTTTCGGGTACTGGAGGCCGCGAGTTCGAGTCCCGCCACTTCGACCAAAAATAGCCGTAGGCTTTAGCCTACGGCTATTTTTGCTCTCAGCGGCGGGCGAGAAAATGCGTTCGAGCTGCGAGTAGAAAAAGGGAAAGGGCGAGGCAAAGAGCAGCTCGTTGCTGAGCTTGCTCAGCGGAGTTCAGAGTCCCGCCACTTCGACCAAAAAGAGCAACAGGGCATTTGCCCTGTTGCTCTTTTTGCTTGTGGTGCCACTCTCGAAAAGTTCTGTGAAACAGAAGCGAGTTCGCATTCCAAGCGAAGCCGTGGGGAGCTTGCTCACCAAAGGCGAGTGATAGGAATATTCGCCGAAGGCGAAAATGCCGCCACTTCGACCCCAAAAACGCCTAAAACAAGCTATTTTGATTTGTCCGCGACTGTTATTCTATGTGTATTGTACAAAAGCGTCTGTTTTTAGTTGACCGCATGCTCGCTAAATTTTGGGGCTTTATTGGATTTTTCACAACTTTTTCTCAATCATTTTGAAAATCCTTTTTTATGTTTACTGTGACTCAAATTTTGAGGGTTGACGATTGTTTTCGCCAGCCCCTGTATTATTTTTCTGTATTCAAAACCTTATAAAGCAATCCATAAAGCTGAATGGCTTCCTCGGGTTCAAGTCCGACGCAACCTGCAACCTTGGCAGGCACATCCACGGCTCTTTCCTTGAGTGCTTCGCCGATGTCAGTTATGAATACGCTGACCGAACGCTCATCGGTAGTACTTCTTTTGCGCACAACGTAGCCCTTGGATTCAAGACTTTTGAGCACGGGCGTCATTGTTCCCGAATCAAGAAACAGCTTCTCGCCAAGCGCCTTGACGGTGATTTCTTTTTGATCCCACATGACCATCATCGTGATGTATTGCGTATAGGTCAGATCGAGCTCGTCAAGGTAAGGGCGGTATCTTTTGACCACCTCTCGCGCGGCGGCGTATAACGGAAAGCAAAGTTGATTTTCCAGCTTCAACGCATCGTATTTAGATTGGCTCATAAGACACCTCCAAATTTTCATTGCTACCTATATTGTAGCACAATTTAATTGAATTATCAAGTGCCAACGCTCAATTCTTCATACGCTTTTCTGACAGCGCATGCAAGCTGATCTGTGCAAGAGGTGGGACGGCGACCGCAGGTGTTGCCGAGGAGCTTTTCTTCTATTTCCTCGACAGTTGCTCCTTCAAGCAGCTTGGCTATTGCTTTGAGATTGCCGTTGCATCCGCCGTAAAACTCGATGCTCGTGATCACGTTTCCGTCGATGTCAAAGGATATAATCTGCGAACAGGTATTATCCGTCTTATATTCGTAGTGCATCAAAGACACCCCTTGATCACTTCCTTCAGCTTTTTCATATCGGTAGGCTCGAAGCGTGCTACGATCTCGCCGCCCCTGTCAATAAGGAATTTTGTGAAATTCCATTTTACGTTGCCGTTGTTCTTGTAGTCTTTATCGGTCTTTTTCACGACACCCGAAAGCATAAGAGCCATCGGCGACTTGCCAAAGCCCTCAAATTTTGTGTTTTCCGTCAGCCACTTATAAAGCGGAATCGCATTTTCCCCATTCACGTCAATCTTTGCGAACTGTGGGAAGGTGATGCCAAAGCGACCTGTACAAAAGGAATGTATTTCCTCATCGCTGCCGGGAGCTTGCTCTCCAAACTGATTGCATGGAAAATCGAGGATCTCAAAGCCATCGGCTGAGAATTCCTCATACAGCTCCTGAAGCTCGTCATATTGCGGAGTAAATCCGCATCCGGTTGCGGTATTGACGATAAGCAACACCTTGCCCTTGTACTCAGAAAGAGAAACCTCGCTGCCGTCCATCTTCTTAACTTTGAAATCGTATGCGTTCATATCGCACCTCCGAAAATGATAGCTCGATTAAATTGAGTTCAATTGATTATAGCATACAAAGTTATTGTTGTCAAGAGTTTTTCTTTATATAATTTTAAAAAATTGACCGCTTGTTTTCTTCGCTTTGGGCGACTCAAATTTTGAGGGCTGACGATTGTTTTCGTCAGCCCTTCTAATATTATGCAAGCTTAACTACGGAATACTTGCTCGAATATTCCTCATACTTATCGCTGTAATGTGTATTACTTGCTTTAAGGCTCTTGATCACCTCGTGAGCATTCATTGTATGTTCGCTTACGTCGATGATGCCAACGGCAATGTTAGAGCAATGGTCACTCACGCGCTCAAAGTTGGTGATGAGATCCGACCATATAAATCCGGTTTCCACGGTACAAGAGCCTTCCTTAAGTCTTGCGATATGGTTATTACGAAGAAGTGTTTTAAGATTGTCGATCACCTGTTCAAGAGGTTCAACGTCGTATGCAAGAGCAATATCGTTACCGACAAAGGCGGTCTCAGTCAAAGCAAGGATTTCATTCGTTGCGGCGCAAAGAACGGCAAATTCCTCTCTTGCGGCAGGCGAAAATTCAATGCCTTTTTCACGAAGCTCCTCTACCGATTCAAGCACATTTACGGCGTGGTCGGAGATACGCTCGAAGTCACCGATCGCTTTGAGAAGCTTGGTAACAGTCGCGCTGTCCTCGTCAGACACCTGGTTCTTACTGAGCTTCGTAAGATACGTTCCAAGAATATCCTCGTAATGATCGGTATCATCCTCAATCTTTCTGATTTTCTCGGCGATTTCGGGGGAATAATTTTTTATAGACTCTATGCTCAGCTTAAAGCCCTCTACCGCCTCGCTTGCCATCTTGGATGCAAGCTGACAGCATCTTTCAACCGCAACGGGAGGTGTTGCAAGTAGACGCTCGTCAAGCTCGACAACCTTTTCGGGAGCTTTTCCTTCGGGAACAAGCTTGTATGCGAGCTTTTCAAGAAGAGAGGATGCCGGCAGAAGAATAACGGTACAAAGAACGTTGAATATGGTGTGGCATATTGCAATGCCCAAGTATGTTGCAGATTCATTCAGTATCATCGGCTTGAAGATAAGCGAGACAAGGCTGAACAAGGTAAGGCAAATGACGGTTCCTATTACGTTGAACGAAAGGTGGATAAACGAGGCGCGCTTTGCGTTTTTGTTAGCACCGAAGGACGAAAGCATTGCGGTTACACAAGTACCGATGTTCTGTCCCATAATGATCGGGATCGCTGCCGAATAGGATACCGCACCTGTTACGCTGAGTGCCTGAAGGATACCGACGGAAGCCGACGAGGACTGAATAATTGCCGTAACGAGTGCGCCTACGAGAACACCGAGAATAGGATTGGTAAATGCGAGGAATAGGTTTTGGAACTCGGGAACCTCCGCAAGGCCCTTTACCGCATCGCTCATAGCGTCCATACCGAACATCAGCGTTGCAAAACCGAGAAGGATGGTTCCCACGTCCTTTTTCTTTGAGGACTTAGAAAACATTGTAAACGCGATACCGATCAAAGCAAGTATGGGTGTGAAGGACATCGGTTTCAGAAGCTTCATGACGATATTGTCGCTGGATATACCGCCCAGGCTGAGCAGCCAAGCGGTCACGGTCGTACCGATATTCGCGCCCATAATCACGCCGATGGATTGCTTCAAGGTCATCACCTTGGAGTTTACAAAGCCAACCACCATGACGGTCGTAGCGGACGAGCTTTGAATAACGGCGGTTACACCAAGACCTGTCAAAAACCCCTTGAATTTGTTGTCTGTAAGCTTGCCGAGAAGCGCCTTTAAGCTGTTTCCCGCACGGCGCTCAAGTCCGTCACCCATCACGTTCATACCGAAAAGGAACAGACAAAGACCACCAATCAAGGCAAGGGCATCGAAAATGTCAAACATAGATTTTCCTCCGTTTTATGTATGTTAAACCGACAAAACGCGGTTTCTTCCATCATAGCACAACACATTATAGCATCCTTGCCGTGTCAGGTCAATAGACTTTACATAAACCTTACATTGCGGATTTACATAAACCTTACACGCGCCGAACGAAAGTATGGTGGTTAGGTTTTTTCATCTGCGGTACAATAACGGTGCAAAACAGGAAAAGGAGATTTTGAACATGAAAAAGATTTTTGCACTCATACTCACATTCGCACTCACGATCTGCACCCTTGGCACGCTGACCTCTTGCGGCGGCGCAAAGTTTGATGAAAACAAGAACATCAGCGTTGTCACCCGTGAGGACGGAAGCGGAACCAAGTCCGCCTTTATGGAGATCATCGGACTCAAAGGTAAGACAGATGTTTCGGGCGTGATCGTTGCAACGGGAACCGCCGCCGTTCTTCAGGAAGTCAAGGGCAATCCTCTTGCCATCGGTTACGACAGCCTTGGATACATTACCGACGAGGTAAAGGTGCTTAAGGTTGACGGTGTCGAGCCTACTCTTGAAAATATCAAGAACGGCTCTTATAAGATCTCCCGTCCTCTCAACGTGGTTTACCAAGAGAGCAAGGTGGCAAGCGAAGTCAATACCGCATTCCTTACCTTCCTTCAAAGCTCCGATGCTCAGGCCATCATTTCCGATAACGGCTACGTTTCCACTAAGGAAGGTGCTGTCGCCTACACGGTCGTCCCCGGTCTCTCGGGCGAGATCGCCGTTTCGGGTTCTACCTCGCTCAAGCCTCTGATGGAAAAGCTTGCGGCAAAATTTGAGGAGATGCAGAGCGGTGTCAGCGTGACCGTCGGCGGCGGCGGAAGCGGCACGGGCTATAACGATGCCAAGAACGGCGTATCCGATTTTGGCATGATCTCCGAAGCCTTCAATCCTTCCAAGGCTGATACCTGCACCTACTATGAGGTAGCAAAGGACGGTATCGCTGTTATCGTGAATCAGGCGAACACCTTTGACAACATTTCTCTTGAGGATCTTAAGAACATCTACAACGTAGAGGCAGGTGACGCGGCTATCAAGACTTGGGCAGGCGTTACGAAGTAATATGAAAAATCTGTACGGATTTATAAACGCGAGAGAAAAGGTCATGCGCGGCGTGTTCCTTTTCTCAGGGGTCTTTTCAATTCTCGCGCTTGCGACGATCACGGTATTCCTCTTTGTCAGCGGTGTTCCGTTTATTGCCAAAACGGGCTTTGCAAAATTCATACTCGGTAGTGATTGGGCACCGCTTGCGGGTAATCCGACTTATGGTATTTTCCCAATGATCGTAGCGTCCCTTTACGTTACGGCGTTATCTGTCCTTATTGGAATTGGCATCGGACTTCTCACGGCAATCGCACTTTACAAGTTCTGCCCCAAGAAGCTCGTTGCTCCTATCAGGCAGATGATCAACCTGCTGGCAGGTATTCCCTCGGTGATTTTCGGTCTGTTCGGCATGACTATCATCGTGCCTTTCGTCAGAGATTACGTGTCGCCCACGGGCGTTGGATACGGTATTCTTTCGGCTTCGCTGGTTCTCGGCGTCATGATCCTGCCGACCATCGTCAGCGTCAGCCTTGATTCCCTGAACAGCGTTTCCAACACCTACTATGAAGGCGCGCTTGCGCTGGGCGCGACCAAAGAGCAAGCCACGTTCAAGATCATGCTGCCCGCCGCAAAAAGCGGTATTCTCGCAGGCGTTGTTCTCGCTATCGGACGAGCCATCGGTGAGACCATGGCTGTGATCATGGTCATTGGCGGTAGCCCCGAAATGCCCGAGAGCCTGTTTCAAAGTGTCAGAACCCTGACGGCAAATATTGCTATGGGTGCGCTTGAGCTTGACGGCGACGCGCTTTCCGCACTGATTGCGACGGGTGTTGTCCTGTTCGTATTCACATTGATCCTCAACGTCAGCTTCGCTCTGCTCAAAAAAGGCAACCGCGCCCAAGGCACCCACAAGGTTGCCGACAAGAAGGGAAGAAGAGGAGCAAAAAAATGAGAAAGCTGTATTCTGCACTTAAATATATTTGCATCGCCGCGCTCATGATCTCCTTGACCGCCCTTGTTACCGTTGTCGCGTACGTGCTGATCAACGGCGTTGATAAGCTTTCTTTAGATCTTCTGTTTGGGGATTATAAGGACACTCCTTCGATTCTCCCTGCGTTTATTGGCACGCTTCAACTTGTCGGTATAGCTGCTATTATTGCAGTTCCGATAGGTGTGGCAAGTGCTATATTTCTTGTCGAATATACGAACAACAAGGGCAAGTTCGTCAAGATCGTACAAGTGGCCACCGAAACCCTTGCGGGCATCCCAAGTATCGTTTACGGTCTTTTCGGCTATCTGATCTTTGTGGTTGCTTTCGGTTGGGGCTATTCCATGCTGGCAGGCGGCATCACCCTTGCCATTATGATCCTGCCTACCATCGTCAGATCCACACAGGAGAGTCTGCTTTCGGTGCAGGGGGGACTCCGTGAAGGCGCATATGCACTTGGAACAAGCAAGGTCAGAACCATCTTCAAGATCGTCCTTCCTTCTGCCGCAGGCGGTATCGTTACGGCCATCATCCTTGCCATCGGGCGCGTCGTTTCGGAAAGTGCCGTGCTGATCCTGACCATTGGTATGGTTGTCAATAAGGTTCCCGAAACCTTAATGGCACCGGGCACAAGCCTCGCGCTTGACATTTACTATTTCGCAAGCCACGGGTATCCCGATGAGGCGGCGGCCACGGCTGTCGTGCTTCTTATCCTTGTTTTGATACTGAACCTGCTTGCAGGCTTCATCGGCAATCTGATCAAAAAATCAACGTATGGAGACAGCGCGAAGATGTGACTTCTCAAAAATCAAAACTTTGTCACTTCGCGCCCGAGCTTTTGCAAGCAAAAGCTCCCAAAGAAAACGAAAGGTGTTAGCATGAATGAATTTATTGGCAGTATGGATATCACCGCCAAGGGCTGTAACCTTTATTACGGTGATTTCCACGCTTTGAAGGATATAAACATAGAGATTCCCGAAAAACAGGTCACGGCTTTGATCGGACCTTCGGGATGCGGAAAATCTACTTTTCTCAAAATATTCAACAGAATGAATGACCTTGTGGAAGGCTGTCGCATGGAAGGTGAATACCGTATCGGCGGTATTGACATCTTTGATAAGGAGACTGACGTGAATCTGCTTCGCAAGAACGTCGGAATGGTGTTCCAAAAGCCCAATCCATTCCCCATGAGCATTTACGACAATATTGCATTTGCGCCGAGAACGTTTGGCGTAAAAAAGAAGAGAGAGCTTGACGAGATCGTAGAGCAGTCTCTGCGCCGCGCCAGCATTTGGGACGAGGTGAAGGACAGACTCCGTGGGAACGCGCTCGGTATGAGTGGCGGCCAGCAGCAAAGACTTTGCATCGCACGCTCACTTGCGGCAAGCCCCAAGGTGCTTTTGATGGACGAGCCTACCTCTGCTCTTGACCCAATCTCCACGGGCAAGATCGAGGAGCTTATGGAGGAATTGAAAAAGGACTTGACTATCGTGATCGTTACGCACAATATGCAGCAGGCAACGAGAATTGCCAACAAGACGGCGTTTTTCCTTCTCGGTGAGCTTGTAGAGTTCGGCAACACCGACGATATTTTCACTTCTCCCGTCGACGAGCGCACCGAGCGCTATATTACGGGAAGATTCGGTTGATTTTGTAACAAATTTATGGTATAATGGAGATAATGATATGTCTATCAGAAAAATATTTGAAGAAGAGCTTGCCGACCTGAAAACACAGCTCGTCGAGATGTGCAGACTTACCGAGCAGATGATCTCGGATGCCATCACCGCGTTGGTGAACCGCGACCGTGAGCTTGGCAAAAGCATCGGTGTGATGGATAAGCGCGTGGACGAATACGAGATGGCCATTGAAAAGAAGTGTATGCGTATCCTTCTCAAGCAACAGCCTGTGGCGAAGGATTTCCGCGAGGTTTCCACCGCGCTGAAAATGATCACCGACATTGAGCGTTTCGGAGATCAAGCCGCAGACATCGGCGACCTTGTTTACACCATGCCGGGCGATGCTTATATCAAGAAGCTCACCCACATTACCGCTATGGGCGATCTTGCGGTTAAGATGGTCAGAGAGAGCGTAAGCTCCTTTATCAACAACGACGAGGCTCTTGCCGACGAGGTAATTGCGCTTGACGATCAGATGGACGATATGTTCCTCTGTGTCAAGACCGACCTCATCGAGCTGATCAAACAGGACGGCAGAAACGGCGACCAGGCCATTGAGCTGATGATGGTCGCAAAATACTTGGAGCGAATCGGTGACCACGCGGTAAACGTGGCCGAGTGGACAAAATATAACGAAACGGGGGTACATCAAAAGTTCTAATGGATGAGATGATTTATATCGTCGAAGACGACGAAGGCATACGCGAGCTTTACGAAGGCGCTTTTGAAGGTGTTTTTGCTACGAAAATGTTTGAAAACGGCAAGGACTTCTTTCGTGAGTTCACGAAAGCCCGCCCGAGCCTCATTATTCTTGATATCATGCTTCCCGATATGGACGGATACACCATTCTCACAAAGATCAGAGAAATGGATGAGAAGATCCCCGTCATTATCGTGAGCGCAAAATCCGACGAGATCAGTGCGGTCAAGGGACTGAACAAGGGGGCTGACGATTATATGACCAAGCCCTTTTCGGTGCTTGAGCTGATCGCCCGTGTCAAGACCAACATTCGCCGTGCGAACCTCTACGTGACAACTCAGAAGGGCTTTGTCGTTGACAATAACGTATACAAGATCTTTTACGAAGGACACGACTTGGGGCTGACCTTGAAGGAATTCAAGCTGCTGAAAATGCTGATCGCGCGTGCAGGTGTTACCATCGAGCGCGAGGAGCTGTTCCGCGAGGTCTGGGGCGAGAGCTATATGGGAGAAACCAGAACGCTGGATATACATATCTCTCAGCTCCGTGACAAGATCACCGAATGCGGAGGGGGCGACGTGATTATTACCGTGCGCGGTATCGGTTATCGCTTTGTGGGGCAATAGCTTATGAAAAAGAAGATATTTTATAAGGTGTTTGCCGCAACGCTTGCCTGCGTTCTTCTGATGTTCGTGTTCGGCATCATTGCCGTTCATATGAATACGGACAATATTGTAAATGAACGGTTAAAGGAAGAAACAGAGCTTGCCGCTACGCTGATGAATGAACAGAGCGACTTTGCTGTATTTAATAAATACTCGGACAACCTCGAGCTTCGTATTACGATTTTCGATACAGACGGTAACGTTCTTTACGAGAGCGACACAAAAGCGCCTCTTGAAAATCACAGAGACCGCGAGGAAATTAAAAACGTCCTTGAAGGTAAGCCCGATACCGTGGAAAGATATTCGGAAACCTTCAAGTGCGATATGACCTATTATGCAACCAAGACCGCTCTTTCGGACGGTACCGAGGTTATTCTCAGGCTTGCGATAAGAAGCAGCCATGTTATTACGCCTTACTTTACCGCTATCATTCCGCTTCTCATTCTCGTTCTTGCCGTATCCCTGATTCTTTCCGTTGTTCTTTCAACCTTCATATCTCGTAACATTTCATCCAAGGTGACAGAGATCGGGGAGAGTCTGAAGAGCCTGAATGAAGGACAGTACGCGCCGATCAAGACCGATATGAGCGAGCCGGAGCTGTTCGGGGTTCTGAATCAAATCAACGAGCTGAACGCGAACATTCACAGTCATATCCGTGTCGCGGACGGTGAGCGGGTGAAGCTGAACGCCGTGCTGGATAACGTGTCGCAGAGCATCATCGCCATCGACAAGTACAAGCATATCGTGTTTGCCAATAAGCGTGCGTTTGAAATGTTTCACGGATCGCACCACGACATTGGCAGAGATCTTGTGTTCCTGATTGATAAGCTGCCTGTTTACGAGCAGATCACCAAGCATATCGGGGAGAATTTCGCTTTCAACTGCGCTTACGACGATAAGTATCTGTCGGTAGTGATTACAAAGGTAACAAATGAGTTCATCTGCGATGATATTTCTGCTATCATTATCGTGACGGATATTACGAAGGAAAAGCTGATCGAGAAGCAAAAGAGCGATTTCTTTGCCAACGCTTCTCACGAGCTCAAAACGCCTATTACGGTGATGCAGGGCTTTGCCGAGGTGCTGATGAACAAGGACGGTATGGACGATACCTCCAAAAAGCAGCTTGGACGGATCTATAAAGAATGCCTCCGTCTCGGTTCTCTGATCTCGGATATGCTGATGCTTTCCAAGATCGAAAGCGGAGATGCTCCTATAAGAGCGCTATCCGAGGTGGCTCTTGAGGATATCGCAAAAGAGGTTCTCGACGGCCTTTCCGAGAAGGCACAAAGCAGAAATATCACAGCGAATATCGTTGGCTCTGCCAAAATATGTGCCGATCAAGCCATGATTTTGGAGCTGGTCGAGAATCTTGTTTCCAACGCCATCAAATACAATAAGGACGGTGGCTCGGTAACAGTTTCCATGATCGAAACGGACACAGGCGGTTGCCTTAAGGTTGAGGATACGGGCATCGGTATCGAGAAAGAGCATCTGCCACGCCTGTGCGAACGCTTCTACCGCGTGGATAAATCCCACTCCAAGCGTATCGGCGGCACGGGACTCGGTCTTGCCATCGTCAAGCACATCTGCGCCATTTCGGATGCGGAGCTTTCCATCGAAAGCGAATTCGGTGTTGGTACGACCGTCACGGTTGTTTTCGGTAAATAATCAAATTGCCCACTATGATCTCCTTTTACGGATTTCATAGTGGGCGTTGCTTTTATTCGGTTAAAGCTTCGATAGCGATCCTCATACCGAACTTAAAAGCGTATTCAAATATAGCAGCTTCTGCCAAGCTCCATATACTCGATCCAACAATCGTGGAACTTTTCAAATGTTTCTTTCTGTTCGTCGGAAAAGCTTTTCTCCAAGTCCTTGTGATGCCGTGACATATACCCAAGCAATTCTTTCATTTTCTTGGAATTGGTTCGGTTATCTTCTTGCGGGATAATATTTCTGTGTCATAGTTCGTTGATTATACTTTTCATAGGTTGCACCTCCTGTTAGCACAACAACATACCACAGAAGGTTGCAGAAGTCCAGCACTTTTTCGAAAATAAATCGACTTTTTTCGCGGGCCTTTTCTTTGCTTATTCACTCAAAATCATTTGTGCAATATACTCAGCCGTCCGGAGTATCTGCTCTGAGTTGGATATACTTGGCGTCCCGTCGCCGTCCTGCGTTCCGTATATTCCGAAATATGCGTGGCAGCCGCCCTCAAGCACGATTTCCTTGAAATCCTTAGGCAAATGACTGATATTGTCCTTGTATTTTTCCCGATTGAGCACTTGATCCTCGCTGCCGTATATGGAGAGAACCTCAAGCTCGGCATCCGAAAGATCCGCCGTTGAATAAGAGCCCAGCAGAATCAACCCTTCGTATTCATCGGTATGCTTTTCAAGATACGATGCCGCCATTGAGCCTCCCAGCGAATGCCCGCCAATGTACCAATTCTCGATCTGAGGATACTCCTTTTGAATACCGTCTGCCGCGTTGATATCAAAAACGGCAAGATGGAAGGGCATCTCTGCAATGATACAGAAAATGCCTTTTTCAGCGCACGCCTGCATCAGAGGAATATATGCCGCATGCTCAACCTTTCCTCCGGGGTAAAAAATCAGTCCCGCCGTTGCTCCATCCGGCTCAAAAACAAGGCTTCCGTTTGGCTCTTCCTTCCACGTATTGCCTTGCGGCAGGAAAGCGGCGATCGCCTCAGCGTCCGCTTTATAATAATCTCCGAGATATATCGCACATGCCCCAATCAGAACTGCAATTGCTAGAACGATGGAAGCAAGTGCCACGAATATGCTTCTCTTTCGTTTGTTCGCCAAAAAGCTCATCACAAATCCTTTCACCCAAAAATATATCAAATTTCTTCTGTGCTTTCATCTGCGTCAAGCTGACTTTGATAAAGCTGATAGTAGAAGCCTTCTTATTTCATAAGAGCTTCGTGATTTCCATTTTCGATCGCGTCGGTGCTCCTTCAATAGGCAAGGTTTTCGCGCCAATAGAGTTTTTGAGGTTTCCTTCAGCTTTCATGCTCGCGTCTCATTTCATCAGCTCGTCAGTCAGGCGAATGATCTCGGGCGCGAGCTTCTTGCGCTTTGCTTTTACAATGGCGTTATAGATGGGATAGGCAAGGCTTGCAAGGATACCGCCGACGATGCCGACAGAAATACCAATTACCATGGACATCGTTTCTCCCAAACCGAGAAAATCAGCAAAATCGGTCATAATAAGGCTCATTCCAAGGCCGAGGATGAGTGTGCCGATCACTCCGAAAGCAAGAGCCACCGCTTGTGCGGTATTTGTCACGCTTGCATCAAGCTTACGCAGGTGTGCCATCTTGTCCTCGGCGACCGTCGGTGCGGCATATTTTTCGCGGATACGTTTCAGCTCTGCCTGCTCACGCGCCGAGTAGGTATAAGTAAATTCGCTTTTGTCTTGATTGTTATGATCCATTTCTGCCCCCCGTGTTTATTGCTTTTAATTTCTTCGTGCCTGTAGCGATCATATAAATTGCCATGGCAACGACTACGATCGAGACAGCTCCGCCCACGCTTCCGAGCATCATTTTTTGCTCCATTGCTCCCATCGTTCCATCGCTGAAGGTTGTCAACAGGGTGGAGGTCAAGGTCAACATAGAAACGCAGGCGGCGGCAAAGCTGATAGCCTTTGACGCCGAAAAGACAGGGCTTTTGTATTTCTTGTATTTCACAACGTTCACGATGGCTACCGTAAAGGCGGTAAACGTATACGCCGCCATGGCAATCGCCGTGATCATATGATGCTTGAAGGTTCTGTTAAAGTAAACCATAAAGAAAATGATCAGTGCCAGAGCCAGGTTCATGATCAGGAATATCCAGCCGCAAGCGCGGTACTTCACAAGCTCGGTCTTCATTCTTTGTCCGGGAGCGTACTTCCTCGTATGTCTTACCAGAAAGAAGCGCATGACCGCGAGACAGATATAGTACGCACCGAGTGAATAGAACCAAAAGGTATGGTGATAAAAGCCAAGCCACAACTGAAAGATTCCATACAATGCATTCCACGCAAGCGAGCCGTAGAGCGATATATTCACGCGCAGACGAGCGTCATCCTGTAGCCGTTTCGCATATATGTTCTCATTTTTGAAGGCCTTGAAAAAACGAATGAGATACGGTATCCGGAAGCACCACACCGTCAAGGTGTAGGCGGCGAGCACGTAGGATGCGATGGCTACGGCCGATTCCGTCCCGACAAGCACCATGGAAACAACCAGGCAGGCGGTAGCAATGGGAACGAGGATGATCATAATCGCTATGTGCGGAAACAGTATAGCTTTACAGAGCTTTTTCCAATCCATATTCACTCCTCCTGATCTTAACGGTAAACGTAGTGCCGACACCGATCGTACTTTCTACACCAATCTCCCCCTGCATAATGTCCACCACTCTTTTCACAAGAGGCAATCCGAGACCGTTGCCTTGTGTTGCGTGCGAGGTATCACCTTGATAGAACTTTTCAAAAATATGCGCGCCCACCTCAGCACTCATTCCGCATCCCGTGTCGGTCACTTTTACGGTAGCGCACTTCTCGTCCGCTATAAGCGTAAGCGTGACCTTTCCGCCGTCCTCGGTAAACTTGAAGGCGTTGGAAAAGAGGTTGTTCCACACCAGCGAGAGAAGCTCTGCGTCGGCGGAAACAAGTACACCCTCGGCTATATCGGTTTCAATCTCGATATTCTTTCGCTCCCACGTGCTTTCATACTGCAAAAGGCTCTCGCAAAGCTGCTCTCCGAGGTCGAAGGTGGTGAGATTCGGATAGATCTGCTGATTCTCCAACCGATTGAGCTTAAGAATATTCGTCATCATATCGGCCAGACGGCGAGAGGCGTCGGTAATTGTCTTTGCGTACTCGATCCGTTTTTCTTCCGTAAGGTCGGGGTCTTGCAAAAGCGTTCCGTAGTTCTGCATCACGGCAAGCGGCGTTTTCATTTCATGGGAGACGTTGGTAATAAAATCTGTGCGCAGGGTCTCCACGCTTGAAAGCTCGGAGGCCATGGCGTTGATGGACTCCCCCACCTGATTGAAGCCCTCCATGCCCGAGCCGTGAAAGGGCTCTACGCGGGCAGAAAAATCCCCGCTTGTGATCTTTTCGGTGGCGTCGGTAATGATGCGAACAGGTCTGTCCACCATGATCTTGCGGCGGATGTAGTCCACTGTCTTGAAAATGACCGCGATAATGAGGACGTTCAAAAAGGTGATCTTGGCGGCAACCTCGATGTTGTCGGGGGTATACTCCAACCCCATGGTATCCGCCAGCACGTTCAGAAACAGCATCATACAGCAGGTGACGACGAATCCCACAAGCAGGAAGAACAGCAGGAAGCTACTGAACTCCCGCAGGACACTCCGCAGAGTCAGCTTCTTCATTTGATCACCGCCTTGTAGCCAAGACCGTGCACGGTCTGGATCTCAAAGGAATCGCACTCCGCGAGCTTGGCGCGGAGCTTGGTCATATACACGTCAACCGTTCTTGTGCTTGCTTGGGTATCCACATCCCAAAACTCATCCATCAGCTGTGTGCGGGTGAAGGTCTTTTTGGGGTAGGACAGGAGCTTATAAAGAAGGTCAAACTCCCGTGCCGTGAGGGGTATTTCCTCGCCGTTCAAGGTCGCGCTCCTCTCATCGGCATCCATCACCAAACTGCCGACTTCAAGGCGACGGCTCGATGCGATCTTGGAGCGGCGAAGAAGCGCACCGATTCTCAAAAAGAGCTCGTCAAGGTCGATGGGCTTGGTCATATAATCGTCGATGCCGATGCGGAAGCCTCTCTGCTTAGAGGCAAAATCGTCACGGGCGGTCATAAACAGGATGGGAATATCGTTGTTGAGTGAACGTACGGTTTTTGCAAACTCAAAGCCATCCACGTTCGGCATCATAATATCCGACACGATACAGTCGAAGGTTGTCTTATACATTTCGTCGTAAGCGCTCTCTGCATCAAGACAGCCAACTGCTTCGTATCCGCTATGATTCAGGAAAGAACAAACGCTGCGATTGAGATCGCGGTCATCCTCCACCACTAAAATTTTAAACATGCGATATACCTCCCGAGGTATAGTTTTACTGATACGCTTCTATTATAACACACAAATGTTAAAGTTTTGTTTGCGTTTTGGCGCTTTTTATAAAAAAATCGCAGGGCCCCGTAATTATTCGGGGTGCCCTGCGATGACAACGTTATACCATGCTCGTCTTTTTCAATACCATGTTACTTGCCGCGCCAAGACCGAATGCGAACATGGCACCGCCCGCCGCACAGAGTACGACATTAAGGATTGTCGAGCCGAGAGGCGTGATCATAGAGACCATCATAAACAAAAGCATACCGCCGCCCAGCGAGCCGCAGATAGAGAGCCATGCCTTCTGCTTTGCCGCCACGCTGATGAGCGTGAAGATGGGAACAAACACAAGCATAAGAAATATCTTTGCGAGCATACACATCACGATATTGCCTGCGCCGAGACCGTGGAGGTCAAAGGAGAGTCCCGCCATCGCGCCGCCAAGAACAGAGCCGAGGAGATAGGCGATCAGCATAAACGCTCCGCAAATAAAGCCCGAGACCGTTTTTGATACCACATATTCGCCTCTTTTGGCGCGAACGGTAAAGAGATTTTTGGCATAACCGCTTCTGAAATCGTCTGAAATAAAGAGACATACGAAAACGGCAACACCCATAAACGCCATATTGATATTGCACATCATAAAGATCTCGTCGCCGCCGAGGGGCTCGCCGGGAAGCGTGCCGATATTCTGCCAGGCGTTTTCAGGGCCCTGCATAACCGTTTCCTCACCCGTTTGAGGATTTGTGGAAACGCTGCCGTCCATCATGGACATCATAACCGTCATGAGGATCGGCATAACGAGTGCGCAGGCAATCAAAATGTAAAACAGCTTTGATTTGAACATTCTGCGAAAATCAACCTTGAGCATACTTTTCACGCGCTTACCAAAGCTGACTTTTTCAAATTTCATTGTATTTTCCATTCTTATTTGCCCCCTTTCATAAGGTCGATGTAGTATTCCTCAAGTCCGATCTTGTCGGTCCCCACCTCGGTTACGCAAATTCCGTTTTCATAGAGATACGTCACGATTTCTTCGGGGGTGGTCAGATCGTACACGCGGATATAGCCTGCCTCATCCTCTTCCACACGGGAATAATGACAGCCAAGGAGCATCTTGGTTCTATTCATTTCAGCAGATTGCAGAGCAACGTAGGTGCGACAGCTTGCATCAAGCTCGTCCGCGGTCATTTCCACGATCATTTTTCCGTGACGGATGATGCCGTAGTGGGTTGCGACCTTCTGAAGCTCACCGAGTAAGTGGGAGGACACGATGATACTGCGCTTGCCGTCCTTAATGATATCAAGGAACACCTCGCGCATAATTCTCATACCGTCAGCATCCAGACCGTTGAGAGGTTCGTCAAGAACCAAAAGCGTGGGATTACCGAGCAAAGCCATGGCAATACCGACTCTCTGCTTCATACCGAGGGAGCAGTTCTTGTATTTGTTGCTTGCCGCACCCTCCATTCTGACCGTTTTGAGAACCTTAATCACTTCCTGCTCGGCATGGGGGATGCTGAGATTAGAAGCCTGAAGCATCATATTGTCAAACACGGTAAGTCCGGGGAAGCATCCGGGGGCTTCGATCAAAACACCCATTCTGGCTCTTACGCTCTCGTCGGTATAGTCCTTGCCATAGAGCTTGATCGAGCCGCCGCTCGTGGGGATCAGACCGCAGATCATTTTTTCGGTGGTGGATTTGCCCGAGCCGTTTTCGCCGATAAAGCCGTAGATCGCGCCCATGGGAACGGTCATATTAAGACCGCACACCGCCTGCTTGGGGCCGAAGTTTTTCGATAAATTCTTTATTTCAACTGCATTCATACTTTCGACCTCCTTAATACACATCGCTCTTATTCAGAATGAGCGTTCCAACGAGATTATAAATAACTGTCCACGCAACTGAAACTCCCATACAAGTCAGTAAAGCACCAAATCCGCTTGAAAGGTTTGCGTTTACCGATGCACCGTAAAGGAAGATATTGAGGAAGCTCGCAGGAAGCCCCAGACCTTCAACGATTGCCGCTGCGCCGATGATAAGGATACCCGTGCCAAAAAAGAAGGACGATGCCACGGAAATACCAAAATATTTTCTGAAGATCACATTGAGGAAGGTATAGAGGCTTGCCCAACCGAGCGACATAATGATCTTTCCGAGAATAGCGATCATGAGTGAGCCTACATTCACGTCGGTATCGTATCCGACGAACAAGCCGCCCACCGTACCGCCAATGAGGTAAGTGATACACATACACGCCATGGCAAAGGCGCAAACAAGGCTCTTGGAGATCATGTAGTCCTGCTTCTTTGCGTGGGTGGTAAAGAGCTGCTTGACGTAGCCCGATTTATAATCGTGGCCGATGAAGATCGAAACCATCATACCGCCGAAGATAAACACCATATTCATATTGGCGTAGTCAGCAATTCCTTCAATCACGTAAAGCGATTTCGAGGCGGCAATGATCTGCCAAACGTTAGAATAAAGCGGCTCCATGGTCTGTCCGCTCTGATCGGGCATCATGGTCATAGCCGATACCATCGCAGGGATGATCGCGGCAATGGCAAGGAAGATGTAAAAGAGAGGCGTGTGGAACAGACGGTAGAAGTCCACACCAAGCATACCCTTAATTCGTCTTGCGAAGGTAGGCGATTCAAATTTGATTTCACGTGTTGTATTCATTATTCTGCCTCCTTTTGGTCCGTAGGACGTGACATAAGCTCGATGTAATATTCTTCAAGACCGATCTTGTTTCTTGAAATTTCGCTGACAACATGACCGTTTTTCATCAAGTAATCTACGATAGAAGCGGTATCATCCACGTCATAAATGCGGATATATCCTTCTTCCTCTCTCACGTCGGCATACTGTTTTTTGAGAACCGCTTTTGCGCCCTGCATATCCGCGCATTTCAATGAGGTAAACACCTGCGCTCTCGAATCCATTTCCTCGGCGGAAAGCTCCATGATCATCTTGCCCTGACGGATAATGCCGTAGTGGGTGGCGATCTTTTCAAGCTCACCGAGAATGTGAGAGGAAATGAGGACGGTACAGCCGTATTTCTTTGTAATATCCACAAGGATCTCGCGCATAATGCGCATACCGTCTGTATCAAGACCGTTGATGGGCTCGTCGAGAATGAGAAGCGCGGGATCGCCAAGCAATGCCATAGCAATACCGATACGCTGCTTCATGCCGAGTGAGCAGCTCTTGAATTTGAGGTTGGCGTTGTCCTCCATACGCACAATCTCAAGCACACGGTGAATTTCTTCGTCGGGGTTCTCGATACCGAGATTGATGCACTGCATCATCAGGTTTTGATACACGCTTGATCCGGGAAAACAGCCTGCGTTCTCAATAAGCGCACCGACTCTGACTCTTACGCCGGGATCGGTAAAGTCTCTGCCGAACAGCTTGATCTCTCCGCTGTCGGGAACGAGATGACCGCAGATCAGCTTCTCAGTGGTGGATTTACCCGAACCGTTCTCCCCGATAAAGCCATAGATTGCGCCCTGCGGAACGGTCATGCTGAGGTGATCGACCGCATACATACCGCGGAAGCTTTTCGAAAGATTTCTGATTTCAATAGCGTTCATTTTTACTCCTTTACAAACGCAACACAAGCGAGCCGCGTTCCTTCGCCTCGCTTACGTTGTTTATTTCTTACTTTTTCATGATCTTGTCGCTGAGTTTCAGAATTTCAGCGCCGTACTTCTTCTTGCGCGAATTCAGAATGCCCTTATACATCGGATAGGTGAGAAGCGCCATACCAAGCCCGAGGGCACCGATTGCAATTCCGGGAACTAATGCGCTTGTAATGCCGATTGCTGCACCGATATCGGTCATCACAAGGCTCATACCCGCACCCATAACAACGGCGGAAATGCTTCCGAATATGTACGCGAATATGTTTGCGGGACGCTTTACCTTCGCGTCAAGCTCACGGAGCACGTCAAGCTCCGAGGGAGTCTTTTCCATATACTGCGTGCGAATTTTCTGGGCCATGAATTGCTGATCGTTCTTATTCATTGAAAATTACCTCTCTGTGTCTGTTTTTGTGACTGTAGGGCATCTCTAAATACTCAGCGTGCGGAGAGATGCGAGGGATTTTTTCGTCAGACTAAACAAAAATCTGCACGCATAGTTGGCCCTATGCGAAAGAATTTTGTGACGTATGACGGAAAAAGCACCGTCATATCGTCGTGCGATGAGTTTTTAGAGATGCCCTGTATTATACGGGGCGTTTGTTTTTGATTGTTTTGTGAAATGTTTGCGTTTTGTTAATCCTCATTTCTTGTGGAATTCATCATTTCTTCGGACAAGCGCAGAATTTCGGGTGTCAGCGCTGCCTTGGTTTTACGGGCGATTCGTCTGTATATCGGGTAGGCGGGGATCATGATAAGAGAACCGATGATCATAAAGAGTGCCGAGAGCCAAGCCGCACCTGCAAACACGTCAAGGAAAAAGCACATTCCCACACCGAACACAAGCGCACCCACGATACCGAAGCAAAGGCTTTCGATCGTGCCTGCCATTTGAACGCGCCGGTCAAGCTTTTTGAGCCTTTCGAGCTTGCTTTCCTCTTGGGGCAAATATTTTCTTCTGATGCTTTCGACTTCCTTGTTTCTTGCCGCCGAATAAGTGTAGTTAAAAGTGGTGTTTTCCATAATACTCCTGTTTCTTTCGTTTCATTGTGACTATATTTTACGATACCGATTTTTAAGTTTTGCTTCTGATTTGTTTCTGAAATGTTATAAAAACGAGTTTTTACAGCATCGGTTTCGGACATGAAAGCCCTGAGCTTTCTTGTGAACCAATGAATAACTGTCATCTTACGCTTCGGAAATCGGTGGCCGCGCGGTTGGGCTCCGCCGCTTTGCCCCCAAGTGCCGTACTCCGCTGTGACAAATTCTGTGCCTCCTTTTTTGTCAATATGCCGAAATTTTCCCGCGTTTTCAGAATATCTTGCAATCTTCGTTCCCATGTGCTATAATATCCGTAACAAATCCGAAAGAGAGGTACACTCTATGCGCTACTTGATGGAAGCCAAGCATATCAAGCTGGACTATACCCCCGAAACCTCTGCCCTGACGGTCACGGTTGCAGGATCGGAACAAACCTGGAGCTGGGCCAATCAGCCCTTCCTGTGCCTGCCGGATAAGGCGCTGTCTTTTGCCGATGCCCGGTGCGAAAGCTTTGAATACAACACAGGCGTGTCCCGCGGTATGCGTGCGGTTTACTCCGATTTTAAGGACGGGGCAGGGAATACCTATCCCTATACCGTGGAAACCTGTCTGTCCATGGACATCACAACAGGGGACGTTAAGGCCGAGGCTCGTGTGGACGGTGACGGCAAGGGTGAGATCCTCGCCTTGGCTTATCCGCCTCGCGTGAAATTTGACGTTCCCGAAGGCCACGGCTATACTGTGCTACCGCGCATGCAAGGTACCCTTATTCCCGCGGGACATCCCGAAAAGCTGAAGGACGGCATTGTATTTGAGCGGGACGCATACATCCCGGTCTACGGTCAGATAAAGGACGGTTGTGGCTATGCCGCCATCTTCGATACTCCCTACGACGCCCGTTACAGCGTGATCGGTGAGGAGATCCAGCCCTATTTTGCCCCCTCTCTGGGTACCATGCGGTATGCCCGTGCCGTGCTTTACGCATTCTTCCCCGAGGGTGACTACAACACGGTGGCCAAGATCTATCGCGGGTATCTGACCGAACGCGGTCAGCTTGTGACCCTCAAGGAAAAGATAACGCGCAATCCCAAGATTGAATATCTCTTGGGCTGTCCCATCGTTCATTCGGGTACGGCCGTTCACATCCATCCCGCCTCCCATTTTTACGACAAGGAGCATCCCGAAAACAACGATACCTACTTCCCCTTTGCCGAAAACGGCAAGCTGCTCCGCAAGCTGAAGGAGAAGGGCGCGGAAAAGGTTTACCTCCATCTGGACGGCTGGGGACATCACGGCTACGATAACCTCCACCCCGATCCCTTCCCCGTTCACGAGGCCTCAGGCGGGGCTGAGGGCATGAAGGCTTTGCAGGAGACCTGCACCGAGCTGGGCTACTACTTCGGCATCCACGATCAGTACCGTGACTATTACTACGATGCCCCCTCCTTTGATCTTGACAACGCCGTGACCCATATAGACGGCTCTCATCCTTACCACGATTTTTGGAATGGCGGTCCCCACAGCTTCCTGTGTGCCAAGCTGGCCGTTGATTACGTCCGTCGGAACTATGACGAATTTGAGCGACTGGGCATCAAACTGGACGGCTCTTATCTGGACGTGTTCTCTGTGGTGGAGCTGGACGAGTGCTTTAACCCCCGCCATCCCATGACCCGTGAGGAATGCGCCTCCGCCCGTGCTCATTGCCTGGAGTTGCTGACTGATCGCGGCATCATCCCCTCCTCCGAGGAGACCGTCGGGTGTATGGTGAACGCTATTGCTCTCTGCCATCATGCCCCCTTCTATACCACAGATTGGGAGGATCGGAACGCCCTGAACGTGGGCATTCCCATTCCCTTCTTCAATTTGGTGTACCACGATTGCATCATCATTCCATGGTACGGCATTCATCACAAGGGTGCCTGGGGCATTGCGGGCACCGACCGAGGCTTTTACTGGGCGCTCCTTTGCGGCGGCACCATTTATTACGACGTGGACGCCTCTGCTGAGGACATCGCCTACGGAAAGGTGGCGCTGGAGCTGCACCGCCGTGTGGCCCTCTGCGAGTTGACCCGTCACGAGCTGATCGACGGGCATTCCCGCCGCCATCGCTCTACCTTCTCAGACGGCACCGTGGTAGAGTGCGACTTTGACGCCGAGACCTTTGAGATCCGCTATCCTGACGGCGAGATTGTGCAGGGCAACTGAATATTGGTGAATATGAAAATGGGTCGGATCCTTTGATGGATCCGACCCATTTGTTCGGTTGTGTGCGTCTTTACGCTTTGCGAGCCTCCAGGAAACGGCAAACGTCACCTACCGTGACGAATTTTACGGGCTCGGTGAATCTGAAATTGAAGGCGGCTTCGATCTCCATGGCAAAAAGCATGATGGAGAGGGAATCCAGCCCCAGATCCTCGATGAGACGGGTGTCCTCGGTGACGGCGTTCATGTCAATGCTTTTGTTGACCTTTGAGAGGATGGCTTTCAGTTGTTCAAGCATGTTGATATCCTTCCTTTTTATGGATGTATTGTTTTGATATAAGAGCGGCGGCGCTTGTGCTGGTGGGCGTCGAAATATTTCCATTGCGCCAAAACCTGGGTGTTGGTCTCCAGGTTCAGATTGGTTTCAAAATATTCGATCTCCCCACTCTCCAGATACTCGGTCATCTTCTGCAGCATAACGGCGTTGATGCCTGCTGACTGGTATTCGGGCAAAACCGCAACCAGCCCAAGATCCACGACCTTGGGGGAGCGAACCGCTTGCAAAAGCCTCATAAGTCCGGCGGGAGTGAGTCGTCCGCCGCTTTTTTGCAGAGATTCGCCAAAGCCGGGGAAGCACAGGGCAAAGGAGACCACACGGTCGTTTTCGTCGCAGATGATGATGAGGTATTTTTTATTGATGATGAGCATGAACTGGTCGATAAGCTGGGATTTCATGGACTCGGTGAAGGGAACCGTGCCGTACAGATGGCTGTAGCAACGGTCGATGCACTCAAACACGCCGTCCTTGTATTTATCTACGTAGGCCTTTTTGGTGTACTGATCCGCATCCACCACGTGCAGCCTGGAAAGCTCCAGGGCACGTTCGGCTACCCTTGCCAGCATTTCGTTTTTCTCTTTGGGCGCGCGGAGGCGGAATTCCAGCCAGTCGATCTCTTTTGCATAGCCGCAACCCTCCATGAGGGCGGCGTAGTAATCGTAATTGTACTGCTCCTCAAAGGTGGAGAGATGGTCAAAGCCCTCAATAAGCAGACCCTCCCGTTCCAGATCGCTGTAGCCCAAGGGGCCGCATACCGTGTCCAGCCCTTGTTTCCTTCCCCAGTCTTCCAACGATTGGAAGAGCGCACGGGCTACCGAGAGGTCGTTGATGGCATCAAATCTGGTGAAGCGCAATCTCTTCTCATGGTGAAGCTCGTTGGATTGGCGCTGAATGATGCCTTGAATGCGGCCGACGGTCTTGCCGTCACGCAACGCAAGATAGAAGACCGACTCGCAGGTGTCGGCATAGGCGTTTCGATCTGTGAAGATCTTCATCTCATCGCTGTAAAGCGGCGGGACGAATTGGGGACAATCACGGTAGAGGCGCAGGGGGAATCTGACAAACTCACGCCGTTGCCCGGGGGTTTTGGCCTCTATGATCTGCACAGAATTCGTCATGCCTCGTCTTCCTCCAAAGGCTCGTCTTCACGGCGCAAAAATGCCAGGCCGTAGCCGGCCAGCCAGGGGCCGTTGTGGGCTCCGCTGACGGGGGACATGATCACGGCTTCGTGGTTGGTTTGAATCCCATATTCCTTTTCGATCTCCAAAAGCTGGTCCAAAAGAGAGGTGCCGGTGTAAACGTGCCAAAGCACGTAGTCGTCGGGAGAGCGGTCACCGATGATGCCCTTCAGGATCTCACAGGTTTGATGGAGGGCTTTTTTCTGGGTTCTGACGCTCTGAAGAGAGCAGATTTCTCCTTCGCGGGTGAAATGAACTACGGGGCAAATGCTGAGCATTTTACCCATGAGCGCCTTGCCTCCCTTGAGGCGGCCGTTGTAGATGAGATAGTCCAGCTTGCCGTCCACACCCAAAAATTCCTGGCGCTTCATCATCCAATGGATCTCCTTGATGATGGTGTCGGTGGGTACGCCGGCTTCGATCATTTCAGCGGCCTTGATGGCCAGAAGGCCTTCGCCGAAGCAGGTGATCTTGGAGTCGATGACGGTGATCTTCATTCTGTCGGCAAATTCCTCGGCAATGAGGCGAATGAGGTTGTAGGTGCCGCCCAGGTAGGCGCTGAGGGCGATGACGATGACCTCGCGGTAGCCCTCGGCATAGGCCTTTTCAAAATGGCCGATGATGGCCTCTCTGGTGGGCATGGCGGTGAAGGGAAGATTGTTTTTGGGATCCTCCAGGGTCTCCAGCTCGCGGTAGAAGGCGACGGGATCCAGATCCAATCCCTCGATGTATTCCTTGCCCTTGAAGTTGACGTGAATGCGGATGATGTCAATATCGTATTTTCTGTAGCGCTCGGGGGCGTATTCGATACAGCCCGTAGAGGTACACATGACTTTTCTCTTGACGTCCATTATCTGAAATCCTTTCCGTAAAACAGATCTTGATTTTTTACCATGTTCAGAAGCATGGCGGATGTGTTTGTGATGGAATCGGCGGTAGCGGAGCCCCGTGCCTTGATGATGGGCTTACCCGCGCCCAGTATGATGCCGCCTCCCAGGGCGCTGAAATCGTAGATCCCCATGAGGTGACCCACCAGCTTCATGATCTCGGGATTGCCGGTCTTCTTAGCGTATTTGACGATATCCGTGATGATCCGTCGGGCGATGCCCTCGGCGCTCTTGAACACCTGGTTGCCCGCAAAGCCGTCGGCTACCAGTACGTCACAGTCTCCCGACAGAGCGCGGTTGCCCTCGATATTACCCACAAAGTTCAGATCCTTTTCCTGCTTTAGCAGGGCGTGGGTCTCCTTGACCAGCTTGTTGCCCTTGGTCTCCTCGGCACCGTTGGACAGAAGACCGATACGGGGAGCCTCGATACCGTAAAATTCCTTCATGAAATCCGAGCCCATGTGGGCGAAATCCACCAGCTGATGGGGCTGACAGTCAATATTGGCACCCATATCTACCAGGCAGGTGAAGCCGCCTTGCTCAGCAGGGAGAACGGCGGCAAGGGCGGGACGCTTCAGCTCCTTGGCAGGAACGTATCGCAGGGATCCTGCCAAAAGGGCGCCCGTGCTGCCGGCGTTGATCATACCCACCAGATCATCCCGCTGTCCCAGAGCCGAGAGGGCTTTGACGAGGGACGCGTCCGTCTTTCTGAAAATGGCTTCCATGGGGTTGTCGTAGTTGGTGATCACGTCGGTGGCGTGTACCACCTCCACGCGGGTCATGTCGCAGCTATGGGCAGAGAGCGTCCGACGGATCACGGCTTCATCTCCAAACAGAACAATGCCCAGCTCCCGGTGATTTTCCAGCGCCTTGACGGCGCCTTCGATCAGAACCTCCGGGCCGTTGTCACTGCCCATGACATCAATAGCGATTTTATAGGTACTCATATGTTGCCTCCTTATTCTACGGCAATCAAATAGTCGTAAATCTCCTGCCCGCCGAGGTAAACCTCTACGGCCAGATCTTCAAAGGTCTCCTCCAAAAGCTCGGTTACCAGCACCCGTTGCTCGTCCGTTACGTTCCCGCCGACAAAGAGGGTGATGAGCTCCCGACGGCTCAGATCGGGGATCTTTCGGATCATCCGGCAGAGCGTCTCCTCCGGGGTGCTCTGCGCGGTGACAAGCTCTCCGTCAAGAATACCGATGTATTCCCCGGTGTGGACGTCCAC
This sequence comes from Oscillospiraceae bacterium, assembly GCA_015063685.1. Classification (GTDB taxonomy): domain Bacteria; phylum Bacillota; class Clostridia; order Oscillospirales; family CAG-272; genus CAMEON01. The sequence goes on along the minus strand of SVTR01000001.1, from coordinate 26,675 downwards.
CCCGCCGATAAGGGTGTCACGGATGGCCGTGGTGATCTCACCCGAGACAACCGCATCCTTGGCGGACGTCAGATCGGATACCTGATCCTCAAGTGCTGTGACCGAGGGATTGAACACCGACAGAGCGGCATATCCCTGGGGGAGGGTCTTGGTGGGGATGACCGTCACGTTGTGGGCCTCCCAAAGATCTGCTGCTTGACGGGCCGTCAGGAGGATGTTGCTGTTGTTGGGGAACACCAGGATGTGATCCGCGTTCAGGGCTTCAAAGGCTTCCAGGAATTGGGCGGCAGAGGGATTGCCCGTCTGCCCGCCGTTGATGACCACGTCAGCTCCGAGGGACTCAAAGAGGGCAGTCATGCCGTCTCCTGTGGCCACGGTGACCACACCGTAGGTCTTGTGGGGCTTTTTCTTCGGGGCAGATGCCTCCGCGGCGACCTTTTCGGAATGCTGAAGGCACATATTCTCGATCTTGATGTTCAGAAATTCACCGTATCGCTGACACAGGGTCAGGATATCTCCGGGGATCATGGTGTGGGCGTGGAGCTTGAGGACATCTCCCTCCTTCAGGGCAACGATGGAATCGCAACGCAATGCCTCCAGCTCACGAACCAGGCACGTTTCATCAAAGGCGGCAGGATCCACCTTGGCTTTCTGAAGACGGACAAGACATTCGGTGCAGTAGCCGTAGGTCAGTTGGGTCTCGGAGGTGAAAAGATCATAGTTAACGGTGGACTCGGGGGACAGGATCTCCTCTGAAGCGGGAGTGTCATCGTCCTCCCGCAAAGAATCGTACATGCCCTTGGCGATACACAGATAACCTGCGCCGCCGCTGTCTACTACGTCAGCCTCCGCGAGAACGGGTAAAATATCCTTGGTTCTGCGGAGGGATCTTTCGGCCTCCTCAATGGTCAGGGCGAGGAATGCCTCCAGAGAGCTGTCATCCTCCATGTGGGCTTTGGCGTATTCCGCGCTTTCGCGGAAAACTGTCAGGATGGTGCCCTCCACGGGATTGGCCACGGCGGCATACGCCCGCTTGACGCCTTCGATGTAGGCGTCTGCCAGCTCGTAGGCCGTGGCGGTTTCTTTGTTCAAAAGCGCGCCGCATACGCCTGCGAAAAACTGAGACAGAATAACGCCCGAGTTGCCCCTGGCCCCGAACAGGGAGCCCTTGGCAAAATCCGCCGCTACATGGCCGAGGGGAAGGTTGTCCTCGGCTGAGATCTTGGCAATACCGCTTTCGATGGTGCGGCTCATGTTGATGCCGGTGTCCCCGTCGGGGACGGGAAAAACGTTTAATTCGTTGATGGTCTGCATATGGGTGCGGATCCCCTTGGCGCCTCCGCGGAGGATATGCCGGAAAGTAGATCCGTCAATAACTCTGGTTTCCATAAAATCTCCCTGTTGTTATCCGTTTGCTCCTGCTGCCGCGGGACTGCGCTGCAAAAGGGCTTCCACCATGCGGGTGGCATATTCGGCAAGTTGTTCAATGCTGTCGTATTTTTTGTCACCGAAGAGGTAGTCCTTGACGATACGGACAAAGCCCCCGATGGCAAAGGACAGGCGGATCCTGCTCTCCAGATCCGTCTCCTTAGGGCTGCAAAGCCGTTGCAGGCGATCCTCCAGCTTGGTGCAGAGAATTTCCTGCTTCCCGCGGAAAACCAGCTTGATGTTGGCCGACTCCCGCTCCAACGCCTGTAAAAGCCCGGTGAAGTAGGCTTTGGGATCGTCAAACAGGCGATCTCTCGCCTCAAAGCCCGAGATCACTTGATCAATGGCATGATCGTCGATCTCGTTTGAAAGCTCCATGGAGTCAGTGTAATGATGGTAAAAGGTAGTCTTGTTGATCTGCGCCATTTCGCAGATGTCCTTGACCTTGATCTTTTCGGGGGTGAGCTTTTCCCGCAGCGTCAAAAACGCCTGCTTGATCTGCGCACGGGTTTTGACCATTCTCAAATCCATAAAGCGCCTCCTGTGCAATTTTTTAACAAAAATAAACAACTTTAGTTGCATAACTATATTATAGTCGATTTTTGTCGGATTGTCAAGTAGGTTTTGGGGTAATTTTCGATTCCAAACGCGATATGCGCAGCCTATTGACAAATATACGAAAATATGGTATAATAGAATGAATATAGAAATCAGGGTATAGGCTTGCAATAAGGGCAAGCGTTTCTACCAACCGCCATAAATGGTTGTCTACCGATCTAAAGATCGATGGGCAACCTTTTTTATATGTAGACCACCTCTGAAAACTTTCTCATTGACGAATCGGTGGAAAACAAAGGGAGGCCTGCATTTTCTGCGTACTCTCCGCATATCCTGTTAAAAGCACCTTTTTGCCGTGGGCTACACGGCCGAATAACGGAATTTATATATGCCGCCACAGGGCGGCGGGAAGGATTTTTCATGGAACTGATTATCAACGGACGCTCGGTTACCCCCAGACCCGGGCAAACATTACTGGATATTGTCAAAGAAATGGGACTTGTCAGCGGCAAGCTTTCCACGGATCCCATCGCGGCCAAGATTGCCGGAGATATTTTTACCCTCAATTACATCCCCGTTCGTGAAAAGGACGTGGGCCCCGACAGAGAATCCAAGCGCAAGGCCATGGCCGCTTCGGGAGGCGTGGTGCGTCTGCTCACCTACCGTGATGACGCGGGATACGAGACCTACACCCGAACGGCACAGTTCGTGCTGTTTTTGGCCATCAGACAGCTGTGGCCCAAGGCTCGTGCCGTCATGAATTTTACCTTGGGCTCAGGACTTTACATCAAGGTTTCGGGGGCCTCTGATTTTTCCTCAGAGCAGCTGAAGGCGCGGGTGGCCGCATTGGTGGTGCAAAATATTCCGCTGCAGCGTCGCAGGATCACCACCGAGGAAGCTATTTCCCGCTACGTCAGCCAGGGGCAGACCGATAAGGCAAGACTGCTTGCCTACCGCAAGACCCCCACCTTTGACATTTATGAATACGGCGATTTTGCCGACTACTATTACGGAGAAATGGCACCCTCCACGGGCTTTTTGAAGTCCTGGGACATTCTGCCCGCAGAGCAAGGCTTTATTTTCGTTTTCCCCGACCTGAAAAATCCCGACAGGGTAGCGCCCTATCGGGAAATGCCTCACTATTTCCAGGTCTACAACGAGGGCAAGCAATGGGGCGAGCTCATGGCCTGTGAGACGGTGGCTGACCTCAACGAGCTGGTGGATTCCGGCAAGATCCGAGAGCTGATCCGCGTCAATGAGGCGTTACACGAGAAGCGGTACGCCCAGGTGGCTGACCTTATCTGTCGCCGCGGTGCCAAGGCCGTCATGCTGGCGGGGCCCAGCTCCTCGGGCAAGACCACCTCCGCTAATCGCCTGGCGGTACAGCTTCGGGTACACGGAAAGCACCCCATCCTCATGAGCTTGGATGATTATTATATTGATCGGGATCAAATCCTGCCCGGCCCTGACGGGAAGGTGGATCTGGAGCATATCAACACCATTGACACAAAGCTCTTTGGAGAGCATCTGGATGCTTTGCTCAGAGGAGAAACGGTGGAGATCCCCTCCTTTAATTTCAAGCTGGGCAAGCGGGAATGGCACGGCCACCGTATGAAGCTCACAGAGCATTCGGTGATCATTGTAGAGGGACTCCATGCCCTGAACCCCTTGATGTTGCCTGAGGATATGCCCCATGAAGCGGTTTTCAAGGTGTTTGTCAGCCCCCTCCTGCCCTTGAATCTGGATGATCACAATCGCATCCCCACGAGCTATTTGCGTCTGCTCCGACGGATCGTGCGGGACTATGCCACCCGCAATGCCTCGGTGCAAAAGACCATGGATATGTGGGATTCGGTGCGCCGTGGAGAAGAGAAGTGGATCTATCCCTTCCGTGAAAACGCCGACGTGATTTTCAACAGTGCCACATTGTATGAGGCCGCGGTGCTGAAAAAGTATATCTTCCCTCTTTTGACGGCGGTAGGTCCTGAGGAGCCCTGCTACGATGAGGTGCGCGCCGTTGTCAAAATTCTGAACTTTATCCACGAGGCGGATGTGGACGACGAGATCCCTCCCACCAGTTTGGTGAGGGAGTTTATCGGCGGTAATAGCTTTTATAAAAAATGACCTACAGTTGAAATTTTCGGGAAGCGCGGGGAGAATTTATTTTCTCGGCTTCCCGATTCCTTGTTCCATAAGAAAGAGGTCGGTTTCCTCGACTACCTCGCGGTGCATACATAGAAGAACACCAAGATTGATGAGGGTCATGACCGCGAGGGCTCCGTCCGCCAGAGCCCAGACCCCCGACGGGGCGGTCAATGCGCCTATGATGACGGTAGCTCCGTATATCAAGGGAAAAAGCTTTTGGCCTTTGCTCAAAAGGGTAGAATTACTTCTGAGCACGGCACTGAGGGAGGTCATTCCGTAATGCGCCCAGCAGAGGATGGTTGCCACCCCGAAGCAAAAGACGGATATGGCAAAGATTACGCCAGCCCAAGGTCCCAGAACCGAGGAGAAAGCGGCTTGGGCGGTTCTCACACCGTCCGCCCCGAAGGCGTTAGGGCCGCTGTCGCTGACCAGGATGGCAAGGGCCGTGACAGAGCAGAGCAGTACGGTGTCCACAAACACCTCCACAAGTCCCAGTACACCTTGACGGGCAGGACTGCTTGTGTCTGCCGAGGCGTGAGCCATGGGGGCGGTGCCGCATCCCGCTTCGTTGGAGACCAGCCCGCGCATGACGCCGTATTTAATACCCGATGAGGTGATAAAACCCAAAATTCCCCCACCGACTCCCGACAAATCAAAGGCCTCGGAGAAAATGTCAGCTACCGCCGAGCCGATCCGATCGTGCCGCAGGAACAGAACCGCGCAACAGAGAACAAGAAAGACGGCCGTCATGAAGGGAACGATCTTTTCGGTCAGGGACGCGATCCGAGAAACCCCGCCACGGGTCGCTGTGACGGTCAGGAGGGCTACGGCAACCCCCGTGACCCATAGGGGCAGATGAAAGCCTCCCTCCAAGGCGCCCGCCACGGCATTGGCTTGGAGCATACTGCCCATGGTGAAGGTGTTGACCAGGCAAAGAACCGCAAAGATTCCACCCAGAAGAGCCCCTGTGCGGGGGTGCCCGATGCGGGAAAGCCCGTCCTTGATGTAATAAGGGGCGCCGCCCTCGGGGAGTCCGGAGCTGCCATAGCGGCGATGGCGCATGGCCAGGGTAATTTCGGCATATTTCAGCACCATAGCCACGAGAGCGCTGAAAATCATCCAAAAAACGGCACCTGATCCCCCCAGATAAAGAGCCGTGGCTACCCCTACGATGTTTCCTACGCCCAGGGTTCCGGCCAGCGCCATGCACAGAGCCTTGACGGGAGACACCCCTGAGGCTTGCGTCCTGCGAAAAACGCTTCTCAGAGCTTTGACGGGATGGAGCAGATAAAATCCCCTTAGCTTAAAGATGTAGAAAATCCCTGTTCCGAATAAAAAAACAGGAACAGATGACAAAAGCACGTCCATTTTCTCACCTCCTTACGGAGCAGTATATGCTCCGGTTGAGAAAAATAGAAGAGCCGACTCTTTTTTAACTGACTGTTTCCTTTGTTAATATTGTGTGAATAATGGGGCAAACCCCTTGATTTTTTTTGAAATTGGTGTAGAATATGTCATGGTTGGCACTTGGAGAGCAAGAGTGCTAAAAACCGACAAGACCCATCGGGTCTTAAAAACTGTTAAATATGCGTCAAACGCACACCATAAGGAGGCATACACAAATGAAACTGAATCCCTTGTCTAACCGTGTTGTGATCAAATTCGTAGAAGCTGAGGAAAAAACCTCCGGCGGTATCATTCTCACCGCCGCCGCCCAGGAAAAGCCCCAGATCGCTGAGGTCGTGGCCATTGGCCCCGGCAAGGTCAACGAGAACGGCACCCTCTGCCCCATGACTGTGAAGGTAGGCCAGAAGGTCATCGCCAGCAAGTATGCAGGCACCGCCGTCAAGCTGGACGGTGTGGAGTACACCATCCTGCCTGAGGACGATATTTACGCAACCGTGGATTGATATCATCCGCCACTACATGATTTGGAGGTAAATTACAATGGCAAAGAATATTCTTTACGGAATCGAAGCAAGAAACGCACTGATGCGCGGTGTTGACCAGCTGGCTGACACCGTTAAGATCACCTTGGGCCCCAAGGGTCGCAACGTGGTGCTGGATAAGAAATACGGCTCTCCCCTCATCACCAACGACGGTGTGACCATCGCCAAGGAGATCGAGCTGGAGGATGCCGCTGAGAACATGGGCGCATCTCTGGTCAAGGAGGTCGCTACCAAGACCAACGACGCCGCAGGTGACGGTACCACCACCGCAACCCTGCTGGCACAGGCATTTGTCCGCGAGGGTATGAAGAACGTCACCGCAGGCGCTAACCCCATGGTGCTCCGCAAGGGTATCAAGAAGGCAGTTGACGCCGCCGTGGCTTCTCTCGTTGCCGCTTCTAAGCCCGTGAACGGCAAGGAGGATATCGCCCGCGTCGGTACCATCTCCGCAGGTGACGAGGTCATCGGTCAGCTCATCGCTGACGCCATGGAGAAGGTCACCTCCGACGGTGTCATCACCGTGGAGGAGTCCAAGACCGCCGAGACCTACTCTGAGGTGGTTGAGGGTATGCAGTTTGACCGCGGCTACCTGTCCCCCTACATGGTTACCGATACCGACAAGATGGAGGCCGTTCTTGACGACGCCCTTATCCTCATCACCGACAAGAAGATCGCCAACATCCAGGAGATCCTGCCCCTGCTTGAGCAGTTGCTCCAGGCCGGCAAGAAGCTGCTCATCATCGCCGAGGACGTGGAGGGCGAGGCCCTTACCACCTTGGTGCTGAACAAGCTCCGCGGTACCTTTACCTGCGTTGCTGTCAAGGCTCCCGGCTTTGGCGACCGCCGCAAGGAAATGCTCCGCGATATCGCCATCCTCACCGGCGGCGAGGTCATTTCCTCTGAGCTGGGCCTTGAGCTGAAGGACGTTGAGATCGCACAGCTGGGCCAGGCTCGCCAGGTCAAGATCTCCAAGGAGAACACCATCATCGTGGGCGGCGCAGGCGACTCCGATGAGATCAAGGCTCGCGTCAGCCAGATCCGTGCCGCTATTGAGACCACTACCTCTGAGTTTGACCGCGAGAAGCTCCAGGAGCGTCTGGCTAAGCTGGCAGGCGGTGTGGCCGTCATCAAGGTGGGTGCCGCTACCGAGGCTGAGATGAAGGAAAAGAAGCTCCGCATTGAGGATGCGCTGAACGCCACCAAGGCCGCTGTGGAAGAAGGCATCGTAGCCGGCGGCGGTACCGCATATCTCAACGTCATTGAGGACGTGAAGAAGGTGCTGGATACCGCAGAGGGCGACGAGAAGACGGGCGTGAAGATCGTTTTGAAGGCCCTGGAGGAGCCCGTCCGTCAGATCGCTACCAACGCAGGCTTTGACGGTGGTGTGATCGTCAATAACATCGTTAATTCCGGCAAGGTTGGCTACGGCTTCGACGCCTACAACGAGGTTTACGTAGACATGATGACCGCAGGTATCGTGGATCCCACCAAGGTGACCCGTTCCGCTCTGCAGAACGCCGCATCCATCGCCTCTGTCATCCTCACCACCGAATCCGTGGTGGCCGACAAGCCCGAACCCAAGGAAGCAGCTCCTGCCGCAGGCGGCATGGGCGGCGGTATGGGCGGCATGTATTAAGATACAAGATACACGCCGAGCTCGGCAGATACGAGATACAATGAATGACTCGGTCTCCGATTCCTTGAGCGCATAAAGAAAAGAGAGGCTTCCGCGCAAGTCCGTTTTTAGAACTTGTGCGTGAAGCCTCTCTTTTTATGATGGGGTGTTTATCCGTTGACGCTACCGCCGGATCCATGGGATCCCGCACTGCCGCCATTATTTAGGGTTTTATCAGAGCCGCCGGAACCGCCTGTGCCACCCTTACCGGCTGTAGGGGATATGGTGCAGTCGTTTTTGATCAGGTTTACGCCGCCGATGAACACGTTACCGCCATTACCGCCGCGACCGCCATCACCGGCACTACCTGCGGTAGTAACATTGGTACCTGCGCCGTTGCCGCCCTTGCCGCCGTTACCGCCGTTACCGGCTACGGCAGTCAGCATACAATTGTTCAACTCAACGGTGGGAGCTACGATAGCGTTGCCGCCATTGCCGCCGGACGCACCCGCGCCGCCGCGATGGAATTTACCGTCGGAGGGGTCGAAAGGATTCCAACCCTGGGAATTGCTACCATTACTGCCGTTGCCGCCGTTACCGCCGTTACCGGCCGTCACCTTGACGGTGGCATCATCGATGCGTACCGATGCGGCCTGCACAGCGTCGCTGCCGTTACTGCCTGCCGATCCGGGATTACCGTCATTATCGTGACCGACGCTTGCGCCATTCTCACCCGTGGTACCGTCGCTTCCGAAAATTTCCAGCGTACCACTGCCATTGATCACCAAATTGATTGCTTTGATGCAAGCCGCGCCGTTTGCCGAAGTGTTTCTGATCAGATTCTTGCCCGCAACGTTCACGGTGAGTGTATAATCAGAACCCTGATTGCTGTCATTGAATGCGTTAATTGCATGGGTGCCGACGGCTTCAAACTGGAAGCTTTCAAGATTGATTATGAGATCTGTTGTGCGGTTAAGAACGTTGATGCTGACACGATATGCCGAGTTTGCATTACCTTTCAGCGTAATCTGCTTTACAGAGGGGGCGATACGAATCGTATCGTTGTAAAAAGACAAGCTTTGTTTGGTGCCGTCTATGATGACGCGTGTGTCCTCGATGGTTCCGGGAACGGCGCTTGCATATGTTTTAATGCTTGCTTCGTCGACAGGTGCCCAAATCGCATACAATGTCAGATTCTCGTGGATGGTGCCGTCAAACATGGAGGTGCCTGTGGGCGAGGTGCTCCAGCCAACAAAATCCATGTCGAGACTGTCTAATTCGGGAGCGCAGTTTTTCAACAGCATTCCGCTGAATACGGTTTTGGTTTCGGACTTGCCGCTACCGTCGTTGTAATCAAAAACAATGGTATACTGATTGGATACGTGCGTTTCCGCATTGGCGGAGCTCTCTTGGCTACTGCTCGAATCCGTACTCGGAACCACTCCGTCGCTGCTCTCTTGGCTACTGCTCGAATCCGTACTCGGAACCACTCCGTCGCTGCAAGATGCGAGAGACGCAAGCACTATTGCGGAGGCAAGCAATAATACAAATGATTTGGATGCTTTCATGATGATCTCCTTTACATTAATGCCAGGTCACCTCTAAAAATTCTCTTGCGGCTCGCTCGCCAACAGAGTTTTTAGAGGTGACCTCCAATTATCATAAGTCTATCACGATTTCCATGTAGCAATGACAACATTTGTATTCGAGCCGGGTGAAGTATTATTGTATAATTAAAAAAATAATGTTATACGGAGACAATTGATGTTAGACCCAAGGAAGATTGGTAAAATCATACAGATTTGCCGTGAGGAAAGAGGCCTGTCTCAAGAGATAGTCAGTGGGCTGGCCGGGATCGGGCGTACCCACCTCAGCGCCATTGAGTGTGGAAAACGCAAGCCCACCCTGGAGACCTTCTTTAAAATCGCAGATGCCTTGGATATCCCTCCCAATGAGCTGATAAAAATGATAGAGGACGCTATCCGGACATAGGTTGCGTTTTTAGAGGTTCCCTTTTGTAAAAAACCGAGAGACTTTTGTTGAAGTCTCTCGGTTTTTATTTAGATCTTACAAGCCGCTGTCATGCTTTTCTCAACGGGCAAAGCCTTCCCGTCTGGCAGCTCCAGGGTCGCCTTCATATTAGCGTTTTCGGGGAGAGCGACGCTGACCTTCAGCTCGCCGTCAGTCTTTTCCCAGGCCACTGAGATCACACCGTAGGGCGTGGGGACGGTGCCCTTGGCCCAGGTTAGACCAAGATCTTCCACGTGGGGCTTGATGCGGACGGAAGCATATCCGTCCTCGGTGGGATAGACACCCAGCACCATGGCTGAAAACTCATAGGCGGGGGCAGAGCTCCAGCCGTGGCACTCGCTGCGGGGACTGTCGGGATTCTCACACCAGGTGGTGCAATGGAGATCCAGCATGGTCTCCCAGCCCGCAAAGAGCTTGGGGGCGTAGCAGTATCGGTCAGCCAGCTCCAGGGCGCGGAACATATAGTGGTTCATGGAGAAGGTGCAGACGGACACATGTACGTCGCTGTTGAAGGTACGATCCACCAGCTTGCCGGCTTCCTCGCCGCTGACAGCCCCCGACAGGATGGCCCACAGAGTGGTGTGCTGGCTGTATTCGCGGCGGGAGGGGGTGTTCTTATACAGACCCACCTCATGGTCGTAGCAAAGACGGTTGACGCTTTCGATCATCTCAGCGGCGCGGCGGCTGTACTCGACGGCTCGCTCAGTCCTGCCCATCTTACTCGCCAGGTCAGCGGCGGCCTTGAGGGCGGCGGCGTACATCAGGCAGGTGACGGTGAGGGGCTCCTCGTTGCCGCCGGGAGGGGTACCAAAGGGCCAGGCAGGTACCCAGTCCACAAAGGCCCAGTAGGGGGTGGGATCAATGAGACCGTCGTTGTTGATCAGGTTAGAGAAGCCCTCAAGCGCCTTATCCACCGTGCCCAGGAGCGCTTTCGCTTTGTCCATCTCTCCGGTGTAGCGGAGATAGTCACGGAGCATCAGCACCCAGAACAGGGTGAAATCGGGGATGATCTGCACGTCCACCGAGGGATAGTTGGCCTGGAGCATACCGTCGTGGATCTGGGAATGAGCCAGGTCGCTAACACTCTTGAAGGGCATGAGGGTGTCAGAGCCCAAGCGGAAGGTAAAGAGCATTTCCAGAGCGCTGTCCATATCGTACTGCTGCTGCTCATAGAAGGGGCAGTCCACGTACATCTCATGCATACAGCAGAGAACGGTGTTGCGGCTGATCTTCCACATCTCGTTGTAGCGGTCGTTGGAGCAAGCAAAGCTGCCCGCCTCGTCCAGAGGGTAGAAATAGGTGCCGTAGTTAATATCCTTCAGCTCAAATTCAGCGTCGGTAGGATACTCCAGACGAATGAAGCGGAAGGAGCGATACCAGAAGGGGGAGAAGGACTGGTCCTTGCCTGTGGCGTGGAGGGTATCGGCCACTCCGTCCAGGCGGGCGGTGGGATCATCAAAGGCATCGCGGCGTCCCTTATAGCGCTGTCCCGCCTTATTTTCCACCGAGTAGCACTCGGAGTAGATCACACGAACCACGGCCTCTGCCTTGGCCTTGAACTTCAAGGTCACCTTGGCGGTGGTATATGCGCCCGCATCCAACTCAATAAATCCTTCACCCTGTCTGACAACTGTCATGGGCTTGCGGGGGAATTCCTTCATCTGAGGAATGGGACGGGGAGCGATGGGGTATTTTTCACGGAGACCGAACAGGTAGTAGCCTTTGTGGTTAGCCCAAGGCTCATACATGCCCTTGACGGTCTGGGGGACAAGAACGGGATCCCCATAGACCTCCTCCAAGGGAGCCACGGAGCTATGAACACCCGGCCAATGGTACATCCGCACGCTGTCGTCGCGGACACAGGACCAGGTCTCGTCAGAGCCGAGATGGGTGGTCTCTCCGTTTTGGGTCAGATCGCCGTGGAACCAAAAGGCTGTCTTGGAGCCACGGTACAAGGAGATAAAGGAGCCTTCCTGTACATGAAGCACTCGGGCGCGGAGGGTATTTTCTCCTGCTTTCAGATAAGGGGTCAGGTCAACCGTCTCATAGTAGCGGACGTACTGAGAGCCCTGGCAGGGACCCTCGCAGACCATTTTTTCATTGATATATAACTGGTAGCGGGTGTCGGCGCACACCTTGGCGGTGAGAGTCGCGCCCTCGGCGGCTTCAAAGGTTTTGGTGAAATCATAGAGACGGGATTCAAGGCAGATCTCGTCGGCACAAATCCATAAGCTCATGGGAAATCCTTCCTTTCGTGAGGTTGGTTTCATTATACCTTTTTTTTGACGAATTGTCAACAGGCTACCGTTGATTTGCGCGGGTTTGTTGGAGCATCAGGCATAAAAAACGCCGCATGGAAGCATGCGGCGTTTTCGGTTATTTCATGGGGAGTCCTGAGGGAGCCTTGACGGATTTCTCGGAAACAGGGGCAGGATAATCGGCGTCCTCATCGCATCGGACGATATCCGCGCCCAGGGCGGTCAGCTTTCCTTCGATGTTGTCGTAACCTCTGTCAATGAGGTGGACGTTACGGATCTCGGAGGTGCCGTTTGCCATGAGGGCCACCATGACCATGGCAGCACCGCCGCGCAGGTCGGTGGCAGTCATATTGGCGGCCGACAGCTTCGCAACACCCTCGATGTAAGCGGTGTCCTTGGCTTCACCAATGGTCTTGACACCGGTGCGCTTTAGCTGCTCGAGGTAAGCAAAGCGGCCGTTGATGATGGCCTCGCGGATGACGCTTGTGCCCTTGGCTACGGCCATCAGAGCCGCAAATTGTGGTTGCATATCCGTGGGGAAGCCGGGGTAGAACTGAGTTTCCAGCTCAATGGCCGACAGATGTCCGTCTGAGCTTACGGTAACGGTCTCCAGGGCATTGTTGTCAATCACTTCCACGCCCATTTCGCGGAGCTTATCAATGGTGGCCTGCAGATGCTCGGGGTAGACCCCCGTAAGGGTAACGGATCCTCCCGTACCTGCCACGGCGGCCATATAGGTGCCGGCTTCGATCATGTCGGGAGGGATGCGGTATGTACAGCCGTGCAGGGCGGAAACGCCCTCAATCTGGATTTCGGAGGTGCCGGCGTTGACGATATTGGCACCGCATTCGTTGAGGAAACGTGCCAGGGATACAATGTGGGGCTCTCTCGCCGCGTTGGAGATTACCGTGTGGCCGGGGGTAAGGGTAGCCGCCAGGATCAGATTCACGGTGGCGCCTACGGAGGCCTTGTTCAGATAGATCTTAGCACCGCTGAGTCCGTCGGGGGCTTCCCCTACGTAGCCGTCGTTATAGGTGCTCATTTCGGCACCCATGGCCTCAAAGCCCTTCATGTGAAGGTCCAGGGGACGGCCGCCGTCAAAATCGCAGCCGCCGGGGAAGGCGATGCGAGTCTTTCCTGCGACGCCCAGCTCAGCGCCCATGAGGTAAGAGGAAGCGCGGATGCGGCGGACAAAGGCGTTGGGCGAGGTACAGGGACGGAAATTGGCGCCGTTGACCTCCAGGGTGGTGGGGGAAAGATATCGGATGGAGATACCCATGGCGGTGAGAATCGCAACGGTGGTTTCAATATCCTTGACCGCGGGTACGTTATGCAAGATACAGGTCTCCCTGTTGAGAGCGCAGGCAAAAAGAATGGGCAAGGCCGCGTTCTTCATGCCGCTGATAGCCACTGTTCCGTATAGCGGGCGGCCGCCGGTGATGATGAGTTTTTCCATAATATTGTATATAAAGGAAGCTCGGAGAGCTTTGATGACGGAAGGTGGAAGGGTGAGTGATCGTCCGCAGGAGACGGTTTTCGGTCAAAAGGGACAAAAAGCCTTTGATACCAAAGGGTCAAAGGTCTCCCAAGCCCATGATAGCATAAATCCTTTTTTTTGTAAAGCCGCGCGGGGGATTATTCATAATCTTTTTACATTTGGGCATATTTCCGATATTTCGATCAATGGTGACAAATTTCTTGTGAATCCTATCCATGATTTGACGAAACATTCTTGTAATAGGCCACAGCCAGGTCAACCACCATACCGTAGCTCTTGGTGCCCGGTGTGCCTTGGCTTTGCAGGAAGGAATTGTTGACGGTGCCCGAGACCTTACCTGCGGTGGAATCGGCGTACTTCAGGAAAAACCGATGATAAGCGTTCAGCTCCCCCTTGACCTCCTGGTGCAGACCCTCGTAGCTGATGCGATACTGCTCCTTGCTCGCGGAGGACAGCGCAGAGGCTACGTACTCGTATACGTTCAGATAGCCGCTGTATCGGATATAAGGATCATCCGAGGAAATACAAATGAGGAAGGCCATGAAATTGGCCTCGTCCTCACGGGCGATCCCTCGCTGGTGAGCCATTTCGTGAGCGGCGGTGAAGGGAAGGGTGTAGTCCGGAAAATTGACGTTGATATTGGCTTCTCCCGTAAAGAAGGAATAGATGCCCGTAATGTGCATATAAGACATGGCCTCGCTGAGCATGACGGGCTTGATGCGGCCATTGACGTGGGAGATAAAATCGTGGCTTTCGCAAAAGTCGGCGTAGGTGTCGTTGAGCTTACGGTTCAATGTCTCAAGAGAGTAAGGCATGAGGGAAAAATCACTTTCGCCATACGCAACATTTTCCGCTTCCTCATTGATCTTTTCACGCAAAAACTCCGCAGTCTCGAAAAGCTCGTTGACGCTGACGGTTTCTTGCTCCAGACCCAGCTTTTCGTTCAGCCCTCTGCCGCGGTAGCCGGCGGCAAAGTTTAACACGAAAAGGGAAAAAAGCAGGGCAACCACCGACAGCAGAATGCCGAGAAAAACCAGGGCGCTTTTCCAGGTGTCACAGTAATATCGGACGGCATAGATCAGGGTCATCACCAGGGCGACCGGCAAAAGCCATATGCAGGCTTCTCCCAGAGAGAAGGGGATCCATGAGGTCAGGAGATTGAGAAACGAGCGGCCGATCACGCTGATGTACTGATTGAAGAAATCAGCGAAATCAGGGCTTAAAATGGCGGAGACGTAGACGATAAGGCTCAGAAGCGCCAGTCCGTAAAAGACAAAACAGATCCTTGGCAGACGGTGATATTTGGGATCCACGGGACGGTAGAGGGTCCGAGTTTTTTGGGGGAGCGCGGCGTAAGCCTTGGCATTTATGGGGGAGAGAGGGTCAACGGACGGAGTGGTCTTGGGATGGAGATGCTTTTTCATGTCCATAGATCCTTTCGAATGTTCCTTTTCAGGGACGATTTAGGTCTCAAACCCGAGCAGACGCAGCGTATCATAGTTGGGTGCGTCGGGAATCAGGGAGGGGAAGTATTCGTCCGTAATGATTTTCATATCCTCGGGCAAGGGGGCCCAGGTGTGCAGATAGCCTTCGCGGTCGGTGGTATTCAGTCCATTGGCGGACGCCTCGTGGGATACAGGCGAGCGGCAGACGGCGAAGGGCAGGGGGAGGGAGAGGGACAGGGCGTGAAGCCCGTGCCGCGCTATGATGGCAGAGGGGGTGCCGTATATTTCGTCTCCGAGAATAGGATATCCCATATGAGCGAAATGTACGCGCAGCTGGTGAGTTCTTCCGGTTTTCGGTTGGGCCAGCACCAGAGAAAGTCCTCGGTGAGCGGCCAGCACACGGTATTGGGTGATGGCGACTTCAGCGCCCGGGGTATCATGGGTGCAGACCTCCCGTCGGATGCCCATGGCATCGGGACGGTAAACGTAGGTTTTTAGGGTATGGGTCAGTTGATCCGTGGGCATCTCTCCTTCCACAATGGCCAGATACCGCTTGGTGACCAAACCGTCCAGAAGGGCCCGACCCAAAGCGCCCGAGGCCATGCGGTTTTTACCCGCGATCACCACGCCGCTGGTGTTCCTGTCCAGGCGGCCCAAGGGACGGAAAACGAAGGGCTTACCTTGGCGGGCATAACGATAAGCCAACGCATTGGCCAGGGTATCGGTCAGGTGTCCGTGAGAAGGATGCGTCGGCATGAAAGGGGGTTTATTCAGGGCGATGACATGGTCGTCCTCGTAAAGGACGCACAGGGGGAGATTGGCGGGGATGACGGTCTCTGTGGCGGTTTCAGGGGAGTCGGCTTCCGCCAGGGTGAGCGTATCTCCCTCACGGAGCACGTATCTCACCGTCACCCGCGATCCGTTGACGAGGATCCCGTGGGGATGATTTTTCAACTTTGCCAACGCGGCGGTAGACAGCCCCAGGGTCAGCTTCAGATAGGAGCGCAAGAGACGCCCCTCATAAGCGGCGGGAATGGTGATGGTCATGACATACTCCGTATTCGAGGGTGGGGGCTACACATTATCTTATGCGGCAGCCACGCTTGGTGTGAGGGACTACGGAGGCTATGATCATGCCTCCGCAGTCACCTTGAGACGTCGGGATCAGGCGAGCAGCAGGTAAGTAATGAGGGTACCGAAGGTACCGCCAACCATCAGCGCGCAGAGAATCAGAGCCAGAATCTTGATCCAGACCTTCTTGTCGATTTTCTTGTTGGACATGGTGATGATCTCCTTTTCTTAGATATCTAATTTAATTTGTTGTATATCAATGTTCTTTTCCTCAAGCAGCGTACCCGTGGCGGGGATCTTCAGCTTGCGGTAAGACTTGACGTTTTGGTAATCGTCTCCGAATTCGGAGATGGCCTTGACCACGATCTGCCCCTTCTTGAGGGTCATGAGCTGAACGCCTCCGGAGGTTCGGGTGGTCTTTTCGGGGATGAGAGAGGACTTGATGAGGATGGCGCGGTCAGCGTCTGAGATCATCAGGATCTCCAGGGGCTTTTTGGGCTGCTCACAGAACACGGCCACCAGGGGAGACGCGGTGGAATAAGCGCCCGTCAGCTTGCGGCGATTGCCTTTGGTAGCATAGGCCGATACGGGGACGCGCACGCCCTTGCCGTTTTCGAAGATGAAGACCATATGCTCGTCCTCTGGGTAGTTATCCGAGGCGCGGACCTCCATATATACGGGGCGTTCCTCGGCGTCCATCTTCAGCTCGGTGGGCAGATAGTCGCCCATGGCCTGTACCTTGCCGATATCAAAGGCCGATACGGTAGCGCGGTAGACCTGACCCTTATTGGTGAAGAACACCAGCTCGTCCTTGTTTTCGGCCTCGATAACCGAGAGGATGGCGTCACCGTCCTTGAATTTGTGATCGTCCAGGGTGGCGGTGCTTCGGGTGTTGACGGGCATCTTCTTGAAGTAGCCGTCGCGGGTGAGGATGAGGCGGACGGGGAAGTTCTCTACCTCCTCTACGGGATTGTAGGTGTCCACGTGCTCCATGCCCATGATCTGGGTCTTTCTGGGCTGGCCGTACTTTTTCTTGATCTCGGATAGCTGACTTGCGATCAGCGCCTTCAGCTTCAGCTCGTCACCCAGGATCTCCTCGATATCAGCGATCTCCTTTCGGAGATTCTCCATTTCCGCGATGCGATTGAGGATGTGCTCGCGGTTGAGGTTTCGGAGCTTGATCTCGGCGATGAAGTTGGCCTGTACCTCGTCGATGTCAAAGGCCTTCATGAGGGCGGGGATGACCTCGTCCTCCTTTTCGGTTTTGCGGATGATCTTGATGGCCA
Organism: Oscillospiraceae bacterium; assembly: GCA_015063685.1. Classification (GTDB taxonomy): domain Bacteria; phylum Bacillota; class Clostridia; order Oscillospirales; family CAG-272; genus CAMEON01. The sequence goes on along the minus strand of SVTR01000001.1, from coordinate 9,391 downwards.
GGTCAATGTCCAAAAGCACCTTGGCCATGGCCTCCAGCAGATGGAGCTTGTCCCGCTTCTTGCCCAACTCGTAGGTCAGCTCGCGGCGGACACAGCCCATGCGGAAGATGATCCATTCCTTAAGGATCTCCAAAATGCCCATCTGGCGGGGGACGGAGTCAATGAGGATGTTGAAATTGCACTTAAAGCTGTCCTCCAGGGGGGTAAGGCGGTAGAGCTTGGCCATGAGCTTTTCGGGATCCACACCGCGGCGGAGATCCAGGGTCAGCTTAAAGCCCGACAGGTCGATCTCGTCGCGGAAGTCGGTGACCTCCTTGAGGCTGCCCGATTTGATCATGTCCGCGATCTTGTCCATGATCTGCTCAATGGTGGTGGAGTAAGGGATTTGCAGAATGTCGATGCAGTTGTTGGAGGGGTCGTACTGATAGCGGGCACGCACCTTGAAGGAGCCCTGACCCGTCTCGTAGATGGACTTCATCTGCGCCTCGTCGTAGATGAGGGTGCCGCCCACCGAGAAGTCAGGTGCCTTGATCAGCTCCATCATGCGCTCCACCGTGATGTTTGGGCGCTTGAGCATGGCGATGGTACCGTCACACACCTCGGCGAGGTTGAAGGAACAGATATTAGAGGCCATACCGACGGCGATACCCATATTGGGGGTAACCAAGACGTTGGGGAAGGTGGTGGGCAGGAGGACAGGCTCCTTGAGGGTACCGTCGTAGTTGTCCACCATATCAACGGCATCCTTGTCAATGCCCTTGAAGATCTCGGCGCAGAAGGAATCCAGTCTCGCCTCGGTGTAACGGGGCGCGGCGTATTTCATGTTGGAGGAATAGTGCTTACCGAAGGAGCCCTCGGAGTCCACAAAGGGGTGAAGCAATGCCTCGTGGTCACGGGTGAGACGCACCATGGTCTCGTAAATGCCCGCGTCGCCGTGAGGGTTCAACGCCATGGTTCGACCCGCGATGGTAGCGCTCTTCATGCGGGGGCCTGACATGAGTCCCATCTTGAACATGGTGTAGAGCAGCTTGCGGTGGGCAGGCTTGAAGCCGTCGATCTCAGGGATGGCACGGGAGATGATGACCGTCATCACGTAGGGCATGTAGTTCTTTTCAAGGGTCTCGGTGATGATCTGATCCTCTATGGGAGCGGGGGGGCGGATCTCTGCGATGGGTGTTTTTTTCTTTTTGGCCATGGATAAACCGTCCTTATATTTTCTTTATGGTGTGCGCCGCGGCGCGAATGAGTCTGTTATAGAGCGCAAGCCCCAAGCCGTCCTTTTTGGGGAGGTGGGCGTAGATGATCTTCGCGTTGGTTTTATCAGCCTCCCGCAGGTAGGCGAAGAGGGTGTGTGCCTGAGTGGCAAGGTCATCCCGTGTGCCTACAAGGAAGAGGTTTTCGGGCTTGAGTGCCGTTGTTTCCTCATCGTAGCAGAGGATGGCGCAAGACTTGCCCGCTTGCTCCTTTTGCAGGAAAGCAAGTACATCTTGGGGATCTCCGTCCAAAAGCACCAAGGGGATCTTGGGGGCATAGTGCTTGTACATCATACCGGGGGACAGGGGGCGCTCCCCCTCCTTGAGCTGCTCCAGCACAGCGCCTGCAATAACCACACGCTCACATACACAGGTGAGGGCGTCGTAGGTGATGGCACCGGGACGGAGCAGGGTCAGGTATTCGCCCTTTTCGTCACGGTCAATTTTGACGATGGTGGACTCCAGACCAATCTCACATTCCCCGCCGTCGATGATCATATCCACCCGACCCGAAAGGTCGGCAATGACGTGATCGGCACAGGTGGGGGAGGGGCTGCCCGACAGATTGGCGGAGGGGGCGGCTACGGGAAAATCACAGACCTTCAGCAGCGCGTGTGCCACGGGATGGTCGGGACAACGCACCGCCACGGTGTCAAGTCCCCCCGTGGTGGCGTAGGGAACGCAATCCCGTTTGGGAAGGATGACCGTCAAGGGCCCGGGCATAAAGGCCGCCGCCAGACGGTTGTAAAGATCGCCTGCGAAGGCATATTTGTCCGCCTCGGCAGGGTGATGAATATGGATGATAAGGGGATTGTTGGAGGGACGTCCCTTGGCCTCGTAGATCTTCTCGGCGGCGGCTTGGGAAAGTCCGTTGCCACCGAGACCGTAGACCGTCTCGGTGGGGAACACCACCAGTCCTCCTGCGCGAAGGATGTCGGCGGCTTCCTTGAGACTTGTCCCGTCTGTTATGGAATCCGTGATGCGGATGACTTTGGTTTGCATTGATATCACATATCCTGCTCTTTTAATTTTTCTGCCGTGTCGGCCTCTGTCAGGGCATCCAGCATGGACGAAATGTTGCCGTTCATAAAAGACGGAAGATCGTACATGGAATAGCCGATGCGATGGTCGGTGACACGGGATTGGGGGTAATTGTAGGTGCGTATCTTCTCGCTGCGGTCGCCCGATCCCACCTGGGATTTCCGAGCGGCGGCCAGGGATTCCTCCTGCTCCTGCTTTTTCATGTGGTACAGCTTGGAGCGGAGCATCATGAGGGCCTTTTCCTTGTTTTGAAGCTGAGATCGCTCCTGCTGGCACTCAATGACGATGCCCGTGGGCTTGTGGGTCAAGCGTACCGCGGATTCGGTCTTATTGATGTGCTGACCGCCCGCGCCGCTGGACTTGCAGGACTCGTAGATGAGGTCGCTTTCCTTGATCTCGATGTCAGAGGCGGTTACGTCCTCTACCTCGGGCAGTACCGCCACGGTGGCGGCGGAGGTTTGGATGCGTCCCTGAGATTCGGTGACAGGCACACGCTGGACACGGTGGACACCCGATTCAAACTTGAATCGGGCATAGGCGCCCTTTCCCTCGCAAAGGAAGGTGATCTCCTTGAATCCGCCCAATTCGGTTTCGTTTTCCGAGGCTACGGACACCTTGAAGCCGGCGCTCTGGGCGTACATACTGTACATTCTGAAGAGATCGGCGGCAAATAACGCGGCCTCCTCGCCGCCCGTGCCCGCGCGGATCTCTACCACCACCGAGCGGTCGTCGTCGGGATCCTTGGGGATGAGCATTTTGCGAAGCTCGGATTCGGTCTCGGTCAGCTTGTCCTTGAGGTCTCGGACTTCTTCGACCGCCATGGCCCGCAGCTCGGGATCATCCTCGGAGGATGCCAGCTCCTCTGCGTCAGCAAGCTCGGATTGCAGCGCCAGATAGCCGCGATAGACCTCAATGAGGGGGGTCAGGCTGTTGTACTCCTTGATGAGAGCGGTGTATAGCGGGGGATCCGCCACCGTCTCGGGCTGAGAGAGACGGATCTCGATGGATTCGTATTTCAAAAGAATGGGGGAGAGTTTTTGATTCATGAAGTCTCCTTTGGAGTGGGATTATGCGCCTGCGGTGTGACAAACAACCGGGTATCTGATCACTCGGTTAAACTGCTTTGTTGTTAGAAGTTTTGAGGGATCAAGGGGAACTTTTTCAAAAGATCAAGCGATTTCTGTTCTCTATTGGGTATTTGATCACTCGGCTAAGCTACTTTGCTTTTGAAAGTTTTGAGGGGTCAAGGGGAACTTTTTCAAAAGTTCCCCTTGCGTACTCCCCGTACTCCCCGTACTCCTCACGCCTTAAAGAACGCCTCGAACGCCTGATGGGCGGTGTAGAGGTCGGCCTTGGAGATGATCTCGTAGGGAGCGTGCATGGCGATGACGGGCACACCCAAGTCAACGGTCTCAATGTTGTGCTTGGCGATGAACTTGGCTACGGTACCGCCGCCGCCCTGATCGGTCTTGCCCAGCTCACCGGCCTGCCAGATCACGCCGTACTCGGCCATGATCTTGCGGATCCATGCCACGAACTCGGCGGGGGCGTCGTTGGTGCCGCTCTTGCCGCCGTGACCCGTGTACTTGGACATGGCCACGCCGCAGTTGATGAGAGAGGAGTTACGGCGCTCGTAGACCTCGGCAAAGTTGGGGTCGAAGCAAGCGGTCACGTCGGAGGACAGACACTTGGAATTGGCCTTGACCGTGGCGAAGTTGCCGCCCAGAGCGGTGGTGATTTCGGAGATCAGATCGGTGAGCAGCTCGGTCTGCATACCCGTGTTGCCCTCGGAGCCGATCTCCTCCTTGTCAGCGAGGATCGCCATAGCGGTGTGGACCCCGTCGTCGGTACCGAATAGAGCGGTGAGAGAAGGATAAGCGCACACGCGATCATCGTGGCCGTATGCGCCGATGAGGGAGCGATCCAGACCCACGTCACGCGCCTTGGCAGCGGGAACGGCAGACAGATCGGCGGAGAGGAAATCCTCCTCGGTGATGCCGTACTTTTCGTTGAGCAGTGCCAACACGTTCAGACGGATGGCGTTGGACTCAGCACCGGGATAGGGACGGGTGCCCACCAGCAGGTTGAGGCTTTCGGCAGGGATGGCCTTGCCCAGAGGCTTCTGGGACTGATCCTGTGCCAGGTGGGGGAGCAGATCGTTGATGTAGATGACGGGATCGGTGGGATCCTCGCCGATGCAGACGTTCACAACCTCGCCGTCCTGCTTGACCACCACACCGTGAAGGGCAAGAGGGATGGTCACCCACTGATACTTGCGGATACCGCCATAGTAGTGGGTCTTGAAGAAGGCCATGCCGCCCTCCTCGTAAAGGGGGGATTGCTTCAGATCAATGCGGGGAACGTCCACGTGGGAGGCCACGATGCGGATACCGTTGTTGATAGACTCGGAGCCGATGCGGAACAGATACAGATTGCGCCCGCGGTTGTTGTAGTAATACTTGCCGCCCGCGGTGAGCTTCATGCCGAAGGTGTAGGGAACGTAGTCCTCCTTTTCGGCCATTTCGATGGAGACGGTGACAGCCTCACGCTCTGTCTTGGCGGCGTCCAAATAGGCCATGTAGCCCTTGGCGTAATCGTAGGCGGCGGCAATGGTAGCTTCGTCAGCCTTCTCGTAGAAATTGGTCTTTTTGTAGCCAAGCTTGGCTTCCAGCTCGGCGGCAGGGATTTTGTTTTCCATGATGTATTACCTCAATTCATTAATTTTCAGATGTGATCTCCATGACCTCCGCCTCAGGCACACCATACAGTCGATCGTATGTCGCCTGCGCCTTGGTCACTTTTTTGATATAGTTACGGGTCTCCTTGTAGGGGATAGCTTTCAGTCCTCCCTCGCTGTCGGCGTAGGTGGGATCCTCCAGCCATTTGTCCACCGTCCCGATCCCCGCGTTGTAGGCGGCCAGGGCCACCGACCAATTGCCGTATCGCTTGTAAAGATGGGACAGAAGATAGGCGCCGTACCGCACGCTGGTCTCGGGGTCATAACGCATACCGTCAGCCAGATGCTCGAAAAGCATCTCGTTGGTGAGCCAGTCAAAGGTGTCGGGCATGAATTGCATGAGTCCCACGGCCCCTTTCTTGGAAACTGCCGCCGAGTCGAAGCCGCTTTCGGTTTTGATGACGGCGTACAAAACGTGGGGGGGAACGTTATATTGCTTTGCGTAGGTCTCTACGTAGTCACTGTATTTTTTAGGATACGCTAATTTTTCAAATCCCGTCCAGATAAGATCCGCCAAAAGACCAAAGAGGACGGCGACCACCAAAATAAGGGCGATCATCACAGATCTTGACGGTCGGGCCATGTCAAATCGCCTCATGAGGTCACCCCCCACAGGGTCAGCAGCCGCTGAATCTCGGGAAACAGCGCTTCGGTGGTGCTGTTGTTGTATATGACGTGAGCGGCGCGCTCCACATAGTAGCCGTCGGGCTTTTGTGCCGACAGCCTCGCCTGCGCTTGGGATAGGGTCAAGCTGTCCCGCGCCATGATGCGGGCGAGCCGCACGTCGGGATCAGCCAATACCGCCAGGGTCGTATGGCATTCGGTGTCAAATCCCGATTCAAAGAGCAACGGGGCGTCCACGAAGACACCCACACATCCCTTGGCCTCAAGCTCCCGGCAAATGCTTCGGGTCACGTCTAAAACAAAAGCGTGGGTGATGCGGTTGAGATCGGCCAGTTCCTCTTCGTTGCCCTTGGCAAACACGTGTGACGCCAGCGCTTTGCGATCCAGGGTGCCGTCGGGGTTCAGAATTTTGGGGCCAAACCGCGTCGTCAGCTCATCGAGGCAGGAGGACGGGGGAATGAGCAGATCGTGGTAAACCTTGTCTGTGTCGATGGAGAGGATGCCGTAGGGGGCGAACAGGGAAGCAACCGTACCCTTGCCCGCACCGCTGGGGCCTGTCAGCCCGATGGTCAGCATAGGGACACCTCCCGTTTCGTCTCGGCGCTCTTGCGAGCGGCCTCCATGACCTCCTGAACATACGCCCCATCCTCAAAGGCGGGGGATGCAGGATGACCCTCATACACGGCGGTCAGATAAGCCGCCATGGAGCCTATATGTCCCCGTAACCATCCCGCGGGAGCCTTGGGGGTGGGGAAGCCTGTGGCAGGGGCGGGGTAACGTCCCACGCACTCAATACGGGTATAGCCTCGCACGCCCCCCATGGGCGTACCCACGGCGGTGGCGTCATAGAAGTTCAGATAATTGGGATCCATCAGGGAGAAGGACAGGGAACCGAGGGTGCCGTTGACCGTAAAGGTCAGCTCGTCGTTGGCTCCTTGTGTCAGCTTGGAGACGGTGACGTTGCCCACCGCGCCATTTTCCAACTGGCAGATCATGTAGAAGGCCTCGTCGGCGTTGGTCTCCCATACCGATCCGTCAGCTCTCAAATGGGTGGGGAAAGCGATCTGGGATTTGGCCGTGACCGTGACCACCTTGCCGCAGAGGAAGTGGCACAGGTCGATGACGTGGGGGCCGAGATCAAAGAGGGTGCCGCCTCCCGCCTCGGCGGTCTGCTTCCAGCCCACGCGGCGGTCAGGGTCGATGCAGGAGTTATGCTTGTAGGAAAAGTCAAAGGATAAGATGCGCCCCAGCCTTCCCTCATCGATGAGCTGCTTGGCTCGCATGACGGGGGCGAGATGGCGGTTGTTGAACACCGTCCCGCAGGTCAGCCCCAGGGACTTGGCCAGTTCAGCCAGCTCGTACCCCTCTGCGGCGGTTACCGTCAAGGGCTTTTCACAGAGGACGTGCTTGCCTGCGAGAAGGGCGGCTTTGGCGGTCTCGTAGTGGTAAGGGTTAGGGGTGCAGATGTCGATGACGTCAATGGAAGAATCATGGATGATGGCCATCTCGTCGGCGGCGCGAGAGATGCCGTAGGCCTTGGCCACCGTTTCGGATTTGGCGGGATCATGTCCCGACGCGCACACGGCGGTGACCTCCGCAGAGAAGGGAAGATCATAGAAAAAGGGGAGATTCTTCACCGCCCACAAATGGGTCTTGCCCATAAAGCCAAACCCCAAGAGTCCGATGCTCAGATGCTTCATATGATCCCTCCTTTTCCGATGCGTATAAAGATACATCCTATATTATATAACATTTCATAAAAAAATGCAAGGTGTATTTGTAAATTTCCTTGTTTTGGCGGGGAAATTTTGGGGATAAAACGGGAGGGATTGAAAAAGGGAAGGAAAAGTGGTATAATGATCAAAAAAAGTCAAAAGGCACGTTAACCGAATTCCGGTTTCTGGTACTATACAGGTGAATGCATTCAAGACCATATGAAGGGGAGAAGCCGTATGAATCAAAACAGAGCTGCCGTATTCGTCGAAGAAAATCTGAAGACCATCTTTGCCTATTCTTTGTCCCGTGTTTCCCATAAGGAGGATGCCGAGGATCTGACGAATGAGATCGTGCTGGCCATTTTGCAAAGTGCGGGACAGATCAAAAATCCCGATGCCTTTTACGGCTACGTCTGGCGTATTGCCGCCAATACCTACAAGAAATTTATGAGAAAAAAAGCTCGGCGTTCCTTTGAAGTATTAGACGAGACCCTGCCTGATGACACGGATATTGTGTCAGAGCTTTGTGCCCGTGAGGACGTAATGCGACTCCGCCGAGAAATCGCGTTACTGTCCAAGGAGCACAGGGAGTGCACGATCGCTTATTACTACGACGGGCTATCCTGCGCCGAGGTGTCGGAGACATTGGGCTTCTCTCTTGAAATGGTCAAATATTATCTCTTCAAAACAAGAAAAATATTGAAGGAAGGTATCAGTATGGAAAGAGAATTTGGTGAAAAAAGCTTCCGCCCCGCGCCTTTTGAATTTACAACCATTTTTTCGGGTAAATATAATCCCGAATATCGCAATTTGTTCGCGAGAAAATTGCCCGGTCAGATCTTGCTGTCCGCTTACTACACACCCATGACCGTCAGGGAGCTTGCCGTAGAGCTTGGCGTGGCCTCGGTGTATCTGGAGGATGAGATCAGAATGCTGATGCATTACGGCTTGATTACCGAGGTGGCTGCCGGGAAGTACCAAACCAATCTTGTCATCTTTACCGATGATTTTACGGATGAGTTTCATAAACACGCCGTGAGGCTTGCCATCCCTGCCCTATCCGAGATCCTTGACAGCATCAAGGGAAAGCTGGAACAGATCAGGAGTATCAACCGTTATTGCCATGCCCTGTCAGACGATCGCTTGCTTTGGGCACTCTTGTGGCCCGTCATGCGTTGTGGAAATCAGGTAAGTGGAGGACTACACCCCGAGCTTCAGATAGCAGACACCTTGTACAGCGGCGCAACGGGCACCAATTACGGCGTGACAAATCCGTTGCTGGATGGAGATTTGGGATGTCAAGCCTTTGCGGGAGTTGCCGGTATTAACGAGGATTATTATGCCTCTGCCGCTGATTTTGGTATTCTGCCTGAAAGGAATCGGTATTTTAACGTAACCGACCATACCGCTTTGGCTGAAAAGATTTGTCAGACTGTCGCGGGAGAGCGAGAGCCGGAATTTATGATTTTGACGAAAGGTGAAGAGCAATGCTTGTTTGCGATCCTGTCGGAGGAGGCTTCCATGATGGGACAGCTTTATGAGCAGTTATTTGCCTGTGCCTGTCAATTGATGCACACTCACGCACCCAATGGGGTAGCAGAGCAGATTGACCGTATCGTGTTTAAAACGCTGATCTTCCAGACCGTTGGCCTCATAGGCTATTGTGCCTATCGAACGGGGATGCTGACCCTCCCCGAGTTTGACGGCCCTGTGGCCTTTTACATCTGCGAAAATACCAAGGATGCTGAATCAGGCGTCAAATATGACGTTTGTAACTGAGTCATTTTCAGCCCCGCTGAGGCGGGGCTTTTTGATACTGTTTACAAAACGGAGCGGGGTATGGTATAATGGGGTAATGAGGTGGAGGCAATAGGAAGGTAAATTGTTATTTAGCGTCTTCTCAACTTTTCTCTCCACGGCGAGATGAAAAGACGCCGCAAGCGGCGCAAAAGAAGCGCCGCTTAGTGCAGAACCTACGGTTCTCCCTAAGAACCCAACTCCCTCGTGACGCTAGCCGTTTG
>SVTR01000020.1 GCA_015063685.1 Oscillospiraceae bacterium | reverse complement strand
AGGGCATCTCTAAATACTCAGTGTGCGGCGAGATGCGAGAGATTTTTTCGTCAGACTAAACAAAAATCTGCGCGCATAGTTGGCCCTATGCGAAAGAATTTTGTGACGTATGACGGAAAAAGCACCGTCATATCGGCGTGCGATGAGTTTTTAGAGATGCCCTATAATAAACCTAAAGATATTCAACGGCGGGGATCATGCTCGCTGTTTTCGGAAAGGAACTTATCATGTATTTCAATTTCGAAAAATCCGCCTGGGATGAGTCCGCCCTCACCCACGCCTACACCCACCGCTTTCCCTATACCAACCGCTTCATCCAGCTCCCCGACTCCATCGAGAACCCCGAAAACCCCGCCATGCCCGACGGATACGATTACCTGTCCCTTATGACGCGTCAGCCCTATCCCCTTGGTACCACGGTCACCACCCGCTGCTCCTTTTCGGGCATGGCCGCTCCTCTCCTCATCTTTTCAAAGGATTTGGAGCTGTGCGAGGATGGGTGCTACCGCTACGGTGATTACTTTGAGGTGGTGCTGTACAAGAACGGCATCAACGTCTGGCGGCTGTGGCGGCAGGAGGACGGCTCCGTGACCTGGCACAGGCGGCTGGGGGCGGAGTTCCCCGTCACCGAGGGGGAGATCCACACGCTTTCGGTGACGCTTTCCAAGGAGTATATGGATATCGACCTGGACGGCATGAAGCTTTCCTTGCGGGCGGAGGATCTGTTCTCCTCCTTCTACCTCGGCATCACCGGGTGTGAGGGGCCTTGCCGCTTTTACGGTATGTCTGTTGAGTGACCTGAATGGCCGTCCTTTCATGGGCGGCTTTTCTTATTCGTATAAAAATTTCCCTCTTGTAATCCCGCCGCTTTTATGGTATAATGAGGGAAAACAAAGCCCCATCGGGATCCCCCGGGAAAGGACGTATCATGAGCACTACCCTTGAATTTTTCTCCCTTCGCTTTGAAATCGAGAACGACCGCATCAGTCTGAAATCCCTCGCCGACTACCCCGTAAACGGAGGCTTTGCCGAGGTCACGGTCAGCGGAGAGAACAAGCACACCCATCAGGGAGCCACCATGATCCCCTCCTCCGAGGGAGCGCGGCTGGCCTATATCTCCCACCGCGTGGAGGGGGATACGCTGGAGGTCATGCAACGGTCTCCCGTGGTGGAGGTCAGGACGGTCTTCCGCGGGTATCCCGATACCAACGCCGTTTCGGTCTTTACCGAGGTGACCAATATCACCGAGCAGGAGATCACCCTGGAGGAGGTATCCTCTCTGGTGCTGATGGAGGTGTGCGGGACCGCGGCAAGGCCTGAGGACGCTTACCTGACCGTGTTCAACCAGAGCCACCACGGCGAGTGCCAGACGGTACGTCAGAGCTTATATGACCTGGGGATGCTGTCGGGTGTGCCTACGGGCCAGCGGCGCATCAGCGGACAGAACGTGGGCTCCTGGTCCACCAAGGAGGCCCTGCCCCAGGGCATCCTGGAAAACGGCGGCCGCTTCCTCATGTTCCAGATCGAGAGCAACAACAGCTGGTACTATGAGATGGCCAACCGATCCGGTCAGCTGTACCTGTGGTTGGGACGTGCCTGCCTGCCCTTTGGCGGGTGGTGCAAGCATCTGGGCGCGGGAGAGTGCTACTGCACCGTCCCCGTAGCGGTCTGTGTCAGTCATTCTCTCAACGGTGTGTTGGGTGAGATGACCCGCTACCGCCGCCATATCGCGGGGCATTGCGCCGCTGACGAGGGACTGCCCACCATTTTCAACGAGTATATGCACCTCTCCTGGGACAGTCCCACCGCCGAGCAGACGGCACGGATCGCCCCCGTGGTGGCCTCCCTCGGCGCGGAGTACTACGTCATCGACTGCGGCTGGCACAACGAGGAACCGGGTGATCAGGTCTATCCCTTCGTAGGCCAATGGAAGGAGAGCCACGCCCGCTTCCCCGAGGGAGTGCGTAAGACCACCGACCTCATCCGCTCCCTGGGCATGAAGGCGGGGCTGTGGATCGAGCCGGAAATCATCGGCATTAAGTGCCGGGAAATGCTGGACTACTATGATGACGACTGCTTTATCACCCGTTTCGGGAAAAAGGTCTGCGTCATGGGGCGGTATTTCCTGGACTACCGCAACCAAAAGGTCATCGACTACATGAGCGAGACCATCCGCCGCATGGTGGAGGACTACGGTGCCGACTACATCAAGCTGGACTACAACGAGGATCTGGGCATCGGCACCGACAAGGACAGCGACTCCTTCGGAGAGGGTCTGGAGCAATGTGCCCGCGCCTACCTCGGCTGGATCGACACAATGCGGGCACGGTTCCCCCAAGTCCTGTTCGAGACCTGCTCCTCGGGTGGGATGCGGATGGACTACGAGACCCTGAAGCACTTTTCCATCATCTCCACCTCGGATCAGGTTCACTACCGTAAATACCCTTACATCGCCGCCAACATCCTCTCGGCGGTGCTGCCCGAACAGGCGGCGGTGTGGAGCTACCCCGTGGACAGCTTCGGACGGCCCGGCGAGCCTTTTGAGGCAACTTACAAGTGGGTCAACGCACACATCTCTGCCGAGCAGGTTATCATGAACATGATCAATTCTTTCCTCGGGCGGATGCATCTGGCCAGCCATGTAGAGCTTTTGTCCGCAGACAAGCAGGCCTTGATCCGCGAGGGTATTACCTACTTCAACAGGTTGAGCGCGGTCAAGGGTGAGGCTCTGCCCTATCTGCCCTTTGGGTTTACGGACTTTACCAAGCAAGCGGTGGCCTGCGGACTGCTCCACGGAGGGACTCTGTATCTGGCAGTGTGGAATCTGGGTGGCGATGCTGTGACGGTGCCGCTGGAGCGGACTGTGCGCGCGGCTTCCGTGGCCTATCCCTCGGGGGCAGACACCAAGCTGACCGTGGAGGGGGACAAGGTAACGGTGGAATTCACCGAGGCATATCAAGCAAGGTTTTTGGAGATCAAATTTTGATTTACCTAAAAAAATACCTTTTTTTGCCCCGCAACCTAAAGTTGCGCCATAGTTGGTAGACCGCAACCGCCCATTTTGCTATCATTTGTTCAGAGATCGCGGATCATAGGCGGTCGGTTTTCAGAACGGAGGATCATAGAAATGACCATTGGTGAAAGAATTGCGGAGCTACGAAAAGGCCACGGATATTCTCAGGAATACGTGGCGGAAAAGCTGGATGTCAGCCGTCAGGCGGTGTCCAAATGGGAATGCGACGCATCCGCACCCGATACCTACAACCTCATCGCACTTGCCGAGCTGTTCGGGGTGTCGGTGGAGTACATCGCAGTGGGGAAAAAAGAAGGGGAAACAAATACGGTAAGCCATGAGCCGGCCGGACGCCCCGTTGAGGTAACAAATCACAATTACTATCACCCGGGCTTGGGGTTTTCCCAAATCGTGGGCATCATCTTTTTGATCTGCGGCATCGTCTGCGGTGTTTTGGGGATCATTCTGGACGAGGACGGCCTCATCCCCGTCGCTCTGACCTTTTTCTTTTGCACCGTGCTTTTCGTTATTCAGATAAGGCACAAGAGTTTGGTCTCAATGTGGAGTTATTGGCTCTTTATGTTTCTCGTGGGTGTTTTCGGTATGACAACAAGTCCCTTTCTTGTGTTCAATCCCGACTATTACGGCGATTTTAGATTTAGCTGGAACTTGATCTCCGGCTATATCGTGTGGATATGGCTTGCTGTCTGTATCGTTTACACGGTCATGTATGTCAGAAAACTCAAAAAGCTGAAAAGAAATGAGCCACAGGAACCTTGAAATCTTGATTTTTCAAAAAAGATATGTTACAATAGCGGCAGGATGCGGTGCGTCCTGCCGCTTTTCATATGTCATCCTTAAATGGCATAAAAATTTTTCAAAAATATCCTAAAATATTACACACTTTCAAATTTTTCGGTACTTCTATAGATGAAGGGCCTTTCTAAAACGCGAGGAAGGAGGCAAGCTATGGAACTTCAAAAGAATCAAAGGGCAAGAATGCCCCTGGATGATGACAGCATCGTGGCGCTGTATTGGGCGCGGGACGAGCAGGCCATCGAGGAAACCGACTTCAAATACAAGGCATACCTGTATACCGTCGCCTATTATATCCTTCATGAGCGGCTTGACTGTGAGGAATGCCTGAATGATACATACCTCGGGGCTTGGAATGCCATGCCGCCTGCAAGGCCAAACGTGCTGAAAGCATTTCTCACCACCATTGCACGAAGAATCGCCGTCAAGCGGTATCATCGGAATATGCGAAAATCCGTTGTTCCCTCGGAGATGACGGTGTCTCTGTCCGAGCTGGCAGATTTCGTGGCAGGAGACGGAGACGCGGACGCAGCATTTGACAGCGCCCGTTTGGGACGCGTCATCAGCGACTTTGTCCGCTCCCTTCCCGACAGAAAGCGCTTCATTTACATGAGCCGTTATTATATGGCCGAGCCCATTGCCGTCATCGCGGGAGAGCTTTCTCTGAGCCGCTCCACGGTCAACAAGGAGCTTGCCGCCATCAGATACACCTTGAAAGAAAAACTTGAAAGTGAGGGGTATTCCCTATGAAAAAAGCAGAATGGAACGAGGGGATGAATCACCTGGATCCCTCCCTTGTAGAAGATTATATTGAAGAAAAAAACAGGCTCAGGCAAGCGGGCAGAAAGCCTAAAATCCTGTGGCTCCGCGTGGGGGTGATCGCGGCCTGCCTTGCCCTGATGGCTACCGTCCTAGTGCTTGTTCCCATGATGCTGGAGGATGAGCCCACAGTCCCCCCGCCTACCTTTGAGAGTCAGGATGAGCCCACAGTCCCCCCGCCTACCTTTGAGAGTCAGGATGAGCCCACAGTCTCCCCGCCTACCTTTGAGAGTCTGGATGAGCCCACAGTTCCCCCTCCTACCTTTGAGAGTCTGGATGAGCCCACAGTTCCCCCTCCTACCTTTGAGAGTCAGGAGGACCCAGAGACTTATCCGGAATCCGGGACGGAGGCGGACACCGGCAGACCCAACATACCCATTGTTAATGTCCAAATCCCTTCCTCCGCGCCGCAGTATTTCGGAAGCGCAAGCAGTAATGGTTCATCGGGATCAGTTCAAGGAGAAGTAAGAGGAGATGGCTTGTCGGTAACGGCGCAGCTGATAGAAACCCTCCCCGATACCTACACGTTTTTTGACGATTGGAAACAATACGAGTACAGGCTGTTGCGTATGAAAACCGTCAAGCTCTTAAAGGGCCAGGAGATGACGGATGAATTTTACTATATGATCCCCGTCAATTTCATGACAGATTATTCCATATATGATAGCTTTATCATCAAAGATATGGCGCAGTTTGGCTATGACTATTCGGTGATGTATAATCAGACGAAAGGCCAAGCCGAGCAGCTGCATCTTCCTCTTTTTGGCTATCGGGTATATGGATATAATTTGATGGGAGAGAACTTTATTGCATTCGACGCTGACGGTAACTTTGATGAAAGGCTTTGGAGCGCCAATGAAGCGTGGATTGAAGGAACAAAACATGCCCCGGACATAAGTACACTGAAACAAGAAGAAGATATGATACTTCAAAAAAACAGTCACAGCGCGTATAAAGATCTGTATGTGCATCTGTTAGATGATATATCGGGTGAAGCAGCGAATGTTTTAACACAAATTAAATCTTTTGAAAACGGGCTATTTGTTCCTACCTTTTCATCAATTAAATTATTTCTGTCGCCTGAGGTGCAATTCCATGCGATACGATATATCAACGGTTTCGCAACAAATGAAAAAGTGAGTGTATGGTGCAAGGAATGGACGGGGGGCGAGCAAGATACCTACGCTTATACAAAGGCTCGCTTCAGCGAAGAAGATATGAGTCATTTGCCCGATTTATCCTCTGCGTTTGAGTCGATAAAAGGAGCATTGAATGATGGTTCGGTAAAGCCGCCACACTTCGACAACCAAGAAAAGATAAGAAATACAACAAGCGGGATTTTCGGATGGTATGCCAAGACCGAAAACAGCGTCATCGGCATCATAAGAGTCAGCTGGTGCTTTTGGGCAGAAAGCTATGAGCGCTACTATGATGACGCCTATTATATCATCGAGTACGGCTCTGACGAGTACAAGGCGATCGATCATGATGAGTTGCTTGAAAAATTGGGCGAATATGAAAAAACTTATATATACACTGGAGAATATGATGAATACGGCAAGACTCGTGATAGATACGCTCCGGTAGCCTGATGCTTCTCAAACGTGAGTCACCAGTAAGAAAATCTTCCTTGACTATTGAAAATAAAAGGAATCTGTGCTATAATGGTCACAGATACGGCGGCAGGATGCGGTGCGTCTTGCCGCTTTTTTGAGGAGGCTGAATGTACGCCAAGGTCTACATCGAAATCACCAACATCTGCAACATGAGCTGCTCCTTTTGCCACGGACACAGCCGCCCCAAGAGGCTCATGAGCCGTGAGGAATTTTCTTATGTATTGGATCAGCTGGATGGTCAAACCAAGTTTATTTATTATCATCTCATGGGTGAGCCCCTGATCCATCCCGAGCTGCCCGATTTTTTGCGTTTGGCCAAGGAGCGGGGCTTCAAGTCCATCATCACCACCAACGGCACCCTCCTTCCTAAGCGTGGCGACGAGATCATCGCGGCGGGGGTACACAAGGTCAGCGTCTCCCTCCACAGCTTTGAGGGTCAGGACGAGGTCACCTTTGAAAACTATCTGCGTGGGGTCACAGACTTCGCGGACAAAGCATCGAAGGCAGGCGTCATTGTAGTGTTCCGTCTTTGGAACAGAGGACACGATTGCGGACGAAATGACGGCATTTACGACTATTTGAGCGGCCGTTTTGAGGGCGAATGGGCAGAAAACACCCGCGGTGTCCGCATCCGCGACAAGCTCCACTTGGAGTGGGGGGATCGCTTCGAGTGGCCCGACAAGGAGGCTCCCTTGCAGGGAGACGAGTTCTTCTGCTACGGTCTGCGGGATCATTTCGGCGTCCTCTGCGACGGCACCGTGGTGCCCTGCTGTCTGGATAGCGACGGGATTATTTCGCTTGGCAACGTATTTTCCGAAAACCTGACCGATATCTTGGCATCCCCTCGCGCCGCGGTCATGGTGGAAAGTTTCAAGTGTCGCAAGGCTACAGAAGAACTATGCAAACGCTGCGGATACGCACAAAGATTTCATTAAATCATCCCGAGGACTTCTAAAAAAGTCCTCGGGCTTTTTTCTTGCTGGCTATTGACAAATTCACTTACTTGTGTTATAATAACGTTTGTAATATAACGTCAGTTATAAGGAGAATGATATGCCACCAAAAGTAAAAGTCAGCAAGGAAGACATCGTCTCGGCCGCGATTGAGCTTGTCCGCGCCCAAGGTCATGAGAATTTGAACGCCCGTGCGTTAGCCAACGCGTTGCACTGCTCCACCCAGCCCATCTTTTCCAATTTTGCCAACATGGAGGAGGTCAAAATGGCGGTGGTGGATGCGGCAGAGGCGTTATACGAGGAATACATCCGTGAGGACACCAAGAGCGGTCTATACCCGCCCTATAAGGCCAGCGGTATGGCTTATATCCGTTTTGCCTTGGAGGAAAAAGCATTGTTTAAGCTCCTTTTCATGCGTGACAGATCTGCCGAAGAGATCCCCGAGGACACAGAGCTTGGGCGAACGGTAACTGCCATGGTACAGGATAACACAGGCCTCGATACCCTCTCCGCCAAGCTTTTTCACATGGAGATGTGGGCCTTCGTTCACGGTATTGCCACCATGGTGGCCACCGATTATCTCATTTTGGATATGCCCCTGGTCAGCCGTATGATCACCGACGTTTACCAGGGTCTCAGGGCACGTTTTATTAAGGAGTAAACCTATGGATGCCATCAGGATTGAAAATTTGACCAAGAAATTCAAGGATGTAACCGCCGTGGATCATCTCGCTCTTTCTGTTGCCGAAGGCGAGCTGTTCTCCCTTTTGGGCGTCAACGGCGCCGGAAAGACCACCACCATCAAAATGCTCTCCTGCCTCCTGCGCCCCACCGAGGGAGACGCCTTCCTTTTGGGCAAGAGCATCACTCGGGACACGGCCTTCGTCAAGTCCATCATCGCAGTTTCCCCTCAAGAAACCGCCGTTGCTCCCGGGCTGACTGTGCGGGAGAATTTAGAGCTCATCTGTGGAGTTCACGGTTTTTCTCGCGAAAAGCAAAGTCGAAAGATTCAAGAACTGACAGAGCTTTTGGGGCTTTCAAGCGTAATCAAAAAGAAAGCCGGCAAGCTGTCGGGCGGTTGGCAAAGGCGACTGTCCATCGCTATGGCTTTGATCAGCGAACCTAAGATCCTCTTTTTGGACGAGCCAACCCTGGGGCTGGACGTACTGGCGCGGAGTGACCTATGGGATCTCATCCGATCCCTCAAGGGCAAGGTGACCATCGTGCTGACCACACATTATATGGAAGAAGCCGAGGCTCTGTCCGACCGCATTGCCATCATGAAGGACGGAGAGCTCCTTGTTTGTGCCACCGCCGAGGAGATCAAGAAGCAAGGAGGCTCGGATAAATTTGAGGAGGCCTTTGTGAACATTGTCAAGGGGGTGAGAACATGAAAATGCTGACCTTTGCCCGCCGAAATGCGCGGGAAGTCCTGCGGGATCCTCTGAATCTGTGCTTTGGTCTTGGTTTTCCCATCGTCCTATTACTGTTGCTCTCCGCTATTCAGGCCAACATCCCCGTCGAACTGTTTGAGATCGAGCATCTGACACCGGGCATCACGGTGTTCGGGTTGGCCTTCATGACCTTGTTTTCCGCCACCATCATCGCCAAGGACAGAGGTTCTTCCCTGCTGTCCAGGCTTTACACCACCCCGCTGACGGCGTTGGATTTCATCTTGGGTTATACCCTGCCCATTCTGCCCATCGCGGTGGGACAGGCGGTCATTTGCTACGCGGTGGCCTTGATCCTTGGGTTGTCGTTCACAGTCAACATTCTGTGGGCGGTGCTGTTCATGATCCCTGTATCTCTGCTGTTCATCGGTCTTGGTCTGCTTTGCGGCAGTATTTTCAACGACAAGCAGGTAGGTGGTCTTTGCGGTGCGTTGCTGACCAACCTGACCGCCTGGCTGTCGGGGGTTTGGTTCGACCTTGACCTGGTGGGCGGTGTGTTCAAAAAGATCGCCTATGCCCTGCCCTTCGTTCACGCGGTAGAGCTGGAGCGGGCGGTGCTTGCAGGGAATTTCAACAACATCCTTCCGCATCTCTGGTGGGTGCTGGGTTATGGTATTGCTGCTACCGTAGCGGCGGTTCTTCTTTTCCTGAGACAGATGAAGAGATAAATTGTTGTTTATAAGCTTTCCCCATCGGGGAAGGCTAAAACGTGGTGCATCCCACGGCAAACAACAATTTTCCATGATAAAAATTCCCCCGAGGCATTTGATAGCCTCGGGGGATACTTTAATTTTCCTCTCTGTTTACCGAGCAAGCGGTAGAAAAGCCTTGGGGATAGCGCTTGTTCAGCTTGTCGATGTTCATTTGGCAGACGGTTTCAAGATCATAGCCGATGGCATAGGCGGTCTCGGCAAGATACCAGGCCACGTCGCCCAGCTCCTTGGCGATCTTTTCCACGTCCAGATCGTGTCCTTGGGCGAGGTGTTTTTTGACAATATCGATAACCTCTCCCGATTCGCCGCAAAGCCCCATGACGCCGTTGATAAGGACGTCTTTTTTATCCAGGGCGGGGTTGAGGGTGGTCATAGCCAGCTTTTGATATTCATTGACAGTCATAGGACTCCTTCCTAACCTATCAAGGTTCATCAGTTTGGTACTCAGCTCTTGGTCCTCCGATATATGCAGGTCGGGTACGAGCACATACAAGACTTGCTTCACCGATTTTACTCACCGATAGGCGGACAGGAACCGCCACGCGGCGCAAGTGCATACCAATCAAGGTGCCCCCGATATCCATACCGGCATGGGCTTGTATAAATTCTATTGCCACAGGGTCGGTCATAGAATCCCACACGGCGGTAGCAAAGGAGCCTCCTGCTTTCGGTTGCGGCTTGACCCATACGGGATCGTAACCGAATTTCTCGGCGGTTGTACGCTCAACGATAAGCGCACGATTAAGATGCTCGCAACATTGAACAGCGAGGAGAATACCGCGCTCCTCCAGAATGGGCAAAACAGCGTTTCGTAAAGACAAGGCGGCCTCCATGGAGGAATGCTTACCGATACGCTCGCCCACCATTTCAGAGGAAGAGCAACCGATCACAAGTATCTGTCCCGCCGTGAGATGAGCGACCTCGATCAGCTCTCGAATTGCAGTCTCGGCATCACGAGTAATTGTTGTTTCGATATAATTTGACATTTGAGTTCCTTTTAAAAGTAAAAGTTTTTTATGCGGGAATCCGAGGCAGAGCCCCTCCTTCTCCTTAATAAAACGTTGCGACTTCCTGCTCGGGCTTTTCGGCCGTGACAAAATTGGGAGCGTAAAGGACGGGGCCCCGTCTGCCGCCGTAGAGCTTGTGAGACTCCAGCTTGATTTTGGCAGTAACGGTGATCCAATCTCTTGTTTTCAGAGTAACAGGCAAGGTGAAATTGCACACAAGGCCACTATAAGCGATATCATCTGCGCAACAGGTCATGATATGGCGCCCCAGAATAACTGCATGGTTTGACAACTTGTTATCACAAGCTACCATCCCCTTGACGGTGACAGTTTTGCCGTCGTACTTATCCATCTCCTCGGAAAGATCACGGTACCAAAGGGCAAAATCCTCGTCTTTGATCTCAATGACAGGTGCATTGACATCAAACGGCAAAGGATCTTCAATATCATCGTAGACAATGCTCCTGTCCGGATATTCGTAGGCAATCTGAGCGCGTCGGGAGATACCGCGGACGATTTTGTGTGCCTCTTCCTTGTCGAAATCATCGGGAGTACGGTTGATGACCACCATTTCCGCATCCATGAGCTTGTCGAACATAAGAGACCTCATATTCTGGTTATAGACGAAGAAGGTCTTGGCCTCGGCAAAGAGGATCTGCTGGTAGATGGCCCAAAGCTCAGGCATATTCTCATAGAGAGTCTTGAGTTGCCACATGCCGTTGTATTCAATGATCACTCGATTGGGCTTGTACTTTTTCTGCATGGCGGTGAGTAGGTCGTAAGTCAGCTCCTCCTCATCCTCTACAGTTTCAATATAGCAATTTTTTCCGCCCTTGGCAAAATGGTTGGGTTCTAACTCCTCTATTCCCTCCTCGCAAAGAAGGATAAGGGTCTTTTCGCCGTTGTCAAACTTAGGATTTTCCATGCTTTCGCGGATCATGGAGGTTTTGCCGCTCTCCAAAAATCCTGTGAACAGATATACGGGAATACTGTATGCCATAATTTTTTCCTTTTTTCATGCGGGACGTCGAAGGTGACGTCCCCTACAATTCTGATGTTTTATGCGGGATGTCGAAGGCGCCGTCCCCTACGGACAACCGTACCTATTTACGCCAGCTCAACCCCGAAAAGCTCGGACAACGCGAGCAGATTCAACTTGGAACCTATAACACAGAGACGACCGATAACTGCGGGAGCTCCGCATCTTACGTCGGGCTCGCCGGGAACGTAGTCAAAGTGGATCCACTCACTACCTTCGGTAGCAGCCACGATGCCCTTGGCGCGAAGGACAATGCCGTACTTGTCCTCGTTTGTCAGTTCAGCCAGCTTAGCGGCCATGCTTGCCTTGTCGAACTTAACAACAGTCTCGGCACCGCAACTGATAAACACCTCATCGGCGTGGTGATGATGGTGGTCGTGGTCATGGTGATGACCACAGGAACATTCGCCGTCATGATGGTGGTGCTCATGGTCGTGACCATGACACTCTTCATCGTGATCGTGGTGATGATGCTCATGGTCGTGCTCGTGACAATGGCACTCCTCGTCGTGATCGTGATGATGCTCATGATCATGCTCGTGGCAATGGCATTCCTCATCGTGATCGTGGTGGTGCTCATGGTCATGCTCGTGGCAATGGCATTCCTCATCATGATCGTGGTGGTGATGATGGTGGTGCGCTTCCTCGGTCAGTCTTTCCAGCTCAGCCTGCAGGGTATCCTTTCGCTCCATGGCGGCAAGGAGATCAGCGCCCTTCAGCTGATCCCAGGGAGTGGTGACGAAAATAGCGGTCTCGTTGTGAGCGGTCAGGCGTGCCACGGCATCGGCCACCTTTTCCTCGGAGAGCTTGTCCGTGTGGGACAGGACGATACAGCCGGCATTGGCCACCTGATCGTTAAAGAACTCACCGAAGTTCTTCATATACATCTTGCACTTGCCCGCATCCACTACGGTGGTGAAGCTATTGAGAACTGCCCCTTCGGTGGCGGCATTCTGCACGGCACGGATGACGTCGGACAGCTTACCTACGCCAGAGGGCTCGATGAGAATGCGGTCGGGGTTATACTCAGTCAGCACCTTGGAGAGGGCCTTGCCGAAGTCGCCCACCAGGGAGCAACAGATACAGCCTGAATTCATTTCGTTGATCTGAATGCCTGCCTCAGCCAGAAACCCGCCGTCGATGCCGATCTCACCGAACTCGTTCTCAATGAGCACCAGCTTCTCGCCCGCATAGGCCTCGGTGATGAGCTTTTTGATGAGGGTAGTCTTACCGGCACCCAGGAAGCCGGAGAAAATGTCGATCTTAGTCATAGTAGTTCCCTTCTATAGTAATCTAATTTTTAACATAATCTAATGGGCATCTCTAAAAACTCATCGCACGCCGATATGGCGGTGCTTTTTCCGTCATACGTCACAAAATTCTTTCGCATAGGGTCAACTATGCGTGCAGATTTTTGTTTAGTCTGACGAAAAAATCCCTCGCATCTCTCCGCACGCTGAGTATTTAGAGATGCCCTAATTTTTAACATGGTCAGGAGCAAAATACTCCACATTTCATTATACTTCTTTTTGGGTGGATTGTCAAGGGCTTTAAGGATAAAAATAGACCGACGTCGGGAAAGAAAAAGCCCCGCCGTAAGTGTTTCGGCAGAGCTTGTATGGGAGAAGTATTGATCGGATAGGAGCGACCTTACTTCCCCTTCTCCGACGGGATGTCGGTAGCCTCCAGCTTGAAGATGACGGGGCGGAAGCCGTCGTTGCAGCTGCTGATGGCCACGCCCGGCTCACGGCTCCAGTCGTTATAGAAAAATCCTTCCCTGCCGCCGCCATTGGCTAGGGCGAAAACATACTGATAGATGCAGTTCCAGGCGGTGTGACAGAAGCCCTCGGGGCATTTGACGTCGGCGTAAAAGACGTCACCCACCTTCATGGCGGCGCAGGGACCCAGCTCGGGCTTGCCGTACTCGGCGGCAAGATCAGGGTAAAAGTCGGTTTTCAGGACGGTGATTTTGACTTTGGTCATAGCTTTTTCCTTTCAAAGTATGCGGGGAGAGGTAAAAGCCTCTCCCCAATGATATTGAGAGATTACTCTCCTTTGTATACGAAATTCAAACGTCCCAAAGGCGCCGTATCGCCCTTGTCGTAGAAGTCCTCTATCTTGGTATATTCCTCGCGGCTGTCCGCCACCTTGAACCACAGGGTAAAATTGTTGTGATCCAAACCGATGGCCTTTCGAGGCAACTTGATCTGCATGACGTCACCGCGCACCTCATATTTGATCACGAGATCGGGAATGTCCACGGCGGCCAGATCCTCACCGGCTTCCTTAACACAGGCCAGGGTGGTGGTACCGTTCTTTCTGGTACTGTTGTTGAGGATATACTGATAGCCCTTGCCGCCCTCGGTGTTGAGGTAGATCTTCATCCAGGAGCCTGCACCCAGGGGGTCTGAGATCATATCCTTGGTGCGGATGGTGAAGCAGATATGCTCCTTATCGTGCATGACGGCGATGGTGTCCATGACGTTACGCTGGGTGAAGTTGGTGTAGATCACACCGCCCTGACCCTCGGCGTGGCGGTTGAAATCGCCATCCAAGAATCCCTTGTAGATGGCAGGGCTTTCATCTATGGCATCTCTCCAAGGCACATCCACGGTATCCACGGCCTCGTAGACGGGGGTATCGGTGGTTCCCTTGTATTTACGGACGTAACTGACCAGCTGCATGAAGTAGTTGTCAAAATAGCCGCCACGCATCATCTCAATATCGCGGCTGTACTCATAGTTGGCGGCATCCACGAACATAACGGGGCGCTCGGGAATACCCGACCAATAGCCTGCGATCCACTCATTCCAGCCCGTGATGAGCACGATGGGCGGGTCGGTCTCGATAGCGCGATCAAACTGCTCGGCGAAGTTGTAGCCGTGCTTCCACGCGTCAGGGTCCGGATCGTTGGCACCGTTATGGAAGGCACGGCCGCAGTTGGAGGTTTCGCCATAGAGAACAGAATCACCAAAGCGGATATTACCACTATGCTGGGCTACCGAGACGTTAATGACCTCGTCTACTCCGTCCAGGTTGGCGAAAACACGTTGGGGACGGGTAAAATCCATCCAGGGCCAGCCGCCCAGCTTATCGGGCTCGTTGGGCCACTGGGACATTTTGATGTTGAAGAAATCACGGCACTCAGGAGTACATTCCTCCTTGATGGCGATAATCACAGGCTTGCCGTCCAGGCAGAACCAAGTATCCTTGCACCAGCCGGGCTTGTAAATGGAATCGTAAATATCCAGAACCGTCAGACCCGAGGAGGTGTTGGTATAGAACATGACCTTGGGGATCTTCCAACCGGCGTCGTGGTACTCCTGCAAAACCTTCATGACCAGCTTTGCGTTGTTTCGGTAAATGGCGGCGTTGGTGGTATCAAAGAAAAGGAAGTCCACGTCGGCCTGCATAAGAAGCTTCATGTGCTTGCGGACGACCCATTCGTCGTCGGAGTAGTAGTAGCCGTAGAAGGGCTCACCCCAATGATGGTAGACCCCATGTCCGCCCCACAGGGGAGATGCGGGCTTGTAGCCCAGGTTGGGATCGGCGGCGGTGAGCTTAGAGATATCGTAGGGCTTATGACGGCCATGCTCGCCCAACCACAGGAAGTAGAACATACCCACCAGGCGGTTGTCTCTGGAGGTGGGTGCGCCCGTGGTGGTATCTGGGGTGGGACGTCCGAGGGCATCCACGGCCATCAGGGGGCCGACGGAAGCATATCTTTGCTTATATTTTTTCATGTCTGATCCTTTCTGCCTTTTGTGGAAGACTTCCATAGAGGATAGTTTAATTATATATGATTTTGGTTGGTTTGTCAATGCGTTTCAACAGATTTTGACAAATTATCTCAGGCCACAGGACAGCATAAAATACCTGGCCGTTTCCTCGGGTGTTATCTTGGTTTCCTGCTTTAGCCACCAGCGAACGGCCTCAGAAAAGCTACCCGTCAGGTGATTGAGCAAAAACTCACGGGGGATCTCGCTATGGAAGGTATCCAGGTAGCCTTCAAAGACTGTACGGAGATGGGCTTTGAAATAGTTCATAAACAGTTCTCCGCTGTCAGACAGGAGAATGCCCGTCAGGTCTGTCTTTTCCTCGCGGATGTGCCAAAGGGTATGAGAAAGCTTGCCCTCCAGGTCGTAGTCCTTCCCTGCCCAAGGACAAGGGTCATTTTCAAAGACGTGATCAAAAATCTCGGCGCACATGGCATCCAAAAGAAGATCCTTGGTCTCAAAGTGGGCATAGAATGTGCTTCTGCCTACGTCAGCCTCGTCGATGATGTCCTGGACAGTGATATGGTCGTAGCGCTTCTTTTCCAAAAGCGTGCGGAAGGCCTTAAAGATAGCTTTTCGTGTTTTTAATTGGCGTCTGTCCATGGTATTTTTTCCTTTCTTGGGAGGTAAATTGTTGTTTGCGGGCTTCTGACCAACGTGGTCGTAGGGGCGAACTGTGTTCGCCCGTAATAAAAAGTATATTGATAAACAAAGGCTTTTGGGGAACGGCGGGCGAACGCAGTTCGCCCCTACGGGTTTTCATTAAACCTCCGCTAAACAACAATTTACCTGCTTACTGCCCATCGTGTGATGCCTATGGCACGGGATGCACTACCCCGAGCGATGGCCGCGGGCACTGCCCGCTAAACAACAATTTATCTAACCAATTACCCCTCGCGATATGCGGCATGCACAGGATACACTACCCCGAGCGTTGGCCGCCGGCACGGCCGGCAAGCATCAATTTACCGCACAAATAAAATGAAATGTTCGGTATCTTACATATCCGCTCATTTGCTTCTTGCATTTTCTGTGTTTGCTTGTTACAATGTAATCAAACAACGTGTTCGGTAACGAATACATTATACATTAATCTATCTACTTTGTCAAGCCAAGGAGGGTTTACGCTTATGAAAGAATGGCTGCATGAATTTATGGAAAGGCTGGAAAGCATCCCTGTCACCATTGTGGGCGGTATTTCCCTTGTGGCAAGTTTGCTGATTCCTTTGATCTTCAAAATCGAAATTCCCATATACCTTGACCCCGCCTGGATCGCCGTTTTTGTTTCGGGTATTCCCTTGGCGGCGCTCGCTATCAGGCGTATCATCAAAAACAAGGGCATCAGTAAAATTTCCTCGGCCCTGCTCATAACGGTCGGCATGATCGCCTCGGTTGCTATCGGAGATATTTTTGCCGCAGGTGAGATCGCCTTCATCATGGCCATTGGTGAAATTTTGGAGAATAAGACAACCGCGCGTGCTCGAAAGGGACTCAAAAATCTCATCAGCTTAACGCCCGTACAAGGCCGCAGGATCAGCGACAACGCGGAAGAGATGATACCGGCGGAGAATATTCGGGTGGGCGACGTGCTCCGCGTGCTCCCCGGCGAGACCATCCCTGTGGACGGTGTCATTGTCAGCGGAGAGACCACGGTGGATCAATCGGTTATGACCGGTGAATCCCTCCCTGTTGACAAGGGCATTGGGGATGACGTATTCAGCGGTACCGTCAATCGTTTCGGTGCCGTGGATATCAGGGCAACCAAGGTAGGCGAGGATTCTTCCCTGCAAAGACTGATCCGCATGGTACAGGAAGCCGAGGATAAAAAGGCACCTATGCAGCGGATCGCGGACCGGTGGGCGTCCTGGTTGGTTCCCGTAGCTCTTCTTTTGGCTATCATTTCCGGCGTGGCAAAGTATTTTATGGGAGATCCTGACTTCCTCATCGTTGGCGTGACCATGTTGGTGGTGTTCTGCCCCTGTGCCTTGGTTTTAGCGACACCTACGGCTATCATGGCGGCTATCGGACAAGCGACAAAGCACGGTGTTATCATAAAATCAGGAGAAGCCCTTGAAAAAATGGGCAAGGTAGACACCATTGCCTTTGATAAAACCGGTACTCTGACTTATGGTGCGTTGGAGGTTTCTGATGTCATCTCCTTTGATCCTTTACTTTCCGAGAAAGATCTTCTTACGCTTGCCGCATCCGCAGAAAGCAAGAGTGAGCATCCCTTGGGAAAGGCCATCGTAACGAGGGCTCAAGCCTTGGGTTTGTCCTTAAATAAGGTGGATGGATTCTCCATGGAAGCTGGCAAAGGTGTTTCGGCACAGGTTTGCGGTCGGTCACTTTTCTGCGGCAACGAAAAGTATTTGACAGCACACGGTTTGGCTAGCGACGATGCTGTAAGAAATACTTCCCAAGCTCTGAAGGCGCAAGGCAAGGCAATCGTTATTGTCGCAGAGAAAGAAAAATATCTTGGCGTGATTGCTCTGTCCGATACATTGCGTTCCGAAGCGGGTAAGATGATAGCCAAGCTATCCGATCATAGGGTCAATACTGTTCTGCTGACGGGCGACAGTCGCCTTGCCGCCGAGCATTTTGCTTCCCGTGTTGGGATCACTGATGTCAGGTCTGAGCTTCTTCCTGAAGAAAAGGTTGAAGCCGTCACAACCCTGCAAAAAAGCGGCAAGCGCGTTTGTATGATCGGAGACGGTGTCAACGATGCCCCGGCCCTTAAGACCGCTGACGTCAGCGTGGCTATGGGAACAATGGGTAGTGATATCGCCATTGAGGCCGCCGATATTGCCTTGATCGGTGACGATATTTCCAAGATTCCCTATCTGAACCGTCTGTCAAAGGCTACGGTTAACACCATTCGCTTCAGCATCTCCCTCTCTTTGATCATCAATTTTGCGGCCATTATTCTGTCCTTTTTTGAAGTGCTGACCCCTACCACCGGTGCACTGGTACACAACGCCGGATCCGTTTTGGTGGTTCTCATCGCAGCCTTGCTGTACGACAGAAAATTCAAATAAAAACACCCGAAGGCGCCTGGCTTTGCATCAGCAAATCAGGATAGCCTTCGGGTTCTTCAGTTATTTAATGGTCACCTCTAAAAACTCATCGCACGCCGATATGACGGTGCTCTTTCCGTCATACGTCACAAAATTCTTTCGCATAGGGTCAACTATGCGAAAGATTTTTCGAGGTGACCTTTTTTAGTCTGACGAAATAATCCCTCGCATCTCGCCGCACGCTGAGTATTTAGAGATGCCCTGTAATATCGCCTCCGTATTATGATTGTGAAATCACACGCATAGTTCTGTCAAGCCAAACTGCCGTATCTCCTCTCGTCATAACCCCGGTAGCATCGGCGTTACCGTCACCCGGCGCAAGGATCCCAAAGGATTTGAGTGAATTCAGCGCTTTTGCAGACCAGGCAGGCATACTTTCCGCATCAGCAAATGCGGTAACCGTGGTTTGCTTAGCGTAGCCGATGATATTGCTGAGAATCACAGCCGCCTCTGCTCGCGAAATGCTTTCATTGGGGACAAAACAAAGCTTTCCATCCACTTGCTTACCGGCTACGTAGCCGCGTCTCACCGCCAAAGATACGTATCTGGCCATATTTTCGGGTATTTCATCGGCGTCCGCAAAAGACGGAGCATACAGACCGGCGATATCCTTTTCTCCAATCCCTGCGGCATGCATGGCGGTAACCAAAAACTCCAGGCGAGTCATAGCAGCGGCAGGCTTGAAATAATGATCGGCACCGACACGCGTACCGTTCATGACTCCCGACAAGCTGACGCGCAGGATGGAAGCCGCGGCCTCTCCCTCAATATCAGCGTAAGTAACCGATGTCGGCTTTTCGGATACAGTAATGCTCACCACGGCAGAGGTACTGTAATTACCGTATTTGTCACGCACAACGTAGGTAAAAGCATCAGCTCCTACATAGTTATCATCGGGCTTATAGGTGTACGCTCCTGTGTGTTTATCCGTCAGTGTCACGCGGCCGTGAGTTGCATATTTGACGATTTCATAAGTCATTTCATCATCTTCAGGGTCATAGGCAGACAACGTACCTGCGGTTGTCAGATTTGAAAAGGTTTCTACCGTAAGAGAAACCGCGGGCGCAAGACTGACAGTCGGAGTGTAATTGAGCTTATCCGTCAAAACGAATTTACAGGTCATGGCATATCCCGATCCGTTGACGGAAAACTTCATGGACGCTTCGCAGGGCGTTTCATCATCTTTTGCAGCGAAAGATAAAAGTGAAAGGCTTCCCGCGGATATGGCCTGCCCTTCGGTTGCCCCAACGGATCCCACGTAAAGTGTTCCTTCTCCCGGATTCGGCAACGCCTCAATGATGATGTAGTTAAGAGAAGACAAATTCATAGCACGGCAAATATCTTCGTCCGTAAACGTAATTTCATTGCCGCAAAGACCCGAAAAAACCATCTCCTCCCGATCTGCCATGACACGCAGACCGTACGACACGGGCACATCATTTTTCCGCAAGCTGTCGGTGTCTATGGTAGACGTATACGGAACTGCGTGATGAGTCTCTGCCTCTGTTTCCGCGGCGGCGGCCGACAATGCGGTCATGTTGAAAATCGCCGCTACTATACAACACATAAGCATCATAAGCTGTACACGCCGTGCGGATTGCCTTCTTTTTCGTTTGTTAATCTTCATAACGATCTCCCCCTCGTAAATTTATGAGAACCTCGAAAAACTATATTGGTATGTACCCATATAAAAGTTTTTAAGGTGACCTTCGATACACATTATGCGCCAGACCGGTATTTCATAACTTTTCTATAAAAAAAGCTTCAGTTGTGAATACACTTCACCAAACAGACCCATAATTTCACCAAAGAGCATCGGCTCTTAATTAATCGGGAGGATGATCATATGTCATTTACTTTGACTCAAAAGGAAACCACTTTACTCAAGGATCTGAAGGAACAGGAAAAGCTATGCACGGATAAATACAGAAAGCACGCGGAGTGTGCACATGATCCCCAGCTGAAGCAGCTGTTCACGGATCTGTCCAACGTAGAGCAACACCATTTTCAGATGCTTTCAAGCATTGAGAGCGGAACTGTTCCTACGGGTGTCAACGGGGCTTCGGTCACGGGCAAGCAATTTACGGCAACTTATACCGCAGCGGAGACACCTGAGAAAAAAGCAGACGCATACCTCTGCTCCGATCTTCTGGCAACGGAAAAGCACGTATCAGCGTTGTATAACACCTGTGTCTTTGAGTTTGAGCGTCCCGAGCTTCGAAAGGTACTGTCCCAGATACAGACGGATGAGCAGGTACACGGCGAAAAACTCTATCAATACATGAAGGCAAATTCCATGTACTCCTGATTTACCTTCAAAATCCTCACAAAACAGAGCGCTTTTCGGATCCTTCCGCTCTGTTTTGTGTTTTTTTATTTAATTTATATGTAAAATTGTAAATATTCTTGAATAGCTATAGAAATTTTCGGAAAAGTATGTTATAATATATGGAAGCTGTATGATATTGTCGTATACCTATCACATTTTCCCGCGACTCAAGGAGCCGCTTTTTGAAAGGAACTCTTTTTATCATGTCTAAGTATATAGAAAAAGCCGAGGTACAGACCTTGCCTTTGATCGTGCTCCGAGGAGTGATCGCTTTCCCCGGTATGATCGTCAACTGCGAGGTGGACAAGGATAGCTTCCGTTCGGCAGCCGCCGCCCAAGCCGCCGCCACCTCCGGTGAGCTGGTACTTCTGGCTTCTCTCAACGATATTTCTGAGCCCGATACCGGGGATCCCGAGATCACCAAGCTTTGCCCCGTCGGTACCGTAGCTCGCATCAAGCAACTGATCCGCACCCCGGAAGGCGATACCCGTCTGATCGCCGAGGGCCAGTGCCGAGCCACCTTGACGTCTTTGCTCCCGCTGGAGCGTTATACCATTGCCAACGTGATTGCCAAAACCATTGTTTCGGATGATGACGGCGGTCTTGAAGGAGAAGCTTATATCCGAGAGGCCAATAGGATCCTACAGAGAGTCGTCCGCTTTATTCCCGCCGTGGCTGAGGATATCATGACCCATGTGTCCACTATCCGTAACCCCGGTATGTATGCGGATTTTGTTGCCGCCAATATCCTCGTAAAATACGAGGACAAGCAGGCAATCCTGCAGTGCTTCGAGCCGATGACCCGTATCGACACCTTGATCCTCATCATGAATCACGAGATCGAGATTTTGGGTACCGAGCACGAGATTCATCGCCGCGTGCGTGCCAGATTGAACAAAAACCAACGCGATTACTACCTCCGCGAAGAGATCAAGGTCATTCAGGAAGAGCTGGGCGAGGGCTCGGAAGCTGACGAATTTTTCGATCGCATCATGGACGCCAGGTTACCCGAGGAGCTCGAAAAGAAGCTTTTGAAGGACAACGAAAAGCTCATGAAGCTTCCCTTCGGCTCTGCGGAAGCATCGGTCATTTCCAACTATCTTGATACCTGCCTCAGTCTTCCTTGGACAAAGTCCACCCGCGATCGCGTGGACGTTGTTGCCGCTCAAAAGGTGCTGGATGCAGATCATGACGGACTGGAAAAGGTCAAGGAAAGAATTCTGGAATTCATGGCTGTCAAGCAGATGAGCCCTGAACTGAAAAACCAGATCATCTGTCTGGTTGGCCCTCCCGGCGTGGGTAAGACCTCGGTAGCCGCCTCCATCGCCCGTGCCATGAAGCGCAAGTACGTTCGCGTATCTTTGGGGGGTGTCAGAGACGAGTCCGACATTCGCGGTCACAGAAAAACCTACATCGGTGCCATGCCCGGCCGTATCATCCAAGCGCTGGGTCAGGTGGGTGTGCGCAATCCTCTGATCCTTCTCGATGAGATCGACAAGCTGACGAGAGACGCTCACGGCGATCCCTCCTCCGCTCTCCTTGAAGTACTTGATCCCGAGCAGAACAAGTTCTTCAGAGATCACTTCATCGAGATGCCCTTTGATCTCTCGGATTGCTTCTTCATCGCAACTGCCAACAGCCTGGATACCATTCCCAAGCCCCTCATTGACCGTATGGAGATCATTGAGCTGACCTCCTACACGAGAGAGGAGAAAATGAGCATCGCTCAGCATCATCTGATCCCCAAGCAATTGAAAAAGCACGGTCTTAACAAGCGCATGCTGAAGATCTCCGACGATGCTGTCACCGAATTGATCGATTATTATACCCGTGAAGCCGGAGTACGTAATTTGGAGCGTGCCATTGCGTCTCTCTGCCGCAAGGCGGCCAAGAAACTGTTGGAGGACACCTCCAAGAAACAGATTTCTGTTGGCGCTACTGATATCAAGGCATATCTGGGTCCCCGAAAGCTCCGTCCCGATCAGATTTCTGCCGAAAATGAGGTAGGCACCGTCAACGGTCTTGCCTATACCGAAGTTGGCGGTGACATGCTGAAGATCGAGGTGGCCGTTTTGGAGGGCACCGGAAAGCTGGAGCTGACAGGCTCTCTTGGCGACGTCATGAAGGAATCCGCCCACGCGGCGCTGACCTACACCCGCAGTATCGCCAATGAGTATGGCATCCCCTCTGACTTCTACCAAAAGAAGGATATTCATATTCACGTACCCGAAGGTGCCGTTCCCAAGGATGGTCCTTCCGCCGGTGTCACCATGATGACCGCGCTGGTCAGCGCTTTGTCCGGTATTCCCGTAAGACGCGACGTAGCCATGACGGGGGAGATCACCCTGCGGGGCAACGTCCTGCCTATCGGTGGTCTCAAGGAAAAGACGATGGCTGCCTACACCGCAGGTGTGAATACCGTCCTGATCCCCGCAGACAACATGGGAGATCTTGACGAGATCGATCCCGTGGCAAAAGAACATTTGAATTTTGTACCTTGCCGCCGCGCAGGCGACGTATTGTCTGCGGCCCTGGTACATAACGACCGCATTTGAAAGGTAATCAATTATGTCCTCTCCTGTGATCCTTCAAAACGTGAATCTTCGCATGACGGCGGGTGAGATCCGACAGTTTCCATCCGACGCCATCCCCCAAATCGCCTTGGTAGGCCGCTCCAACGTGGGTAAAAGTTCTCTGATCAACACCCTGTTGGGACGCAAAAGTCTGGCCCGAGTCAGCTCTGCCCCCGGCAAAACCATCACCGTTAACTTTTACGAGATTGATAAAAAGCTCTTCCTCGTCGACCTCCCCGGTTACGGCTTCGCCAAGCGCCCCAAGGAGGACCAGATAAAATGGCAGAGCCTCACCGACGGATTCTTTACAAAGAATCCTAATATTGACAGACTTTGCGCCGTTGCCCAATTGGTGGACAGCCGCATAGGCCTCACTCCGGATGATGAGGCTATGGTGGATTTTCTCAATCAGGTAGGGATTCCCTATTTCGTCATTGCCACCAAGGTGGATAAGCTCAACGTCACCGAGCGCAAGAAGAACCTTGCCGCCATTCTGGAAAATCCTGTACTGGCCGAGGGCACTCGCATCATTCCCTTCTCTGCACTCAAAAATGAGGGCCGTGATGAGGTGCTGGGCTGTATCGCCGCCATGACGGGGCTCTCCTTCCGTAAATAATTCCCATACGCAATACCATTATCGTTTTTCCGAAAGGAGGTTGTCACTTTGAATTATTTGACCTCTCTTCTTCAGGATCTTCCCTTATATCTGCTCAGCCTGCCCGTGTTACTTCTAGCTTTTTCCATCCACGAATCAGCTCACGGTTACGTTGCTTACAGATTAGGCGATCCTACCGCGCGCTCCTTGGGGCGTTTGACCCTGAATCCTGTCAAGCATATCGATCCCATCGGTTTCATATGCATGATGATCTTCCACGTGGGTTGGGCAAAGCCCGTCCCTATCAATACAAGATACTTCAAAAATCCCAAGCGCGACATGGCGCTGACGGGTGCCGCCGGCCCCCTGTCTAATCTGGCATTGGCGCTGATACATCTGATCATTCTTCGAATCACCATGTTTTTCGTGACTCCTGCTTTCAGAGCAGAAGCCGGAGAAACATTGTTCGGCATGGTCAACAGTGCCATTGCGGGCGGACCTTATAAGGCCTCCTTGAACTTCACCGTCATGTCCATTGTCATCTATCTTCTCTATCTTGGGATCATTATGAACATCAGCTTGGCCATTTTCAATCTGATCCCCATCCCGCCCTTTGACGGCTCCCGTATTTTTTACGCTGTCCTTCCTCAAAAGCTCTATTGGGGTGTGATGAAATATGAACGCATCATCATGATCGTTATGCTGGTTCTGTTCGCCACCGGCTTTTTATCGGGCCCCTTATCCTGGCTTCTCTCCAAAATCGCTCAAGGCCTATTTTTCCTGACCGGCCTTGACAGCGGTGATGCAGGCGGTGTACTGAATACCATGATCATTTATATTCAGCAGCTTTTAACGCTTGCTTTTGCTTAATCACCAAATACTAACACGAAAGGAGAATCCGACGTCATGGACGCATTACAATATCATATTGACTTTGACATGGCTGAGCCCTTTGACGGTCCCCTGGATCTTCTCCTGACGCTCATTCAAAAGAACAAGGTTGATATCACGGATATCCCCATTGCGTTGATCTGTGATCAGTATATGGCTTATATTGAGGCCGCACAGCACATGGATCTGGATCTTGCCGCGGAATTTATCGTCATGGCCAGCGAGCTGATGCTCATCAAAAGCAAAATGCTCCTGCCCAGAACCGAGGAGGAACAGGAGGATCCCAGAGCGGGACTGGCCGAGGCCTTGCTGAAATTTCAACAGGCCAAGGAAGCCGCCGCCAAGATGGCTCTGCTCTATCCCAAATTCAGTGCGCGCATGGTCAAGGATACCGACGAGATCTCCATTGATAAAACCTTTGTGGCCGATCAATCCGTCACCTCCCTTTGCGAAGCAGTCAGACGCATCATTGCTTACCGTGAGGAACGTCCCCGGGCGGAAAAAGTGACGTTTTCCCCCATGATCAGCTCCCCCATCGTTCCCGTGGAAGCCAAAATCGTCGGCATTCTTAAGCATTTTGAGACCCATGAGAAAATGTCTCTTGATACGCTTCTGAACGATTCGGTCTCTTTGGCGGATATGATCGCTATCTTTCTTGGTGTCCTGGAGCTGGTAAAGATACGCAGACTTCGCATCGTAGAGGATCCCGACAGAGTCGGTTCCCTTCTTGGCGTTGATACCTCCTTCGTCCTTGGCGAAGATAATGGTGAGCCTATTGAAAGCGACTTTGACAGCTTAGCTGACCCCACTTTATTTACTGCATCAAAGGAGGTTTCTGATTCATGAGCCAGGAAAAGCTTGACACAATCGAAGCTACGGAAGCGGTTTCGTCGGAAGATACGGCCAAAGCCGCCAAAAATTCCAAAAAAGCCGCCGAAGAAATCCAGCCCCTGGATATTCACGACGTTGAAAAGGCCATTGAAGCCATCCTCTTTGCAGCGGGATATCCCGTCACATATGAGAAGCTTTCCTTGGTCATCGGTCTTACCCAGCGGGACGTGCGCCGTTTCGTTGAACATATGGCTGATGGCTATGGTGACAGGGGTATCCAACTTCTTATGTACCCCGATGCCTGTCAGCTCTCCACCAAGGAGGTTTTTGCTCCCTACATCAGAGAGGCGTTGGGCATCCGTCGCGGCGGCAATTTGTCCGCCTCATCCATGGAGGTTTTGGCAGTCGTTGCCTACAATCAGCCTGTAACCCGTGCCTTTGTGGATACGGTACGCGGTGTTGATAGTTCATATGCTGTTTCTTCCCTGCTGGACAAGGGATTGATCGAGGCTTGCGGTCGTCTGGACGCTCCCGGACGTCCCATGCTTTATGCAACAACGGATAAATTCCTTCGTGTGTTTGGCCTGTCTTCCTTGGCTGATCTTCCCGAAACCGAAGCGCTGGGCGTAGCCGAAGCCACGTTAAATCAAAACAGGGCTATCCCCCTGACCATTGATGACGTAGATGCCGAGGTCGACGCCGACACGTCTGCAGAATAAATACGTTTTCACAATACTTTGATGAAAGGAGGCCGTTATGGTTGGTTGGATCATTCTGGGGATCGTAGGATTCATTGTTCTTCTGTTCGTATTGCTGTTTACGGTACACGCTTATATCACCATTGATCTGAAAGATGACTTCGCCCTGACGGTCCGTGTACTGGGTATTCCCATACGAATCCTTCCCAAGAAAGAAAAAAAATATAAAATTAAAAATTATACGCTGAAAAAGATCCGAAAACGAGATGCCAAGGCTGCAAAAAAGGCAGCTAAAAAGGCCATTGCGGATAAAAAGAAAGCCGCCGAAAAAGCAAAAAAGAAAGCTGAAAAGAAGGCGGCTGAGGCTAAACTGACCAAAGCAGAAAAGAAAGCGATCAAAAAGGCCAAAAAAGCCAAGCGCCCCAAGATGACCGAGTTTATTCCCCTGGTCGCACGGGTCGCCAAGCTGTTTTTCTCCCGCTTTTTTGGGAAGATCCATATCAAGGTAGCAAGACTCCATATCCGCGTCGGCGGTGGTGACGCTATGGCCGTCGCCATGACCTACGGTGTGCTCTACCAGTCGGTAGGTTATTTAATGAAGGTTCTGGAAAAGATCTGCCATGTGGACGGTCTGAAAAAAGCCGAGATTTCGGTGGTTCCGGATTACACTTTGGCAGGTATCGCCTTTGATTGCAATCTCACCTTCAGGGTCAGCCTTGGAAATGTTGTCGGAGCCGCCCTCAAAGCCGGCTTTGCATTCCTCAAGGGTTATCTCAAGATCAAGCCTGATCCCGATCACCCTGCCCCGGATGTCAAGCCTCCGGCTCCCCCCGTACCCGATGTTCATCCCACACCGGTTATACCGGTGCCTCCTTCACCCACGGCTCCGCCGATCCCACCCGCGCCCTGACCCCGTCTTTCATTCGTCATCCATTTTGTTAAATAAAAAACTTTTGTACAGAAAGGAAATTTCATCATGGCAACTTCCGAAAACAAGCTGCAGGACATTATCCAGACTTCTCTGCAAAGCATCAAGACTCTTATTGATGCAAACACCATCATTGGCACCCCTATCATTGCCAACGGCACCACCATCATTCCCGTTTCTAAGATCGCAATGGGTTATGCTACCGGCGGTCTGGACTACAACGGCAAGGACGAAGCTCCCACCAAGGCCCAGAACTTTGGTGCAGGCGGCGGTACCGGCCTATCCATTCAGCCCCTTGGCTTCCTTGTGATTGACGCCGAGGGAAAGGTCGATCTCATCAACGTTGGTGTGAAGAATCCCTCTGATCCCATCGAGCAGATCGCTGACTTCATCGAGCGTTCTCCCGAGATCATTGCCAAGGTCAAGGCAATTCTCGGTAAGGACAAGGCTTCCGAAGAATAATCACACGCGATTGCGGACGAGGCTTGTTTCACAACAGCCCGTCCGCAACACTTTGTCGTCATATTTTCACTCCGCGCATCATACATTTGAACGTATCATGCTTTTGGAGGTTGAAAATGTCGAACAAGCCTTGCTTTGGACGTGCTTTTATCAAGAGGTCACCCGTTCACGCACTCTGTTTTTTTATGGCAATCGCCATCTTGTTTCAGATGACGGTTTTCTTTTCGTGCATTGAGATATCTGCCCTCACCCATGGGACAGGCACATCCGGCACGATACCCCCTTTTTCTCACATCTCTGCTTCCGGAAGCGTTTGGTATAATCAATCCCCCTCCCTCCCCGTAGCGCTGAAAGGAACCTCGGCCCAAAGTGCAATTCTCATAAATGCGGACACAGGCGAAGTTCTGTTCCGACAAAATGAATCTGCGCGTTTACCCATGGCCTCCACTACCAAGATCATGACGGCCCTCATTGCCGTTGAATCCCTCCCTGTGGACACCAGAGTAAGCGTCCCCCCTCAAGCGGTAGGCGTGGAAGGATCCTCTATCTATTTGACCGAAGGCGAAGTTTTGACCTTGGAGGATTTGCTTTACGCGCTGAT
Organism: Oscillospiraceae bacterium; assembly: GCA_015063685.1. GTDB lineage: Bacteria > Bacillota > Clostridia > Oscillospirales > CAG-272 > CAMEON01. The sequence goes on along the minus strand of SVTR01000020.1, from coordinate 28,870 downwards.
GTTGGAATCTGCCAACGATGCTGCCGTTGCGATTGCCATGACCGTGTCCGGAAGTATTGATGATTTTGCTGAGCGTATGAATCGAAAAGCAGCTGAACTGGGCCTTATAAATACGCATTTTGTCAATCCACACGGCTTGGATGACCCTGCGCATTATACAACTGCTCATGAGTTGGCCATCATCACTCAGGCCGCTTTGAAGCATGATGTTTTGAAAACAATCATGTCTACTGTGAGAAAAACCATTCCGCACAACGGTGAAGCCGGTATCCGGCTTTTGCTCAATCACAACAAATTGCTCCGAAGCTATGGTGGAGCTATGGGGGTCAAAACCGGATTTACCAAAAAAAGCGGGCGGTGTCTTGTCAGCGCTGCCTGCCGCGAAGGGCTTACTCTGATCGCTGTTACGCTTAACGCACCTAACGATTGGAAGGACCATACCTCCATGTTGGACTACGGCTTTTCTCTGTATGAAACCATAGAGCTCTGCCCTGTTTCCGCGTATGAGGCTCCTCTTTGGGTGGTGGGAGGCACGTCTGAGTACGTTATGGTCAAGAATACGGAATCCCTCAACCTTTCGTTACCGAAAAACAGGGGCACTATCCGTTGTTACGTTGAGCTTCCGCGGTTTATCTTCGCCCCGGTTGCACAAGGGCAAGAGTTGGGGCGTCTGGTCTTTTATGAAGAAATACAGGGGGATGAAATGAAGCTGTTGGGCGAGCTTTCCCTGTATGCTCAATACCGGATAGAGGCCATCGAATACTCCAAATCATTACTGGAAAAAATATCCGATTTACTCGGCTTTTAAACAAAGGATAATTGTATGGAACCCGTAAGAATTTCCAAATACTTTACCGATTGCGGTATCATGTCCCGCAGAGCCGCCGATGCGGCTGTCAGCGCGGGTGAGGTTAAAGTCAACGGTGTCACGGCGGAGTTAGGTCAAAAGGTCACCCCAGGCGTAGATAAAATTACCTGGAAGGGTAAGCCCGTCGTCATGCCTAAGGATAACCGCAAGGTGTACGTCATGCTCAACAAACCTCGTGGCTATGTGACCACCTTAAAGGACGAAAAAGGGCGCCCTACCGTCATGGAACTCGTGAAAGACGTAGGTTCCCGCCTGTATCCCATTGGACGGCTGGACATGGATTCTGACGGCTTGCTGATTTTGACCAATGACGGTGATCTTGCCAATCAGTTGGCTCACCCCCGCCACGACGTCTCCAAAGTATACTACGCCTACGTGGACGGCAACGTAACCACCGAGCAGATGACGGGTCTCTGCCGTCCCATTGAGATAGATGGGCGAATGACGTCTCCCGCCGCAGTTCGGAAAGCAGGATACACCGAATATCACACGGTGCTGGAGGTAACTATTCACGATGGTCGCAACCGCCAGGTACGCCGTCTTTGCGAACGTGAAGGACTGGTAGTCCGCAAGCTGACCCGAGTAGCCGAGGGCCCCCTGAAGCTGGGGAATCTCGACGAGGGTAAGTGGCGACATTTGAATGCAAAAGAACTCAGACAGTTAAAAGGGTTATAAGGAGGAAAACATGTTAGAGGTATTACCGATTCAATCCAAATCCGAGCAGGAGACCTTATGTGTCCTCTGCGGTATGACCTATAAAGCTGATGATATGGCCTATAAAGCGCTTATTGACGGTGAACTCATGGGTATTTGTCAGTTCACCATGAACCAAACCGGTGGCTATATCCATGATCTTGGTCTTGTCAAGGACGCAACGATTCTCCCCAAGGATCGAGCTGAGGCGCTATTTGTTATGGGGCGCGCAACCTTGAATTTTATTGATCTTTGCGGTGTTCACTCAGCCTTTTTTGAGGATCACGCATTTGCGGATGAAGCCATGGTCAAAGCCATTGGCTTCAAAAAACAAGAAAACGGCAACTGGTGGATGGATCTCACCGACTTTTTCCTCCATCCTTGCCAGCATGACCATTGATTTGAAATCGGACAGTAAACGCTGTCCGATTTTTTTGTATTAACCCATCAATCTTCCTTTTCCCTCTTGACAAATCTACCCCTTTCGTGGTAAAATATAATGAATATTTATTTCAAGCAAAGGAAATAGCGTGAAGGTTTAATGATCCAAAACTCAAGTTCACTGTTTCACGCACAATTCTCCCTAAAATGGGACCCCACCCATTTTGTCGCATATGCGACACGGTCGAATTTTAAACTATATTTATGCCGCCGATGGCGGCGGAATGGAGACTAACATGAAAATTTACGAAGAACTGGTTGCCCGCGGTTTGATTGCTCAGGTGACAAACGAAGAAGAAATAAAGAACATGATCAATGAGGGTAAGGCCACCTTCTACATCGGCTTTGACCCCACCGCTGACTCTCTCCACGTGGGCCACTTCATGGCTCTGTGCCTGATGAAGCGTCTGCAAATGGCTGGCAACAAGCCCGTGGTGCTCATCGGCGGCGGTACCGCCATGATCGGTGACCCCTCGGGACGCACCGATATGAGATCCATGATGACCCGTGAGACCATCCAACACAATTGCGACTGCTTCAAGAAGCAGATGGAGAGATTCATCGAGTTCGGTGAGGACAAGGCCATCATGGTCAACAACGCCGACTGGCTCCTTGACCTCAACTACGTGGAGGTTCTCCGCGAGGTAGGCGCTTGCTTCTCGGTGAACAATATGCTCCGTGCCGAGTGCTATAAGCAGAGAATGGAGAAGGGTCTGTCCTTCCTGGAGTTTAACTACATGATCATGCAGTCCTACGACTTCTACTATCTGTACCAGAAGTACGGCTGCAATATGCAGTTCGGCGGCAACGACCAATGGTCCAATATGCTGGGCGGCACCGAGCTGATCCGCCGCAAGCTGGGCAAGGACGCTCACGCCATGACCATCACGCTGCTGCTCAACTCCGAAGGTAAGAAGATGGGTAAGACCGCCAGCGGTGCCGTTTGGCTGGATCCCAACAAGACAGCGCCCTACGATTTCTACCAGTACTGGAGAAACGTGGAGGACGCCGACGTTCTGAAGTGCATCCGTATGCTGACCTTCCTTCCCATCGAGGAGATCAACGCCATGGACAACTGGGAGGGCTCTCAGCTCAACACCGCCAAGGACATTCTCGCATACGAGCTGACCAAGCTGGTGCATGGCGAGGAAGAGGCCGAAAAGGCGCGTTCTGCCGCCAAGGCTTTGTTCGGCGGCGGCGAGGGCGCTGAGGTTCCCACCCTGACCCTGACTTCCGAGGATTTCTACATGGACGGTCGTTGCGACGTGCCCACCATGCTGGTGAAGGCAGGCTTTGCCAAGTCCAAGTCTGAGGCTCGTCAGGCCATCCAGCAGGGCGGCGTGACGCTGGAAGGTGAGAAGATCACCGATCCCCGCACTACCTTCTCCCCCGCTGATCTTGCTGATGGTAAGATGCTCCGCAAGGGTAAGAAGAATTTCATCAAGGTCATCGCAGGTTGACACATCATGGAAAAAGCAAAACTGGATAAGATCAACGAGTACGCCCGCCGCGTCAAGGCGGGCGAGACGCTGACCGAAGAAGAACTGATTGAGCGCGCCGCGCTTCGTACCGAGTATCTGGCCGAGATCCGCGCCTCTATGACAGGTATGCTGGACAATACGGTGATCGTTAATCCAGACGGCACGACGGAACGTGTGAAGGATCGCAAAAAGCCGGGCGACGGCAAATGATCAAAGGGGTTTGAGTGATGATGAATTTCCCCTTATCAATTGTCACCCGTAGTCCCGAGGAAACGCGGGCGGTGGGTCGGATGCTGGCGGAGGCCTTGGAGACTGACAAGTCCCTGCCCTCCTTCGTGGCCATGTTTGGCGACTTGGGCGTGGGCAAGACGGCCTTTGTGTCGGGCTTTGCCGAGGTGTTAGCCCCCGGCAAGCAGATCAAATCTCCCACCTTCGCCCTGGTACACGAGTACCGTTTGCGCGGCAAGCGTCCCCTGTTCCACTTTGATATGTACCGCATTGAGTCGGACGACGAGTTGTACGCCATGGGCTACGACGAGTATCTGGACAGCGGTATCTGCATCGCGGAATGGTGCGAAAATATCATGGAGTCCCTGCCGCGCAAGCGGGTCGAGGTGACCATCTCCAAGACGGGCGAGGGCGCGGACGTACGCCGCATTGAGATCAATTTGAAATAAGGAGGCAGATATGCTGATTCTGGCTTTGGATTCGACGGCTCTGGTTGGCTCTGTGGCCTTATGTGACAACGAGCATTTACTGGCTGAATGCACCCTGAACACGGGCAACACCCACTCCGAGACCCTGCTCCCCACGGTGGAGTTCGTGTTGAAGTCCTGCGGTGTGACCGTAGAGGATATTGACCTGTTTGCCTGCACGGTGGGCCCCGGCTCTTTTACGGGGGTACGCATCGGGGCGGCTACGGTCAAGGGCATCGCCTTTGGCAAGGACAAGCCATGTGTGGGCGTATCCACTCTGGAGGCGTTGGCCACCAACGCGAGGGCATTTGACGGCATCATCTGTCCCTGCATGAACGCGCGACGGGAGCAGGTCTACAACGCTTTGTTTGAGTGCAAGGGGGGCAAGCTGACCCGTCTTTGCGAGGACAGAGCTTTGGCCATTGAAGAGCTTTTAGGCGAGTTAGAGTCATATGCCCCCAACAGCAAGATATATTTGGTGGGCGACGGTGCCGAGCTGGTCATGGATTTTGACGAGAGCGGCGAGCAATTCCCTGTTTTGGACGATTATCTGATCCTCTTGGAAGAGCGGCTTCGCAACCAGAGCGGTTATTCCGTGGCGCAGGTGGCGTTAGAAATGTATCAAAACGGCATTTCCTGCACCGACGCGGAGCTGGCTCCCGTATATCTTCGCCCCTCTCAAGCCGAGCGGGTACGTCTTGAAAACGAGAAAAAAGCCGACGGAGCGAATGTTTGACCCGCGGCTTGACAAATATTGATTAAAAAGGAATGGCTGACATGGAAAACAAGAGCATTGTGATTGGCTGTGACCACGCGGGTCTAATCCTCAAGCAGAAGGTTGCTGCTCATCTGCAGGAACGAGGCTTTGATGTCATCGACGTGGGTACCCACACCGCCGAGTCCTGCAATTACGTTGATTTTGCTCACGCTGTCTGTGAGGCGGTGAGAAACGGAAAGGCTGATTTGGGCATTCTCGTTTGCGGAACAGGCATTGGTATGTCCATAGCCGCCAACAAGCACACGGGCATTCGTGCCGCCGCTTGCGAAAACACCTTTTCGGCTCGTATGACCCGTCTCCACAATGATGCCAACGTGCTGTGCCTCGGTGAGCGCGTTATCGGCTACGGTCTCGCCTGCGATATGGTGGATCTGTTCGTGGACACCGAATTTTTGGGTGGCCGCCATCAGGTGAGAGTGGACGCGCTGAATTCTTTGGATTAAAAGAGAACTGAGAGTACGCAAGGAACCTTTTTGAAAAAAGGTTCCTTGACCTCCAAAAACTTTTAAAAAGCAAAAAATTGACCAAGAGATCAAATCCCCCACAGAGATGGGTTACCGTTTATTCTCGATCAAACAAAAAGCAAAGGAGTCCCGCCATGAGTGACAAGAGCGAAAAGAAAAACAAGAAAAGCGATACGCCCTCCAAGATCGCGGGCGTACTCCGCGCCATTGCCGGCAAGCCTCATCCCAAGAATTTCACCTCCGTGGTGATCTGTGCCGCAGGCAGCTCCACCCGCATGGGCGGGGGTAACTCCAAGCAGTTCATCGAGCTGGACGGCCTGCCCGTGGTGGTACGCACGCTACAGGCTTACGAGGCTGTGGACTGTGTTCACGAGATCATCGTGGTGGCCAAAGAAGACGAAATTCCTCTGTACGACAACATGAAGGACGTTTACGGCATCACCAAGCTCACGAAGGTGGTCAAGGGCGGCGAGACCCGTCAGGAATCCGCCAGATTCGGCTCTGACGAGGTAGACAAGCGGTGCAAGTACATTGCCGTGGCTGATGCCGCCCGCTGTCTGATCACTCCCGAGGAAATCAGTCGGGTCATTCACGCCGCTTACCAGTGGGGAGCTGCTTCGGCGGGCGTAAAAGCCTATGACACCGTAAAGGTTGCCGACAAATCAGCTTTTATCGACTATACTCCCGAGAGAAATCTTGTTTGGCTTGCCCAGACGCCGCAGGTATTTCAAATCGATCTGTACCGCGCTGCTGCTTATGTTTGCCGTGACGAGAAGTTTGACGCGACAGATGACAACCAGATGGCGGAGCATATCCGCGTGCCTGTCAAGATGGTTGCATGCAGTCGTGAAAACATCAAGATCACCGAGCCCTCGGATCTGATCCTTGCACGGGCAGTACTGGCCGCACGCAAGGAAGCCGAAGCAGAAGCCGCCAAAAAGGCCTCAAGAGTCTGGGAGGACAAGGCATGAGAATCGGTCACGGTTATGACGTTCACCGCCTTGTGGAAGGCAGAAGGCTGATTCTCGGCGGAGTGGATATCCCTTACGGAAAAGGTCTGTTAGGACATTCCGATGCTGATGTGCTGGTTCACGCTGTCATGGATGCCTTGCTGGGTGCCATGGGCGCCCCCGACATTGGTCAGCTTTTCCCCGACAAGGATCCCGCCTACAAGGGAGCAAATAGCATGGTTCTTTTGGCTCGCGTAGCAGAGCTTATGAGAGAAAAAGGCTATGCTTTAGGTAATCTGGATGCCACCGTTTTGGCTCAGTCACCCAAGTTGGCTCCGCATATTCCCCAAATGAAAGAGAATATTGCCCGCGTGTTGAACGTATCATTGGAGCAAGTGAATGTCAAGGCAACCACCGAGGAGCATTTAGGCTTCACGGGAAGCGGCGACGGCATGGCCGCACACGCCGTTTGTCTCTTGATATAAGGGAATCTCTAAAAACTCTGCAAGTCAAAAGGGCATCCTGAGGATGCCCCTGACAGTACCCACCACACACGCATCATCCAACATCCCACTTTTTCACTTCCCCGTGTGTCGGGGAGCACGAATTTGTCACACCCCATTATATGACAAATTCTTTCCTTTGTTGCCATCGTATAGTTTCAAGTGAAAGGACGGTATCGCCATGTTTTATATTGCTCCTTCCCTTTTGGCCGCTGATTTTGCCGACCTGAAAAACGAGATCAAGCGCATGGAGGAGGCAGGTGCCAACTACCTGCATCTCGATATTATGGACGGCCATTTTGTGCCCAATATCAGTTATGGTGCCGGATTGATTTCTTCCATACGAAAGCATACCCAGCTGATTTTTGACGTACATCTGATGATCTCTGATCCCCTTAAATATGTTGATAGCTTCATTAAGGCCGGTGCTGATATCATTACCTTCCATTATGAGTGCTCAGACCGTCCCATGGAGATCATGAATGAGATCAAATCCAAACATATCCCCTGCGGTATCGCCATCTCTCCCAAGACACCTGCCGAAGCGGTTATTCCCTTCATCGGGGTGGCTGACATGATCCTTGTCATGACCGTTGAGCCCGGATTCGGCGGTCAGTCGTTGATCCACGAATGTCTTGACAAGGTTCGTATCCTACGGCGCGAGGCATTGGCTCGTGGTATTGATCTGAACATTGAGGTTGATGGCGGCATTAATGGAGACAACGCGATCCATTGCACCGAGGCAGGAGCCAACATTTTGGTCGCGGGTTCTTCCCTGTTTAAAAGCAAAAAGCCCAAGACTATCGTACATCAAATGCGCCTGGCCGCCAAAGAACATCCTTTTCTTGGATAATCAAAGAGCATACGACCGTTGGGTCGTATGCTCTTCTTTTTATGTGCCGGATGCCTGCTCACCCATACGATATTTTTCGGCTTGCATGTTAAACATCTCAGCATATTTACCGTTCATCAGGATCAGCTCGTCATGGGATCCTTGCTCGCACAATTTGCCATCCGCAAACAAATAAATGGTGTCTGCGAATCGCGTGGTGGAAAGTCGGTGAGAAATAAAGATGACCGTTCGCTCCTGGCTATCTGCCGCATGCAAAATCGAGTGATTCAGTTCATACTCAGCCATAGGATCCAAGGCGGAGGAAGGCTCATCCATGATGATAAGCTCATAAGGACGAACAAAAATGCGGGCAATAGCAACCTTTTGGGCTTCTCCACCGGACAAGTTGACGCCTTGCTCATCCAAATCCTTGGCAAGCGCGGTATCAAGTCCCTTGGGAAGTGTTTCCAAACGATCACCAAAGGTAGCGTTTTTCAAAGCCTCCTTAACCTTTTCATCACGATCGTCATCATGCTCGTAGAGACCGCCCACAACATTCTCGGCCAACGTCGCGCAAAACAGGCGATAATCCTGGAACACGGCGCCGATCCTTTGTCGATAGGATTCAATATCGTATTCTCGGATATCACGTCCGTTGTAGAGAATGCGTCCCTCCGTAGGGTCATATAGGCGCATGATCAGCTTAATCAGGGTGGTTTTCCCCGCCCCGTTATAACCGACGATCGCCGTTTTTTCTCCGCGACGGATACTGAGATTTACGTTTTTCAGCACCTCCACAGGCTTTGCTTTTTCGATTTGAGTTTCCGCATTATCTGACTTTTTACCGCTTTGCTTACGCTCAAAGGCTTTGACTGCGTCCGCCAGAGATACTTCCTTGTCCGTTGACATGGGAACATAAGAAAAACTGACGTTCTCCAAAACCAATGATTCGAAGGGCGGCACCTCTTCCCCACCGGAGAGTAGCGTATTTTCATGCTCCAAAAAGGCGAAGTATTTCTCGATGTATAGCGCATGCTTGGGAAGCTCCATCAGATTATCGCCCAGCATGGCCATAGAATATTGCAGCATCCAAACGGCTGATACGGCAGCAGCAAAGCCACCAAGCTGTACACGGCCGGCCATCAGCTCATTGATCATGATCAGAACGGTGCCATAATATGTTCCCCTGCGGAAAAGATTCCACAAAAAGCCGTACAGAAAAGCAAATTTCTTTCCGTACCGAAGCTCCGTATCTCTCACGATCTCAATATTCTCAGTGAAATGCTCGGACATCATATCGGCGACCTCGCCGGATCTCATTTCCTTGGCATAATCGGAAAGGTAGAATGTTCTGGTATAATAATCGCTCTTGCGCCACAGGGGATTGCATTCCTCAGACTGCTTGACCCACAAGCGGTTGCCAAACTGATCGACGATCATGGTGGCGATCACTCCGCAGAACATGAGAATACCCACCCATATGTTGATATCCATCAAAATCACGGTAATGGCCGAAACAGCGCCCAACCGATGGATCACGGCTGAAACCTGTCCGACAACCGCAATGGCGCGGTGATCTGATTCATTCATGGCCCAGACAAACTGATTGTAGAAATCCGGGTCGTCATAGCACGCGATATCCATGGCCTGAGCCTTTACGTAAAGCTCTTCATGGATTTTATGCCGTAATTTGTTATCCAATATGGGATTGATCACTTGATGATACAAATGGTGTGGCACGAAAACGATGGTATAGAATATACCCAAAGCAACGATGTACTGCGCAACGTCCCAAAACTGACCGCTTGTATCCAAGGCATTGAACATTTCATTTCTAAAATATACGGCCAGGCTATCAATAAAAGCCCAAACTATGGAATTGATCGCCAGAAAAATGATGAAGCAAGGAACCAATGTCCATACCTTTTTGATGATCTTGGCATCATAGATCAGCACGTTTTTGGCTCCGCGCCTTTTACTGTCATGCTTGTTTTTTTCTCTTTTCATATGCTCACCTCCTCGTCCAGGGGTTGAGACACATAATTTTCAGCCTGCTTATGAAACATTTCAGCATATTTGCCATTCAAAGCCATCAATTCCTCGTGACTGCCGTTCTCCACAATGCGGCCGTTTTCAAAGAGGTAGACTCTGTCGGCCAAAACAGCAGATGAAAGTCGATGGGAGATGAAAATCAAGCCGCGATCCTTTGTGTATTTCATAATATTTTCAAAGACGCGATATTCCGCTACAGGATCCAAGGCCGAGGAAGGCTCGTCCAAAATGATATAAGGAGATCGGCTGGCGAAAACACGCGCCAGCACTACCTTTTGGGCTTCGCCTCCTGAGAGCACCACGCCTTTATCATCAAACTCTCTGGTCAGCACCGTGTCGATTCCCTTGGGCATCTTCTCTACTCGTTCCCAGGCACCTGACAGGTGAAGAGCTTCTGTAACACGGGCACGATCCTCGTCATCTCTCATAGGGCGAAGCAGTACATTTTCACCCACAGATAAAGCAAAGGTGCGATAATCCTGAAAAACCGTTTCAAAGCAAGCGCGCCAGGATTTCAACTCGTAATCATCTGCCGAGTGTCCGTCCATGGTGATGCTTCCCTCCGAGGGCTGATACAAATGTAGCAGCAGCTTCACAAAGGTTGACTTTCCTGAGCCGTTGTGTCCCACCAGCGCAATTTTCTCACCGGGAGAAATGGTCATGGATACGTCGGAGAGAGCATCCTGCTCAGCACCGATATAACGATAGCTGACATGATTTACATTAACGATGCCACCGTGAGCAATATATCCGTCAGGCCGTGCTTTGATCTTAGGCTCGTATTCAAGGAAGGTTCGCAGATTTTCGATGTAAAGTCCATGATCGTGAAATTTTGTAACCGTTCCAACCACATTTCTCAGGTAGCCGGAGACAGATCCGATAGAATTCAGTACCACCACACAATCGCCCAAGGACAAGCTCCCTTTGACGGTAGCAGCATACACAGCGTACAGGCTGGCGCCTAACACGGTCAGCACCTCGTGGGAGATCTGGATAAGATATTCAAGGAGGGCCACCTTAAGACCGTACTTCTTTTTCAGCTTGGCAAAATCCTTATGGTTTTGATCGAAGTCCGCAAGCATCTTTTCCTGCATATTGGTCAGACGCATTTCTTTGGCAAAATCCGTCAGATAAAAGCACCTTTTTATGTAGTCACCATGCCAAACGATCTTACTGCGTTCATTGTTTTCATCAAAGCCCAACTTGTTTCTCTTCTTCCCCAGAAAGCCCACGAAAAACGGAATAAGAGCAAAGATCATCAAAAAAGGATCGATGGTACAAAGCAGAATAGCATTAGCCACCAAGGAAAAAAGCTGGTTCATGAGATTTTCAAAATCATAGAGAACACTGAACGCGCGGTTTGTAGACTCGGCCATCGCTTTGACGTATTTTTCGTAAAAAGCAGGGTCCTCATAGCAGGATAACTCTACCGAACGCATCTTGGCAAACATTTGCGTTTTGATCTTGGTATTGATGCTGACAGTCATGGGAACGGACAGCACGTTAAAAAAGTAGTTTTGGAAGATATTAAGTCCAAGATGGATCAAAAACAAGAGACCCACGAAAAGAAACAGCCATCCTGCAGATGCACCTTGCTCATCCAGCCCGTCAACGATCACCTTCAGCATGAAGGCGCCGCTGAAAAATTCAGCTACCGAGAACGCCAGTGTCAGGATAAAGTCCACAGGCATATACCAGGGAGCCGTCTCGTGCATGATCCGAAGCATATAGAGGTTATTGCTGATCACGCGCCGAAGCTTGAGCTTAGGCTCTTGTTTCTTTTTATCTTTATTCTTTTTATTTTTGTGGCTCATGATCGCTCACCTCTCTTTCTTTGATGAATTCCTTGTTTGGCCCTTTGCCATGCTTGGGTAACTATTCAGGGGGCGTTTTGATTTTGCCCTTCACGTGCCGCTCCATCAGAGTTGTACGTCGTTCCTCGCTATGATGGATCAGCAGCACTGCGTCCTGATCCCGAGGGCATTCATAGATCTCGTTCAGGATCAGACTTTTTCCGTCAAACACAGCTATACGGAGCTTCTCATCATCCTCCCACGGGAGATCCTCCATATACTGACAAGAATGATTCGCTTCACCGGTCATAAACAGCTCGTCGATGCTGACGCCAAAGACCTCGGCCATGGTTGGCAGAAGCGACACATCGGGACAAGACAATTGACGTTCCCATTTTGAGACAGCCTGCGCGGAAACTCCCAAGCGGTACGCTAACATTTCCTGGGTCATGCCGATGCGTCTGCGGAGCTTGGAGATGTTGTCCCCCATATTTGAAAAATCGTAATTCATAACCTGTCCTTTCTCCCATTGCGGGCTATCTTGACATATAAACAAGCTTCCCCACCATTATAACGCATTTCATCCATTTTTTCAACATACCATCAGTTGAGTTTCCTCATCTGTTTCGTTTAATCAAATTAGCACTTAAAAAAGAAAAAAGGGTGAAAATCACCCTTTTTTCTTATCATCGCGTAATCAGTCAAGCTGAAGAACGATCCTGTCACTGTCAGCAACGACCTGGTCCTTGATGGAATCAAATGCTTCGGTCTTACCCTTGGACTCGTAGTAAGCACTCCAGGTCTTACCGTCACCCTTGGTGAGATCGCCGATGGTAGCAAGCAGACCCTGCTCGTCAAAAGCCTCAGGATAATCGTTAGCTGCGCAGTAGTTACCAATGATCTCGCCCAGGGTAGGGTTGGTTCCGGTATAGGAAACAGCCTCGTTATCGACCTCAGCGGTACCGTTCTTAACGATCAGAGTTACAGAAATGGTAACGGCAGAAGCGGCCTCACCGGAGGTCTCCTCACCGTCGCCGCCATTGTTACAAGCGATCATCATGGTACCCAGCAGGCAAACCGCAAGAATTACTGCCAAAAGCTTAGAAAATTTCATAATTTCCCTCCATAATAGTTATGATGGGTATATTATACTATATTTTTTGATAAATGTCAACTGTTCTATGGGAATTTTTTACATTAAAAACGCTTCATAATTTCTTTTCGAGCCTTCAGATACTCAGCATGGCTGCCATTTGGAGCAAGAAAAGAAGCAAATGGCCCAGAAAGACGCCGACGAGCACGACCGCACATCCTTTGGATAGTGAAAGCCAGGAAAAAATCGTCACACCCGCGCAACACAGTGCAAGCGCCAATATGATCCAAGAAACAAGAAAAGCTTCACAGGTAAATAATAAAACATACCACACATAAGACAATACCAGCCAGAGAATATAAAACATTCCCCCCTTATATTTGCTCACCCGAAGCTCCGACGAAGAAACCTGCAAAAAAAGCAAATGTCCTCCGGCACTTCCAAGAAAAAAATAAGCAAGAAACCAAAAAAATCCCATGATCCAAAGGGGGGGTAAAATGATAAGTGTTTCTGTACGATGCAAAAGGACGTAGGGAGATATCGTAGCGCATTTGACAGAAAAAGAGATCAGCAAGAGAAGTGCCCCGCCAAGAATGGCTTCTCCCCTGACATGTTTTGAAATTTTACGCAAAATCAAGTCCCTCCTCATGCATAGCTTGAAACAGTTTATGCACAAGGAGGGAAAATTATTTCAACTATTTACATATCAATAAGCCGAGATGCGCAAGCAAATTCATTTCAATCCGGGATTCCCTTTTGACCCTATTATTTCAAGAATCCGTTGATGATCTGCTCCTCGGCCTCCTTTTCGGTAAGCCCCAGGGTCATGAGCTTGATGAGCTGCTCGCCTGCGATCTTGCCAATAGCGGCCTCATGAATGAGAGAGGCTTCGGTGTGGTTGGCAGAAATTTCGGGAATAGCCACCACCTTGGCATCATCCATAATGATAGCGTCACATTCTGTATGCCCTGAGGAACGGTTGTTGCCGTTGACGTGAGAGACGAACTTCTGACGAGACTGATCCTTGGCCACGGAACGGGAAACAACGTGGGCGCCGCAATCATCGCCATTCAAGTCCACCTCAAAGTAGGTCTCAGCGTACTGGGTGCCGTGGGTCATGATCTTCTCGTGGATGATGAGGGTGGCGCGGTCAGCCAAGGTGGCGGTGGAGCGGCGGACGGTGGAGTCCACGCCCTTAATTTGAGCGGTCTCCATCTCCATGTAGCTATCTTCATCCATGTGGATCTCGGTGGTGGGGTTCATGACACGCTCGCCCGTTCCCTCTCCCGAGCCGTAGTGCTTTTCCACATATTTAACCTTGGCGCCCTTACCCACGAAGAAACGGTGAATGCCGCTATGCTCGCTGGCCTCAGAGCCGCCATTGTGGATGCCGCAGCCTGCCACAATGGTGACGTCGCAATCCTCACCGATATGGAAATCATTATAGACCACCTCGCGGATGCCGGCCTGGGACAGGATCACAGGAATATGGAGGCTCTCGTTCTTGGTGCCCGGGGCGATGATGATGTCGATGCCCGACACATCCTCTTTCTTTTCGATGGTGATATGCTCGGAGGAATTCTTGCCGTGGAGCTGGCCGTTGATGCGGAGGGAGTAGGCTCCCTCGGGGACGCTGTGAAGGTCAGCCACCTGCTTGAGCATTTCAAGCTGGATCGCGTCAAGCTTTTTGGTTTCAGCCATATCAAGCACCTCCTTTCACGGTTTCTTTTTTGGCAACGGTTTTACCGATGGTGCCGTTGCGGGTCTGGCAGCAGCCCGCGCTCTGGGACAGGAGGGTGGGAAGAACCTCCTCCTTGGTGCCGTCGTCGGCCACAGTGCCGCCGGAGATGACGATGACGCGATCAGCAATATCCAAAATTCTCTCCTGGTGGGAGATGATGAGAATAGTGCCCTTGGTGCGGTCGTACATCTTCTTGAAGACCTCAATAAGGCTGTTGAAGCTCCAGAGGTCGATACCTGCTTCGGGCTCGTCAAAGACGGTGAAGGCGGTGTTGCGAGCGTTGACCATAGCGATCTCGATACGCTTCAGCTCGCCGCCTGACAAGGATGCGTTAACCTCGCGGTTGATATATTCCTTGGCGCAGAGGCCAACCTCGGAGAGATACTCGCAGGCCTGGTGGATGTTGATGTTCTTCCCCGCGGCCATGGAAATGAGATCCTTGACTGTGATACCCTTGAAGCGGACGGGCTGCTGGAAGGCATAACCAATCCCCTTTTGGGCGCGCTCGGTGATGGACATGTCCGTGATATCCTCGCCATCCAGATAGATACGGCCTTCGGTGGGCTTAATGATGCCCGCCACCAGCTTTGCCATGGTAGATTTGCCGCTGCCGTTAGGACCTGTGATCGCCACAAAACGCTCGTCGATTTTAAGGTTGACGTTTTTTATGATTTCAATTTCCTTACCGGTACCATTTTGCGAGGGCACACGGTAAGAAACATTTTTGAATTCAAGCATGTTTTTTCCTGTCTTTGCATTTTGTAAAAGCGTTAGAAATGTCCTGCAAAGACTTCCTTTATCTTATTTTCTAACAATATAGTATATCATATTTATCCGTTTTTTTCAACAGATAAAGCGGATTTTTTTGAAATTTTAGAAAAATTTTAATGCTATTTCGAGGGGAAACCATTATCCTGTTTGACAAATGTACAATTTCGGCAAAATCAACAGGTTTGATTGGTAATTTTTGTCAATATTTTTTTGCTTCTGTATATTGCAATTTTTGCCATTTTATGGTAAAATATAGTCGTTACCAAATATTGCCAACCAAGGAGAAGGAAAATGGAATACAACAACCACAACAACGGTCACATCAAGGTATTAATTGCGGATGAAAACGCGGGACAGAGGAATCAACTCAGGGAGGCTCTTCATCGTGCGGGCTTTCATATGATCGATGAAGCTACCAACGGCGACGATGCCCTGCATAAGATAGATCATAATCACCCCGATATCGCTATCATTGATATTTGGCTTTCCAAGCTGGATGGAATTGGCGTCATCCGTGCCAGCGGTCAGTTGGATTATCGAAAGGATAAAGCACCGGCCTTTATCATGACCTCCCCTGTCGCCAATCAACATATGTTTATTCAGGCCTCCGGCGCAGGTGCCCAGCTTTGTCTCATCAAACCGATCCACAACGAAAGCCTGATTGCGCACATGGAAGAGTTGATCAAAACAAGAGAGGGGCGAGTCACGCCGCCTGTCCGGGATCTGTCCCCCAACAGTCCCGATCGAATGGATGACATTGAAACCCAAGTCACTCAGATCATTCATCAGATCGGCGTGCCTGCCCACATCAAGGGGTATCAGTACCTCCGCACCGCCATTCTGCTCACCATCAAGGACAGCGATATCATCAATTCGGTGACGAAGGTGCTCTATCCCTCGGTGGCCAAGAAGTACAGCACCACCACGTCGAGAGTGGAGCGTGCTATCCGTCACGCCATCGAGGTCGCCTGGGACCGCGGCGACGTGGATACGCTGAACAGTTATTTTGGATACACCATTCAAAACAACAGAGGCAAACCCACCAATTCAGAATTTATCGCCATGATCGCGGATAATCTCAGGTTGAAATATAAGCTTCATTAAATAGTGGAGCCCCCGCCGACGGCGGGGGCTTTAGTGTTAGGATGCTTTGATGAATTCAATGTTTGTGATATAGAACTCGTCCATTTTTGTTTTTCTTTCAAGAGTATAAATGTATTCGCCATCATCCACAAACATTCTATATTGGATGCGATTTGTTTCCGCTTCTCCTGCTTTTACGGGAATTGGATTATCCTGATATCATTGTATCATAAACATTCATATTTGTCAACTTTTTCTATACGGCATATTGATTTTTTCTTTTCTTTGTGATACAATAAGCTTACCATTCAACAGGAGGTATTCACCATGGCCAAAACCACCATCGGTATTTTATATGATTTTGACAAGACCCTTTGTACCACGGATATGCAGGAGTATGATTTCATCAAGAATCTTGGCATGAACTCAGAGGATTTTTGGGGAGAGGCCGCAGGCATCACCAAGGAACACGAGGTGGAGAAAATCCTCGCCTATATGTTCGTGATGATCAAGAAGTGCAAGGAAAAGGGGATCCCTCTGACCGAGGCGTATCTCAACCAATGCGGTGAGAACGTGGTGCTTTACAAGGGTGTGCTGTCCTGGTTTGACCGCATCAATGAATTTGGAGAGTCGCTGGGGGTGAAGATCGAGCATTATATCATTTCCTCCGGCACTTACGAGATCATTCAGGGCACCCCCATTGCCAAGTATTTCAAGCGCATCTATGCCTGCAAGTATATGTACGACGAGAAAGGCGAGGCATTGTGGCCCGCATTGGCCATTAACTACACCTTAAAGACCCAGTACATCTACCGCATCTCCAAGGGGATTCTGGACGTGACCGACGACTACAATCTGAACCGCTTGCAGGATGGCAGCCTCCGTCGTATCGCTTATCACAACATGATCTACATCGGGGACGGACTCACCGACATTCCCTGCATGAAGCTGGTGAAGGAGCGTGGGGGAAAGTCGGTGGCTGTCTATCCCTCGGGCAACAGCCGGCACGTGAAGCCCTTGGTGGAGGATGAGCGTATCAATTTCGTGTGTGTGGCAGACTATTCTGCGGGGTCTACCCTGGAGAATTTTGTCAAGCTGACCATCGAGAACATGGCGACGCTGGAGAAGCTCAAGGCCAAGGAAGAGGCGCAGCTCGCGCAGTACAAGCGGAATTTTGATAAGGAAGATTGATAGAGATCGCCCCTGTGGTATTATAGAAAAAAGCAAAGCTCCCATAGACCGAGATAAACGGTTTGTGGGAGCTTTCATTTATGTGCAGAACAAATAGTTACACCAAGCCTTCTACAGGGGGAGAAGGCTTTTTATCACGTCAACATTTTCTTGTATTGGTATTCTGCCATCAAGGCGAATGACTTTGCAGACTACCGTTTCCAACCAACTCTCGATTTTATCCGGTGTTCTTTTTTCTGCATATGCAAAGAATTTTTCTTCTTGCTCGTACATATCTCCACCAAGAAGGATTCTGTTTCCAAATTTGTCAATTGCCCTTTGTCTAATCCGTTTCATCCGAATATCGAGAGGCACCTCAAGGTAGATTACTAGGTTGTAATATGCATCTATATCTTTTGTCATATTTCCATTAACGGCAGAAAAAACAAAACAAGGGTTATGTTTAATATCTTCCAAAAGCAAATCTTCAACTTCTTCGCGGGTTCTTGAGGATGAATATGGAGTATTCGCAGATGTAAATGTAAAATAATAGTCTTCTATATCCAAATGCTTGAAATTCAATTCGTTTGCGAGTGTTTGGGCAAGCGTTGTTTTTCCACTACCATTAAGTCCACATACGCATATTCCGCATTTCATATTATAACCCCTTATTGATATTCACAGCATTTTCGCTCTCAATTCCTCGGCCGACAGGGGCGACAGATCAGCGGGGGCCACGTCAAAGACGGTGTAGCAGCCCTTCATGCCACGGTTGTGCATCTTATGGATGGCGCGGGCGTAGGCCACCAGCACAGAGGAGGTGAACTCGGGGTTAGAGTCCAGGGTCAGCTTATACTCGATGACGTGCTTATTTTCGTGATTCCAGCCCGTCTCGCCCGTGCGGATGACACAACCGCCGTGGGGAATGCCCATGTGGTCGCGCCTGAGTTCTTCCATGGTGATGAAGGTGACGGTGGTATCGTAGTCGGCAAAATACTTAGGCATGGTCTTGATCTCACGCTCGATGCGGTCAAGGTCAGCCCCTTCGGCGGCCACCACGAAGCATTCGCGGGTATGCTTTTCACGGGTAGAAAGGTCGGGCTTCTTCCCTGCTCTGACAGCATCCAGGGCTTCGGGGACGGGGACGGTATACTGTCTGGCGTCCAGCACGCCCTCAATACGGCGGATGGCATCCGAGTGTCCCTGGCTGACACCGCGACCCCAGAAGGTATAATCCTTACCGTCGGGGAGGATGGCGGAGGCATAGAGGCGGTTGACCGAGAACATCCCGGGGTCCCAGCCTGCGGAAATGAGAGCGATGTGACCCGTCTCATGGGCGGCGGCATGGACGCGGGCAAAGTGAGTGGGGATATCGGCATGGGTATCAAAGCTATCTACCACGTTGAATTCCTTGGCAAGGGCGGGAGTCATTTCGGGCAGGTCTGTGGCGCTGCCGCCGCAGATGATCAGCACGTCGATCTCATGCTTGTGATCCAAAAGATCATCGACGTGGTAAACAGGGACGTTGGTGTGGGGATGGACATTGGCAGGGTCACGGCGGGTGAAGATGCCCGTCAGGGTCATGTCGGGGGTGGCAGTAACGGCGCACTCCACGCCTCGACCCAGGTTGCCGTAACCATAAATAGCGATATTCATATATGCATCTCCTTTGCTTGAGAAAGAAAAAATCACGGTGGTATTATACCATGTTTTCGCAAAAATTGCAAGTGGTTTTATGCCTTCCTGCAAAATTTTTAAGAAAGAGATTTTCCACCAAAGCCTTGCGAAAGCCGAGATTATGTGGTATAATGATAGGCAGAAGCTGTGAAAGGAGGCGGTGGTACGTATCGCGCTGTAATCTTTGATCTGGACGGCACGCTCTTGGACACCCTGGACGATCTGACTAATGCTGTCAACACCACATTGACTGCCTTGGGTCTTCCCGGCCGCACCCGTGATGAGGTGCGGAGCTTTGTGGGTGATGGGGTGGCCAAGCTCATGGAACGGGCAATGCCCGTGGGGTTTGATCCACAATCTGCCGCCGACGGCCTTGCCCGATTCAAGGCCTACTACGCCGATCATTGCCGGGAAAAAACCGCACCTTACGAGGGGATTCCGTCTCTGCTGGCTGATCTTCAAAAAATGGGTCTTCACACGGGCATTGTATCCAATAAATTTGATGGGGCTGTCAAAGCTTTATCTAAGCATTATTTTGGAGATCTTATTGAGGTAGCCGTAGGGGAGCGAGAGTCCGAGGGCATCCGCAAAAAGCCTGCGCCCGACACCCTTTTGATGGCTATGGGGTCATTGGGTGTCAGTCCTCAGGAGACTTTATACGTGGGAGATGCCGACACGGATATCATGACCGCCCGTGGCGCAGGTGTGGCTTGCGCATCGGTGACCTGGGGATTCCGAGACCGTGAATTTCTTTTGTCCCACGGGGCAACGATGCTCATTGATCGACCCGACGAGTTAAAATCTTTGCTATCAATCGAGGAAAAAATATGAAATCACCAAAGACGATTTACGTTTGCACCGAGTGCGGCGCGCAAAGTCCTAAGTGGCTGGGGAAATGTCCCCATTGCGGCAAGTGGAACACCATGATCGAGGAAGTTTTGCAAATAGAGTCTGAAAAGCCTTCCGCGCGCCGACCTTCCATGGGTAGCTCTCTGTCCGACAACAAAGCGACGGCATACCAAAAGCTGACCACACCTGCCTATATGCGCTCCGAGAGCGGTCTTGGGGAGCTTGACCGTGTGCTGGGCGGGGGACTTGTCCTCGGCTCGGTGGTGCTTTTGTCGGGTGAGCCCGGCATTGGTAAATCCACCCTGCTGATGCAGATATCCGACGCCTTGGGGCAGGATCGAAAGGTCTTGTATGTATCGGGCGAGGAATCGGGCGGACAATTAAAGCTCCGGGCCGAGCGGTTGGGGGTCACGGGTGAGCATCTCTATGTGTTAACCGAGACCAATCTGGAAAAGATTCTGTCCGAGGCTGACGAGATCAAGCCTGATGTTATGATCCTTGACTCCATTCAGACCATCTACTCTGACAAGATCAACTCTGCCCCCGGCAGTATCACTCAGGTACGGGAATGCGCCCTGACCTTTATCAACAAGGCCAAGGCAGAGGGCATTTCCATGTTGTTGGTGGGTCACGTCAACAAGGAGGGCGGTATTGCGGGTCCCAAGGTGCTGGAGCACATGGTAGACGCGGTGCTTTATTTCGAGGGTGAGCGTCAGCAAGCCTACCGCATCATCCGCGCGGTGAAGAACCGCTACGGTTCTACCAATGAGATCGGTGTCTTTGAGATGACCGACCGAGGACTTGACGAGGTGGCTAACCCCTCCGAGATGCTGCTCTCGGGACGTCCCAAAAATGTATCCGGCAACTGTGCTCTTTGCTCCATGGAGGGCACCCGCCCCCTTATTGCTGAGGTGCAGGCCTTGGTTACCCCTACAGTGTTTCCTTCTCCCCGCCGCACCTCCAACGGTGTGGACTACAATCGTGTGTACCTGATCCTTGCCGTCCTTGAAAAACGGTTGGGTCTGAAATTCTATCAAAACGACGTTTACCTCAACGTGGTAGGAGGCTTATCCATCGGGGAGCCTGCCGCTGATCTGGCCATTGCGGCTGCCATGATCTCCTCCCTCACCGATCGTATCGTTCCCGACGATCTGCTGGTTATCGGTGAGCTTGGCTTGGCGGGTGAGATTCGCGCGGTATCCAATCTGGAGCAACGGGTGAGAGAAGCGGCTCGTCTTGGCTTTACCCGTGCCATCGTGCCTTACAGAAACACAGAAAAGCGGCCGCTGAAGGTAGAGGGGATGCGGATCATTCCCGTGCGGGGTGTGTATGAAGTGCTGAAGGAATTGAAGGAGCCGACGATCTGATTTTGCTGAGTTCCACCACATATGCTTGGGAAGTATGCGCCTCAATAGGGCCATACTTCCCTTTTTGTCCGATCTCCCGCAGGTTGATATGACGGTATCCCCAAGCGGCGGGAGGCAGATGGGTCACCAAATCGGGAATATTGCGGATGGTATGAAAGTCCGCAAGATGCTGACGAACGGTATCTGGCAGTTTCCCGAAAACCACACGGGGACAGCCGAAGCCATAACCGACCACGCCCATACGAGGCTTCAACGTGCGGGACAACTCTTCGGTAGCCAGAAGTGCCAAAGCCGCACCGTGAGAATAGCCTATACAAAACACGTTTTGAATATCCTGCGCATGAGCCGAGACGGTGATCTCATCCAAAACCTCCGGGCGCATCGCTTGCCATACCTTCAAAAAGCCGCGATGGACACGCCATTGCTGATCTTTGGGATCATCGGGATTGACCTTTTTCGCTGAAAAAGTCATATTGTTATGCCAGTCCTCACAACCGTCGCTCCATTCAAATAGTAGGTACAGGTCAGAATCTTCGCGCTGAATCGCATAATCTCCGCCTTTGTTAGTATGTACGTATGATGCATTGATACAGCGAAGAAACAGGGATAAAAGTGATTGATTTTGTTTCATCATGCCCCTCCTTTTTTACGAGGGTATGCATCCGCTCTTCGATTTGATACTCCCCCAATTTCCGAAGCTATCTTTTCGGCAATTGACAGAATCATCTTTTTGTGATATAATCATGGTAGGTTTTTCTTTGAAAGGAATCAGATATGGCAAAATTATCTCCCGTCAGACTCTCTCCCACCTTCAAGGACTATCTTTGGGGGGGCGTAAGGCTCAAGCAAGAATTTAATAAGTCATGTGATCTCGACAGAGTTGCCGAAAGCTGGGAGCTCTCGGCCCATAGGGATGGTCAAAGTATGATCTCATCAGGTGAATTCAGCGGTATGTGCCTGACAGAATACATTGATACCATTGGCAAATCCGCGTTGGGCTCAAATTCTGAAAAGTACGATTACTTTCCGTTGCTCATCAAGCTCATTGATGCAAAAGGCGATCTCTCGATACAGGTGCATCCCTCGGATGAATACGCCCTCTCCCACGAGGGAGAATACGGAAAAACCGAAATGTGGTATATTCTCGATTGCGATGAAGGCGCATGCCTGTACTACGGATTCGCCCGTGACGTAACACGAGCCGACTATGAATCTGCCATCAAAGAGGGGCGGCTGACGGAGCTGTTAAACAAAGTATCAGTCAAACCCGGAGACGTATTCTTTATCCCGGCAGGCACGGTTCATGCCATTGGCGCAGGTATCCTCATCTGCGAGATCCAGCAGAACTCTAACACAACTTATCGTGTATACGACTACAATCGCCGTGACAAAGACGGAAATCTGCGGCCCTTGCACATTGAAAAGGCTTTGGAGGTTTCTTCTCTCCAAAAATCCCCCACGCTTCCCGATATATCGGAGGATGACGATGTTCTGCTGGCGGAATGCAACTATTTTCAGGTAAGACGCCTTCGTTTCAAGGGAGATGTCCAACTGAAAACAGAAACAACAAGCTTTGTATCCTTAGTGGTAACCGAGGGTCAGGGGACACTTTATTTTGATCATGAGAGCCTTACCTTTGCCAAGGGAGACAGTATCTTTGTCCCCGCTCAAGACGGATACCTTACGATTTCCGGACATTGCGAATTGATCTTATCCAAGGTCAATTGATGAGGAGGAAAAAATGTACTATATCGGAATAGATTTGGGCGGCACGAATATCGCCGCAGGCCTTGTAGACGAAAGCGGAAAGATTCTGTACAGTGATAGCTTGCCCACTATGAAAGAAAGACGTTGGAGCGAAATTGTCAAGGACATGGCGCTGCTGGCTGAGCGTGTTGTGAACGAAAGCGGACATACGCTTGCTGAAGTCAAGGCTGTGGGTATCGGCTGCCCCGGTACCATTGACAAGGCGCATGGGGTGGTAGTTTATTCCAATAACATTGTCATGCACAACGTACCTGTAGCGGATGAATTCCGCAAATATATTGATCTTCCCGTATTTTTAGAGAACGACGCAAACGCGGCGGCTCTGGGTGAATATACCACCTGTGGCAACGGAACAGACAGCTTTGTCTTTATGACTTTGGGCACCGGTGTGGGCGGTGGCATCATTCTGAACGGGAAAGTTTGGTCAGGCTTTAACGGTGCCGGTGCCGAGATCGGACATCAGACGCTGGTATTTGGCGGAAAGCCATGCACTTGTGGCCGCCGTGGTTGCCTTGAGGCATACGCCTCGGTGACCGCCCTCATCGAGCAGACGAAGGATGCCATGGAAAAGCATCCCCAGTCCCTCATGAATCAGTGGGCAGAGGAACACCAACGTGTCACGGGCAGAACCTCCTTTGAATGTGCCAAGAACGGAGATGCTGCTGCTATCGCAGTTCGTGATCGCTATATCGAATACGTAGCAGAAGGCATTTGCAGTATCATCAACGTCCTGCAGCCTGAAATTTTGGCCATCGGCGGTGGCATCAGCCGTGAGGGGGATACACTGCTTGAGCCCATCAATGCATATTTTGCGGAAAACGATTATAACAAGCACATGAAGAAAACCCATATCCGCATTGCCAAGCTCTTTGGCGACGCAGGCATCGTGGGCGCGGCCAAGGCTGCCGAAGCCGGACTTTCCTAAAATAAAAAAGCACTGCTTTGCAGTGCTTTTTTGCATGATCAGGTCATTTTTTCCTGCTTGACTTTTTTATCGATGACGTGACGGGAGGCCAACTCGCGGTGAATGTCTTCCAGGGAGATGCCCATCTGGATCATCAACACCATGACGTGATAGCAAAGGTCAGCGATCTCGTAAATGGCTTCCTTCTTGTCATCAGCCTTGCCCGCAATAATGACTTCGGTGGCTTCCTCGCCGATCTTTTTGAGGATCTTATCAGTTCCCTTTTCAAAGAGATAGGTAGTATAGGAGCCTTCCTTTTTTTCAATCTTTCTGCCAAGGAGGAGTTTCATAAGTCCTTCGTAGGAAAACTCGGAAAGCTCGTCGCTGTCGTACACGGGATATTCAAAGCAGGAATCGGTACCTTTGTGACAAGCGGGACCGTCTTTCTCTACCATAACCACCAGCGCATCCTTGTCGCAATCGGCGGTGATAGACACGATGTGCTGATAATTGCCGCTGGTGTCCCCCTTGAGCCACAGCTCTTGACGTGAGCGGCTCCAGAAGCAGGTGAGACCCTTCTCCATGGAGATCTGCAGGGATTCGCGGTTCATATAAGCCAGGGTCAGCACGCGCTTGGTAACGGCATCCACCACAATGGCGGGAATCAGACCCTTTTCGTCAAATTTCAATTGGTCAATATTCATGTTGATCATATTCTATACCTCACAGACGCACGGGAATACCGTGCTTTTTCAGTTCATTCTTTAAGTCGGGGATAGCCACCTCACCAAAATGGAAAATAGAGGCGGCAAGACCCGCATCCACGCCGGGGAGGGTGTTGAAAAGGGTGGTAAAGTGGTCGATGCTCCCTGCCCCACCCGAGGCGATGACAGGAACGGAAACGATGTCACAGACAGCTCTCAGCATCTCAAGGTCGAAGCCGCCCTTGACGCCGTCGGTGTCGATGGAATTGACCACGATCTCACCAGCGCCATGATCTACGCAGTATTTGATCCATTCCAGGGCGTCCATGCCCGTGTTCTCTCTGCCGCCTTTGGCGAAGACGCGGAACACGCCGTCCACACGCTTGACGTCCACGGAGAGAACCACGCATTGATCGCCGTAGCGTTTGGCGGCCTCCCCGATGAGAGTGGGGTTGCGGATAGCGCCGGAATTGACGCTAACCTTATCCGCACCGCATTTGAGGACGCGATCGAAATCTTCAAGGGTATTGATGCCGCCGCCCACGGTGAGGGGGATAAAGATAGTGGAAGCTACCTCGGTGAGAATATCGGTAAATAGCTTTCGACCTTCATGGGAGGCGGTGATGTCGTAGAACACCAGCTCGTCGGCGCCGTGGTCGCTGTAATACTGACCCAGAGCCACTGGAGAGGATACGTCCTTGAGGCCTTCAAAGTTGATACCCTTGACAACCCGCCCATCGCGGACGTCGAGACAGGGGATGATTCTTTTGGTGATCATATCATTCGGCCTCCTTGATGGCTGTTTTCAGGTCGATCGCCCCTGTATAGTATGCCTTCCCGATGATGGCGGCGTAAAGATCCAGGGCGCGGAGGCGGGTTACGTCCTCCATGGAGGAAACACCGCCCGAGGCCACGATCTGCAGATCAAATCGCTCGGCCATGGTGCGGTACAGCTCGTGGTTGGCACCCATCATGGCACCGTCCTTGGAGATATCAGTAGAAATAATGGTCTTCACACCAAGAGTCTGCATCTTCTCGCAAAAGGTCATGGCATCGTCCTCGGCGGTCTCCAGCCAGCCCTTGATGGCCACCTTTCCGTCCTTGATATCCACACCCACAGCGATCTTGTCACCATAAGCAGCCAGGGCAGCTTTGAGAAAATCGGGATCCTTGACAGCGGCGGTACCGAGGATGACGCGGCTGACACCCGCGTCGATGTAGGCCTTGACGGTATCCATGGAGCGGATGCCGCCGCCGATCTCCACACAGAGATTTGTCTCACGGGCGATCCTTGTCACAGTAGGAAGGTTGGGGGTGGTACCGTCACGAGCGCCCTCCAGATCCACCATGTGAATCCAAGTGGCTCCCGCGGCTTCAAAATCACGGGCAACAGACAGAGGATCGTCGGAATAGACTGTCATATTGGCGTAATCGCCTTTATAAAGTCGGACGGCTTTGCCGTCGTAGAGGTCAATGGCGGGGAAAATGAGCATAAGGATACTCCTCTTTATTCTTCTTTATTCTTCTTCGTCTCCGGGAACGGCGGTCACGACGGGGGTGCCGTCAGCATTCAAAAGAACGGTCAGACCGCCGGCATAGCCTGCGGCTGTCCACAAGTAATTCACGCCGGTTTCCCGGTCAACCAGCACACGAGCTTGGAAAGCGTCAAAGGCACCGCCGGATACCTCGGTGCAAATAAAGCGGTTGGTTTTTTCGGGTTTCATAGGCTGACTCCTTTACATCTCACAAAAGGCTTTCAAAATATTCAGTCCTACGGGGCCGCTCTTTTCGGGGTGGAACTGACAGCCCATCACATTTCCTGAGGCTACGGCGGCGGTGAGCTCTGCACCGTACTCGGCGGTGGCGATGACAGCGTCATCACAATCAGCCCCGTAGAAAGAATGGACGAAATAGACACAATCGTTGGGCTTGATATATCTGAACAACGGATGTTCCCCCTTCATATGGAGGGCGTTCCAGCCGATGTGGGGGATCTTCAAGTCCTTGGGAATGACATCCGAGATGGGACGGATCTCGCCCTTGATAAGCCCCAAGCCCTCATGCTCGCCGTACTCAAAGCTCTTATCAAAAAGCATCTGCATACCGAGGCAGATGCCCATAATGGGCTTGCCCTTGGCGGCCTCTGTCTTGAGGGCATCAGCCATACCGCAGACACGGAGTTTTTCGGCGGCATCGCCGAAGGCACCTACGCCGGGAAGGATGATGCGCTCGGCCTTTTCCAGGTCGGCAGGATCGGCGGTGACGGTAGCGGTCACACCGATGGCGGCGAAGGAGGACTTGAGAGAGAAGAGATTGCCCACGCCGTAGTCAATGATGGTTACAGTCTCACTCATCACAGTGCCCCCTTTGTGGAGGGGACTTCATCTGCAAAGTCCTTATCAATGGCCACGGCAACTCTCATCGAGCGTGCCACCGATTTGAAGGCACCCTCGATAATGTGGTGGCTGTTGCTCCCCGACATCTGCTTGATATGCAGGGTGCAGGCGGCATTACGGACGAAGGCCAGCCAAAATTCCTCGCAAAGCTCGGTGTCAAAGGTGCCGACCTTCTCGGTGGGGATATTCATGTCGTAGACGAGGCAAGATCTGCCCGAAAAGTCCAGGGCGGAGAGGATCAGTGCCTCGTCCATGGGCAGGAGCATGGAGCCGTAGCGGGTGATGCCCTTCTTATCTCCCAATGCCTGTGCCAAGGCTTGGCCCAGGGTGATGCCCACGTCCTCAACGGTGTGGTGGTCGTCCACCCAGGTGTCCCCCTTACAGGTAACCGTCAGATCCATGCGGCTGTGGTGGGCAAACAGGGTAAGCATATGGTCAAGGAAACCACAGCCCGTGTTGATATTGGCAATCCCCTTGCCGTCTACGTTGAGGGTGAGGGTGATATCGGTTTCGTTGGTCTTACGGTTGAGGTTAGCTATTCTCATTTAGGTTTCCTCCATAAGTATTTGATCAATGGCGGAGATCAGCGCGTCCATCTCGGCTTTGGCACCGATGGTGATGCGGTTATAGTCTGAGATGCGGGGGGCAGTGAAATGCCGCACCAAAATGCCCATCTCCTTGAGCTTTTCGTAGAGCTTGCCGCCGTCCAGGGCGGGGTGTTTTACAAAAATAAAGTTGGCGTAGGAGTCCGTCATCTCAAAGCCCCGCTTTTGTAGCTCGGTGGCGGTATAGGCGCGATTGTCCATGACGGTTTGGCAATTCCTACGGGTATAGGCTTCATCCGCAAGGACGCCCACACCTGCGGCCATGGTCATACTGTTGACGTTATAGGGGTTGGTAGAGTAGCGAATAGTATGCAGATCGGCGATCAGCTTGGGGTTGCCGATACCAAAGCCCAGCCGCGCGCCTGCCATGGAGCGGGATTTGGAGAAGGTCTGGGTAACCAAAAGGTTATCGTACTTCCCTGTCAACTTCACACAACTCTCGGCGCCAAAGTCCACATAAGCCTCGTCCACCACCACCACATTATGAGGGTTGGAGGCAACGATCTGCTCGATCTCGCTAACCTTCAAGGCGACGCCCGTGGGGGCGTTGGGATTGGCGATGAAGATCGTCTTGCCGATACCGCAATAGTCCTTGATATCAACGGTAAAATCATCCTTCAGGGGGATGGTTTCGAAGGGGACGTGGTTGCGGGCGGCAAAAACGGGGTAAAAGCCGTAGGTGATGTCGGGAAAGACGGCGGGGGTGTTGTCATCACAGAAGGCTTGGAATGCGAAGTCCAGCACCTCATCCGAGCCGTTGGTGCAGATGACAGAGGCGGGATTCACACCATAGAGGGCGGCGATGGTCTCGGTCAGGGCTTTGCAGGTGGGGTCGGAGTAGAGGTTGAGTTTTTTTGCGGCCTCGGCGGCGGCTTTGATGGCCTTGTCCGAGGGAGGAAAGGGGGATTCATTGGTGTTGAGCTTGATATACGTCCGCTCTCGGGGTTGTTCCCCCGGGGTGTAGGGGACGAGGGCGGATTGTTTGGGTGATAGATAGCGGCTCATGGTGATCTTCTTTCTATGTAGTTGTTGAGATCCTTCGACTCGGCCGTCGGCCTCGCTCAGGATGACCACTTCCCTGTCGGGGGTACGATCTCTTGACTCATTCTATTTAATAAAAGTTTTTGGAGGCCTCGGAACCTTTTCGCAAAAGGTTCCGAGTGGGGTCAAGGGGCAACGCCCCTTGCGTACTC
>SVTR01000019.1 GCA_015063685.1 Oscillospiraceae bacterium | reverse complement strand
GCGAACTGCGTTCGCCCGCCGTTCCCCCAAAGCCTTTGCTTATCAATATATTTTTTATTACGGGCGAACACAGTTCGCCCCTACGACCATGTTGCTCAGAAAACCGTAAACAACAATTTTGTTGACCAACTCTCCATCGTGGTATGTGGTACGCATAGGATGCACTACCCCGAGCGTTGGCCGCGGGCACTGCCCGCTAAACAACAATTTATCTAACCAACTACCCATCGCGGGATGCAGTTCGCATGGGTTGAACATCCCCGGCGTTGGCCGCGGCACGGCCGCCCCCACCGCAGGTGGTAAACAACAATTTATCTTTCCCCCCCATTTTCCCCCTTTACAAAACCGAAATTATGTGCTATAATGGGAGGTGCCAAACAAAAGTGAATATTCCAAACATAGTATGTGTATTTTTATTTATGATAAAAATACAGATGCTCTTCTTTTGCATATACTCGTTTGGAAATGTAAAAGCTTTTGTTTGGCGACAATTGGAGCTGCGTATTTTTTGTGCGTCAGCTACGGTTGGCGCACTTTTATTTTGTGGGAGGAGCCTATGGCCAAAAGTACCCTTGACGACCTGTATTTCGGATATCTTCGCCCCCAAGGCGAGGAGCCCCTGGATCCCGAAGCCATGAAATATGCCGAGCTTCGCGTGTCCCGTGCGGAGGAAGTGCTGAGAAACAGGCTGACCGAAGAACAAATAAAGCTTTTTGAAAAATACCTGGATCAGATCGCCGATCTACATGCCCTTCGAGAGCTATCCGCCTTCAAAAAGGGCTTTGCTCTCGGTATGCAGCTCACCGCCGAAGGCATGAGCATCGGCAAGACCGACACTTGAAAATCCTCTTTTTTGATCACCATCAAAAAAGCCCATACCTCCGCGCTTACGCAACGGGGTATGGGCTTTTTGTGCTTTGTAAAACTCTTGGAAATCTCTTATGCTTCTTGCAATATTACTCGCCCAGCGCCTCGAACTCGGTCAGGGCTGCCTTGAAGGAATCCATGCAGGCGTTGAAGGCATCCATCTTGGTCAGATCCACGCCGGCCAGCTTGAGCAACTCCACAGGGCTATCAGAGCCACCCGAGGACAGGAACTTGAAGTAGTCAGCCACGGCAGGGGCGCCTTCCTTCTCAATGCGCTCGGCGATAGACACAGCGGAGATGATGCCCGTGGCGTACTTGTAGACGTAGAAGCTGCGGTAGAAGTGGGGGATTCTCGCCCACTCGTAGGCGATCTCGGGATCGGACACCACGGAACGGCCGTAGTACTTCTTGTTCAGGTTCAGATAGACCTCGCACAGGGCGTCCTTGGTGAGGGGCTGGCCCTTCTCTGCCATGTCGTGAGCGATGTACTCAAACTCGGCAAACTGGGTCTGACGGAACAGAGTGCCCTTGAGGGTATCCATGTAGTAGGACAGGAGGTAGCGCTTTAGCTTCACGTCCTCGGTCTGCTTGAGCAGGTGCTTGATCAGCAGGATCTCGTTGACGGTGCTGGCCACCTCGGCCACAAAGATCTTGTAGTCGGCCTTCTCCTGGGGCTGGTTCTTAGAGGAGAAGTAGGTGTGCATGGCGTGACCCAACTCGTGGGCGATGGTGAAAATATCGTTGGTAGTGGGCTGGTAGTTCAGCAGAACGTAGGGGTGCTTGAGGCCAAACACGCCGGTGCTGTAAGCGCCGCTTCTCTTACCCTCGGTCTCCTCCACGTCGATCCAGCCGTTATCGTGAGCCTCCTGGAGCAGGTTCTGGTACTCCTCACCCAGAGGCGCCAGGCCTTCCTTCACCAGCTTGAAGGCATCCTCGTAGTCCAGCTTCATCTCGGCGTCCTCGATGGGGGACACATACACGTCGTACATATGCATGGACTTGAAGCCCAGCATCTTCTTGCGGTCGCGGTAGTAGCGGTGGAGCAGGGGCAGGCCCTTCTTGACACTCTTCAAGAGGTTCTGATAGACCTTGATGTCCACGTCCTCGTTGGCCAGCGCCATCTCCAGACAGCTATTGTAGTTGCGGGTGCGGGCGATGAACACGTCCTTGTCCACGTTGCCTGCGTAGGTGGCGGTGATGGTGTTGATCAGGCCGATGTAGGCGTTATAGTAAGCCTGGAAAGCGGCCTTTCTCACCTTGCGGTCGGGAGAGTGAAGCATGACGCCGTACATACCGTGGGACAGGGTCACCTTCTCGCCGTTCACCTTGATGGTAGGATAGGGGAAATCGGCGTTGTCCAGCATGTTGAACACCTGGTGATAGCCGCCGAAGACACGGCTGCCGTTGGCCAGGATAGCCTCCACTTCCTTGGACAGGACATGGGGCTTCTGCTTGAGGATGCCGCGGAGGGTGTAGTCGTAATCAGCCAGCTTAGGATCGGCAATGAAGGCCTCCAGGGTCTCCACGGGAAGAGAGGTCAGCTCGGGGGTGATGAAAGCGGTGGCGGCGGACATCTTCATGCCCAGCATGGACACGCGCATATTCAGGGCGGCGTTGGCAGAGATACGGGTATCCTCATCGGCGCGCATATGAGCGTAGACGGCCAGCCAGCTCAGGTCGTAGACCACGGCGTTGAGGGCCTCCATGCACTCATAGAGGGTATCGGCGTTATCCAGCTTGCCCTCGTAAGCGGAAAAGTCCAGCTTGCCCTCCAGCTCTGCGTATTTTGCCTCCCAAGCCTCAAGGGTGGGGAAAATGTCCTCCAGTCTCCACTTGCGGTTCTCGGGGACGTTCTGACGGTTCAGTGCCATTTGATATTCCTCCTTTACGGAATATGAATTTTTCTTTATTATACCACATTTTCGGTGGGTTTTCAAGGGGTATGAGGGAATTTGTCGCAAGGATTGACAAAAGGCGTTTTTTGATATATAATTTAAGTGAATAACGCCGTCAGAACAGGAGTCATCCATGACAAAAGACACACTGAAAAAGAGAGCCTACATTTCCAAAAAGGCCGCTGTCGCCAAGGCAGGGGTGGCCGTTGAGCGGCTGAAGCAGCTATATCCTGCCGCCATTTGTGCGCTGGAATGGTGCGGCGAGGGCTACCGCACCACCACTCACGAAAGCCCTACCTATGCGGAGGGTTACCTTCCCTCCCCCACGCTTTTGAAGGAGAGCTGGAAGCTCCTGGTCATGGGGCGGCTGTCTGCCCAATGCACCGACGCAAGGGTGAATCTCGTCTGCCGCGAGCTATTCGAGAAATTTCCCACGGTGGAGTCCATGGCCGAGGGTGATATCCTTGACATAGAGGCCATCGTCCGTCCCTGCGGGCTGTACCACACCAAGGCGCAGAACATCAAGGACGCCTGCGCGATTCTGGTGGAGAAGCACGGCGGTATCGTTCCCTGTGACATGGACGCCCTGCTTGCCCTGCCCGGCGTGGGACGCAAGATCGCCAATCTTCTGCTGGGTGACGTATACCGCGTCCCCAGTGTGGTGGCCGACACCCATTGCATTCGCATCTGCGGGCGGCTGGGCTTCTATCCCGAGGACGTAAAGGACCCTACCAAGGTGGAAAACATCATGTCGGGCTTTATCGAGCCCCGCGAGCAAAGCGATTTCTGCCACAGGATCGTGCAGTTCGGGCGGGACGTCTGCATGGCGCGATCCCCTGCCTGCGAGGGATGCCCCTTGAGGGATATCTGCAAGCATGCTGAAAAAAGCAAGAAATAAGAAAATCCGATGATCTGAAGGAGGCTTCCGTGAGATCATCGGATTTGTTTTTGGGGGCATGCGCCTTAAATCTGCTTATGCACGCTCTTGTACTCGTCGTAGTATCGGAAATAGGGGCATCGACCCGTATTGCCTGCGACGAAAGCGGCCATTTCGTCCTCATCAAGAGAGACGTCACAAACGTAGGCGTCCAGTTCTTCGTCGTAGTCGTAGAATTCGCATTCCTCGCAACGGCCCACAGGGGGCTTTTTTTCTTTTTTGTCTTTATCTGCCATGGTTTTCTCCTATCCGTGGGTGGAAATCTGCACATCCACCATTCCCTCGTCCAAGGCCTTGGCCTCTCTCGGCAGGATCACGTCCACCTCATAGCCCGAGGGAACGGAGGCCTGCAGGGTAAAGGACTTGCCGTCATACTTCCAGAACACCGAAACAAGGCCCTCGTCAAGCTCCACGGTGCCTCTTGCCCAACGGAGACCGCAGATATGGGGAGCGATCGTCATGCGCTTGCTTCCGTCCTGCCCGTACTCGGGGAGGCCCAGACCCAGCACGTCGCGCATGAGATGTACCCCCGCGTGGGCGGTAAAGCCGTGGCAACGGGAGGAGGTATCAATGATCTGATTCTCCCACAGAGTGCCGGGACCCTCGCGGAGCTGGGGCTCGTAGATGGCCAGCATATCCTCGTACATCTTGTCATAAGCACCGAAGCGAGCTAAGAGATCAAGGCGGATGCAAAGACCGATGAAAAGCTGGCTTTTGCCAATGTTGGGATCAGACGCAAAGTGGGGCGCGGGGCCCATGCGGTTGATCACAAAATCATCCATCAGAGGCGCCTGACCCGGAAGGAACAGTCCCGCCCACAAGGCGGTGGCCATGCCCGATTCCGAGGTTTTGCCGCGGCCGTGGAGCTTGCCGTCCGTTCCCATTTCAAAGCTGTCGGGGAAGGTAGTTAGGGTTTCGAGACCCATCTCGCTTTCGGCAAGGATGGCCTCCCACAAGGTGCGGCGGATATGCGCGCCGCGAGAGATCCACTCCTCCTTCTGATAAAGCCGCCCCAGCTTCACCATCATGTAAGCGTACAGGGCGTTGGCGGGGGTAGAAATGGGCTGTTGATATTCACCGTGGTTGGACAGCGACCAGTCAATGAACAGCCAAGGCAGATTTTCAAGCAGTCCGCTTTGACCGATAAAATCAAGGCTACCCTTCACAAAAGACGCCACACGGTCGGCATACTCGTCGCGGAAGGCATAGTCACCTGTCCGTTCTACGTATTCGACGAACTCGCACATGAGCCAGAAGGACCAGGTGGTAATGCCCGTCATTTCCTTGAAATTCGGCTTGTTGCCGGGATAAGCCTCCGGGAAGAAGGCGTGGAACATCCCGTCGGAGGGAGTCAGGAGGAAATTCTCAATAAATTCCTTCTCCACGCGAGTGTCGGAGAGCATCATCTGCGCCGCCCGCGCCGTCCAGAGGGAGTCGCAGAGCCAGCCGCCCCGCTCGCGCTCGGGACAATCCATGAAAATGTCCATGGTATTGAGAATGAGGGTCTTTTTGGCGGCGTTGTAGAGACGGTTGATATTGTCGTCGGAGCATTGGAAGCCCGAGCGCATCTCGTCGGGGTAGGCATAATCGAGGATGGAGAGACCGCGCAGGGTCACGTCTCCCGTTCCCCGGAAATAAATTTTGATATAACGCGCGAGGCAGGGCTCCATGGTAACAAAAGCATGACGGGGTCTCTTGCCGTTGACATGGAGTCTCGTCACCACGTCGTGATAGTACGGAATGGAGCCGTCCGGATTCAGAAGCTCGCTGTGGACGATATCCACGACGCCGTCGTGATCGCAGGAGAACTCAATGCCAACAAATCCCACTCGGCTCTCGCCGCCGTCAAAGAGGACAAACTTATCCCCCTCGCCGTCCAAGAATAGGGATCCCGCCCTCGACCGCAGGACGCTGACACCATGAAAGGCACGCTCGACGGTGCGGCGGCAATCCTCCAGGGGATGCTCAGGGAGAGCAGCATAATAGGGGGAATTTTTCTCGTAGAACAAGGTAGTCAGCGGCTTGTCCTTGTCAATGAAGCAGGAGCCGTATTCCACGAGCTGGGTGATGGGATGCTCTTCCAGGGTAGGCTGCAAAGCCTCATGGGTCAGATACGTGGGAGCATCGGATTCGTCCATGAGCGCCGCCTCCGCAAAGTCAGCGCGCCCCACCGTCCAACCGTAGAATTCATCGTCAAGAAAATAGACCTCGGCGGCCTCTCGGCTGTGGGAAATGCGTTGGGTGTGAGGCGCACGCGCCTTCAAACGGCCGACCTGCCAGGGGTCAACACCCGTGGCGCAGACTACCTCGTCATTGACCCTCACCTCACCGATGAACATACCGGACTCCAGGGTACAGTCGTTTGAGTAGCGGTTATACACGTCCCCGTAGACCATGACCTCCACGGCCAGGTAATTCTCCCCCTCTGTGAGGAAGGGGGAGATGTCCACCTCGTCCACGCGGCAGTAGCCATGGGCGGTACGGGCGGGGCCATGCATAACGATCTCGCCGTTAACGTACAGGCGATACATATTGCGCCCCGTCAGGGCGAACACGGCATCGCTGAAATCTTCATCCAACTCAATCTTGGTATAGAAGCAGTAGTGGTTGACCGCCTCCTTGTTACGCTCCGCCGCCTCTGCCCCCGAAAGAGGGCAGAAGATACGGCGGGCTTTTTGGAAGGTATAAGTGTTCACATCAAAACCTCTTTTTTGAATTCTGTCAGCTGTCAGCCAAGTCGATGACCTGGGTTCCGTGGATCATTACGTAGTGCTTTTTGACACAACGGAGAGAGCTCATCCAGCCGCGGGTCACCACCGTGCCGAAGATACCGGTGTCATATCCGCCGGGGCCAAGGTTATCCCACAGCCAAGAGGGGGTGGGCCACAGGCAGTAGTCGGGTCTTATCAGCTCATAGCACTCCTTGGTGACACAGCCCTGGCCGTGGTGGGCCATCTGGACGTAATCCGATTTCAGCTCCTCGGGAGGATACATCTCCATGAGCTGGTTGCCGCCCTCCACGCCGAGGTCTCCGAGAAACAGAATGCGCTTGCCGTCGGCCTCAAAGCGAAACACGGTGGAGGAATTATTGATGGGATTGTGGGTGATACTTTCGTCAGGCGTACGCAAAATGCGCACAACCACATTGCCGCCGTCAAATTCGTACACATCGCCCGTCTGTACCGTCACCACGGGAATGCCCCGATCCATGGGCGCCTCACGCATGATCTTTATGAGATCTTCCGTGCGTTCATGATCCTGCATGGGCTCTCTTTCCATAAGAAATTCATCCGAGGGGAATTGGTAGTATACTTTGTCCACCGTGATATCGGGATGCTCCCGAAGAATGGTGGAATACGCGCCAAAATGGTCGTGGTGGAAGTGGGTGATAAACCATGCGGTCACGTGTCCACCCAAAGACTTCAGATATTCGTACAGGTAGGGTGTCTCCGAGGAGAATCCGCCGTCCACCATTAGAAGGGTGTCACCGCTCTCCAGAATGAAAGAAGTATTGATGGTATCGGTGACCGATTTGAGAAAATGCAGCTTTGCCATGAGAACTCCTTATTTCTGGATAAAGGTGTAGCTGCCGGGCTGAAGCTCCATGACGAGCGCCTTGCCGCAGGGACAGATCTTACCGTCGGCAATCTTCTTGATTTCACCATTGACCGTGTAGGTTTCGGCATCGGTGAGGATAGGCAGATACAGGGTGGTAGCCACGGGGACGGTGCATTCATAGGTAAAACCGTCGGTGGTGTCCCAAGCGGACTTGATGGTGCCCACGGGAGAATCAAAGGAGGTCTTGACCCACTTGATGAGCTCTTGACCCTCGGGGATCTCTTCGGGGGCACGGGTGTCGGGCTTGGGCTGGAGGATGGGATGGGCAAAGCCGGGAGCGGCTTCGGTGGTCTCGATACCTGCCATATGGCGGTACATCCACTCCTGGATAGCACCGTAGGCGTAGTGGTTGAAGGAGTTCATAGCCACGTTGCCAAAGCCCGTGGCCTTGGTGTAAGAGTTCCAACGCTCCCAAATGGTGGTAGCGCCCTGATATACGCTGTAGAGCCAAGAGGGATTTTCGGTCTGCAGAAGCAGAGAATAAGCCAGGTTGTTCTCGCCGTTCTCGGCCAGTACCTCGTTGAGGATGCAGGTACCTACAAAGCCGGTGGACAGCTTATAGCCGTTGTCAATAATTTTCTGCTTGAGGGCGGCCACGGCCTCGGCCTTTCTGTCATCATCCAGCAGACCAATACGAAGCACCAACAGATAGGCGCACTGGGTGCGGTGCTCAGGCTTCAGCATGCCGTCCTCGCAGTAGGTGGCGCGGAAGTAGTCGCGCACCTTGCCATAAGCCTCCTTGTAGTGAGCGGCACGGTCATCCTTGCCAATGGCCTTGGACATGGCCTCCATATAGATGCAGTCAAGGGCGTGATAAGCCACGCAGATGAGACGGGCATCGGTGGGCTCATAAGCCAGCCAGTCGCCGTAGTGAGGATTGGGAGCCATCATGTTGGCACTCTCCAGCCAGTTCATATAGCGTTCCATGGAAGCATAATGCTCCTCAATGATGGCAGTATCGGCGTACATCTTCCACATGGTGTAGGGCACGATGATACCCGCGTCACTCCATGCGGCGCCGCCGAAGCCTACCACACGGACGGTGGGGATAACGTCGGGATACACGCCCGCCTCGTTCTGGGAGTCACGGGCGTCCTGGAGCCACTTGTGGAAGAAACCGTCCACGTCGGCGTTATAAGCGGCGGTACCGCAGAAGGCCTGGGTGTCGCCCGTCCAGCCCAGACGCTCGTCGCGCTGAGGACAGTCGGTAGGAACAGACAGATAGTTACCACGTTGACCCCAGATGATGTTGGAGATGAGCTGATTCACGTCGGCGCTGGAGGTTTCCATGCTACCCGTCTCGCGGGTGGCGGAGCCAATGACAGGGCAAGCAAGGCCCGTAAATTCCACGTCCTCGGTGGCCGAGATTTCCAGATAGCGGAAGCCGAAGAAGGTGAAGCTGGGGCAGTAGTATTCGCCGTTCTCGTCACCCTTCAAGACGTAGTAAGCCTTGGCCTTGGCGGAACGGTAGTTGATGGTGTAGATAGAGCCCTCGGGGTTGTCGTTGCCGCGGGACTCCAGACCCGAGTCGTTGAGCATTTCGCCCACACGGATCTGCACAGAGGTACCCTTAGCACCCTTGACGGTGAAGGTAGGCCAGCCCACCATGTTCTGACCGAGATCAATAACGGCAGTTTCTCCCTTGGCGAGGGCGAAGGAATCCTCATCCTTTGTCTCGCGGACAACGTGGATCTTACCGTAGTCCGAGCCGTTGTCCTCGGTGCCGTTATAGATCACAATGGTCTCGGGAGTGCGGGTCAGGCCCTCGCGCACCATAATGGTGGGGCCTACATGGGGGGTGACGTAAATATCGTAGCTTTCGGTGGTGACAGCGTCCCATTTCACGCAGTTGCAGCCCTTGGACAGCCCTTCGAAGGTGGGTTCGTTGGCATCATACAGCTCGCCGTCCCAGATATCGGAGGCACGGACGGCGCTGCCCCAAGCGCCCTGCCAGGAGTCGTCGGTATAGAGATGACGCTCACCATCGGCATCCAGGAGATGGATGGCGGCCAAAAGGGAAATATGAGTTTCTCCATAAGTACCCAGGGAAATGCGGCCATTGTACCAACCGGGAGCCACGGCGATAAGCAGGGTGTTATCACCCTCCTTGAGATAGGGAGCCAGGTCATAGGAATAGTAGAGCACACGCTCCTTGTAATCGGTCCAGCCGGGCTTCATTTCGTCGTATACGACATGGCCGTTCTCGTCCTTGCGGCCAACACGCGCACCATTGACCCAAATGTCAAACACGCCCAGGGCAGTAGCGTCCACACGGGCAGATTTCAAACCGGAAATTTCAAACTGCTTTCGGAACATGGCGACGCCCCCCACGTCAGCAATAGGGGCAAACTGGTCAGAGCGCCCCAGGGCGTTCTCCCAAGGATTCTTTTTCTCGCCATCCACAGGGTTAGGATTCGCGTAAGTGATCCAGACGGCGCGGCCGTCAGTCATGTAATCTTTACTCATTTTTCATATGCATCCTTTCAGTTTAAGGTGGGAATAAATTCCGTATACAGTATACCATAAACCCCGGGCTTTTGGCAATAGCTTTTGGTAAAAAAACACAATCATTTCTTCCCTTCCCTTGACATTCCATCCTGATTGGTGTATAATGGGGGCATCTTAACAAATACGCGAGGTACACTTATGAATATCATCATCGTTGGCTGCGGTGAGGTCGGCAAGACCCTGGCCGAGGAACTGAATACGGCGGACAACGACATTACCGTTATTGATACGCGTTCTGAGGCCATCGCGGATCTTACCGCCCGCCTGGACGTTATGGGTGTGATCGGAAACGGCGCTACCCTGTCAGCCCAGGAGGAGGCCGGTGTTCGTCATGCCGATCTGCTCATCGCCGTCACGGAATCAGATGAGTTGAACCTGCTCTGCTGTGCCGTGGCCAAAAAATCTGCCCGTTGCAAGACCATTGCCCGCGTTCGCAATCCCGAATACAGTGACGAGGCACCCTTTTTGAGGGAGCAATTGGGGCTGGAAATGCTCATCAACCCCGAGCTTGCGGCCGCTAATGAGATCGCCCGTATTCTGCGCTTCCCTTCCGCCATAGAAATCGACACCTTCGCCCACGGGCAGGTGGAGCTCATAAAATTCCGTCTTCCCGAGGACAGCGTCATGGTGGGTATGTCCGTCAAGGACGTGGCCATGAAGCTGAAATGCGAGATCCTTTTCTGCACCGTTCAGAGAGGGGACGAGGTCTATATATCCAAAGGCGATTTCATCTTCAAGGGAAACGACGTCATCTCTCTTCTGGCCTCCCCCCGCAACGCCTCGGAATTTTTCAATCGGATCGGCTACAAAATGCGATCCGCCAAGGACGTCATGATCGCCGGCGGCGGCAGTATGACACATTATTTGTCCTCCATGCTGGGCAAGGACGGTATGGCCGTCACGGTCATCGAGCCTGACAGAGCCTTGTGCGAGGATTTGTCCGTCAAGTGCCCCAAGGTCAAGGTACTGGAGGGCGACCCCACCGACAAGAGTCTGTTGGCAGAGGCCGGTATTGAGCGGATGGACGCCTTTGTTGCCCTGACTCAATTCGACGAGGAAAACATCCTCTTGTCCCTCTTTTCCAAAAGCGCCTGCAAGGGCAAGGCCATCACCAAAATCAACCGCATTGAGTTTGACGAGGTCATCTCTCGGCTGGCCCTGGACTCCACCATCTACCCCAAGCACATCACAGCTGAGATCATCGCCCGTTACGTCCGTGCCACCCAAAACTCCATGGGTAGCAACATGGAAACCCTCTATCAAGTCATCAAGGACAAGGTAGAGGCCGCCGAGTTTGTGGTGCACGAGGCATCGGCCATCACGGACATTCCCCTCCTGGAGCTGAAATTCAAGCCTGACGTGCTGATCGGCGCCATCATTCACGAGGGTCAGGTACTCATTCCCCGCGGTCACGACATGATCCGTCCCGGAGATAGCGTCATCGTCGTGTCCAAACTGCTGGAGCTTCACGATCTGACCGACATCCTGAAGTGAGGAGGCCCTATGAATTACCGTATGATCAAATACATCACAGGCTGGCTTCTCATCTTTGAGGCGCTGTTTATGACGGTGCCCGCCATCACGGCCATCATATACCGTGAGTCGGCTCTGTGGTCCTTTCTCATGGTCATGGGCGGCTGCCTGGTTCTGGGCGGTCTCATGATCATCCGCAAGCCCTCCTCCACCACTCTGTACGCTAAGGAAGGCTTTGTGATCGTGTCCCTCAGTTGGATTGTCCTCAGTCTTGTAGGAGCTCTTCCCTTCACCGTCTCGGGTACTATCCCTCATTATATCGACGCATTGTTTGAAACCGTCTCGGGATTCACCACCACCGGTGCCAGTATTCTGACGGAAGTGGAAGTACTGCCCAAGGCCACGCTCATGTGGCGTAGCTTTACCCACTGGGTGGGCGGCATGGGTGTGCTGGTCTTTATCATGGCCTTCGTTCCGCTGTCCGGCGGTCATAACCTGCACATCATGAAAGCGGAAAGCCCCGGCCCCTCGGTAAGTAAGCTGGTCCCCCGCGTCAAAACCACCGCCCTCATCCTGTATTCCATCTATCTGGGGCTGACCTTTATCATGTTCGTTCTCCTCCTGTGCGGCGGCATGAATGCCTTTGAAGCCCTAACCACCTCCTTCGGCACTGCGGGCACCGGTGGCTTTGGTGTGCTCAACGACAGCATTGCCTCTTATTCCCCCTACATTCAAATCGTCGTGACAGTGTTTATGCTCCTGTTTTCGATCAACTTCAGCTGTTATTACCTGATCCTGATCGGCCGCATCAAGGAAGCCTTTAACGTGGAGCTGCGCACCTTCCTCATCATCGTGGCAGCTGCGGTCGGTCTCATCACCGTCAACACTCTGCATCTCTATAGCTCGGCGGGTGACGCCCTGCGCCATTCAGCCTTTGCCGTGGGCTCCATCATCTCCACCACGGGATTTGCTACCGAGGACTTCAACCTGTGGCCCTC
This sequence comes from Oscillospiraceae bacterium, assembly GCA_015063685.1. GTDB lineage: Bacteria > Bacillota > Clostridia > Oscillospirales > CAG-272 > CAMEON01. Next base: position 46,501 of record SVTR01000019.1, on the reverse strand, counting down.
CCTTTCCAAGGCCATCCTGGTGCTGATCATGTTTGTAGGTGCCTGCGCCGGCAGTACGGGCGGCGGTATCAAGGTCTCCCGCATCGTCATTCTGTTCAAGGGCCTGGGAAGGGAGCTTGGCTCCATGATCCATCCCCGCCGCGTCAAAAAGGTTATAGTGGATAAGCATCCCGTAGATGACGACACGGTTCGGTCCGTCAACGTCTATATCGCTTGCTTTCTCTTGATTTTTGTAGGATCCATACTTCTCATCAGCTTGGAGGGACACGATCTGATCACCAATTTTACAGCCGTTGCCGCCACCATCAACAACATTGGTCCCGGTCTTGAAATGGTCGGCCCCACCCAAAATTTCTCGTTTTTTTCCTGCGGCTCTAAATTGGTTCTGATTTTTGATATGCTGGCAGGGCGACTGGAGCTCTTCCCCATGCTGGTGCTCTTCAACCCCAAAACCTGGAAAAAATAAACCCGCAACGGTCTCCGATGTGACAGTCGGAGACCTTGCTTCGTCATTTGAAAGGAGTCTTGTTTATGTATACGGATATCCACGGCAAGCGCCGCCTCAAGGTCGGCCTGCATACTCACACCACCCGCTCCGACGGCCACAAGACCCCCGAAGAGGCGGCTGAGATCTATGCGGCACTGGGATATGATGCCCTCGCCTTGACAGATCATTGGATCTATGCCCCCAACGGAGCGGCTGAAAACGGGCTTCGCCTCCTGTCGGGATGCGAATACAACATCGGCGGCAATAACGGCCCGCACGGGGTCTACCACATCGTTGGGGTGGGCATGACCCACGACCCCCGTATTGATCCAAAGGAGATGAATGATGAGACAGTTCCCTCCTGTGAACGCGCCCGCATCATCATCGAAAAAATCCGCGAGGCAGGCGGATTGGCTATTTTCGCCCATCCCGCCTGGAGCCTGAACACCCCCGAGCAGATCATGGCCGTCGGGGATTTCGACGCCCTGGAAATCTACAATTCGGTGTCCGAGGCCGGCATGTCCGACAGACCTTATTCGGGGCTGCTGGTGGACATGATCGCAAGCAAGGGCTGCTTCCCTCCCCTGATTGCCACCGATGATACCCACTATTACACGGGCGAAGAGGGCCGAGGCTTTATCATGGTAGAGGCCGACGGTATCTCGGATGCCGACCCTGCGGCAGGTATTCTGCAAGCCGTCAAGAAAGGCCGTTTTTTTGCCTCTCAAGGGCCTGAAATTCACCTGGAGCGCATCGACCGCCGGACGGTTCGTCTCACCTGTACCCCTTGCGAGAAGATCGTGTTCCTGTCCAATATCGTCTGGACAAACGGCCGGGTGACTCGCGGGGATGGACTTACTGAGGCCACCTACACCCTCCATCCCGGCGACACCTTCGTCCGCGCCGAGGTCACGGATAAGGATGGAAGATGCGCCTGGAGCTCTGTCATTGAAGTCTGATCCCGTGACATAATGAACAAAAAATCTCCAAATCTCCCAGCCCGCTCTATTGACAATACCGATTTTTGATGATATAATAAGTGCGTTATTACACAATATATTCGGGAGGCATCATATGAATTTCATGCATCGCATTCGCAACGCCTATCTGCGCATTCTTTCCGCAATCATGGCCTTTGCCATGCTGAGTGCGTTTATGGCTTCCTGCGGCACACCTACGGAAGGGACAGACGGTCAAGGCACCGAAACCTCCAATGAAGCTGTCAGCGAAGTTGAAACCACCGAAAAAATCAGTCACAGTCTTCCCGAATCGCTGGATTACGCCGAGGACGAGGTCACCATCATCAGCCGCTACCGCGAGGGATGGACATCCGGCGAGATCGCCGTGGAAAAGATCACCAACGAGCCCGTCAACGACGCCGTTTACGCGAGAAATCTTGCCGTTGAGGAAGAGCTCAATGTAAAGATCAAGAGTATCGAGGAAAACAACAACGATCCCACCGTTGTCATGTCCAATATTTCCACTAATATCAAGAGTGGCGCCGGCGACTACGACATCGTTGCCTGTGCCGCCTATGTCACGGTCAACGAAGCCCTCAACGGCACCTTTGCCGATCTTCGCAAGACCCAATATCTTGATTTCGACAAACCCTATTGGTCTCAGGGATACAACGAGGTGATCCAATACGGCGGCACCCAGTATACCGTCACCGGCTCCATGGTTTTGTCCCTCTACCGCTTCGCCTTTATCACCACCTTTAATAAGCGCCTCTTTACCGAGCACCAGGTAGCCTTCCCCTATGACGCCGTAAGAAACGGTGAGTGGACTCTGGATTACCAAACCTCCCTGGTCACCACCTTCCACCATGACGACGATGGCACCCCCGACGACAAAAACGATATTTACGGCCTTGTCACCTCCCCCTACATCAGCACGGATCCTTACTGGAGCTCCTGTGACGTGCCCATCGTCGGCCGCACTGAGGACGGCGGATATGAAATCATTTTTGAAACCGAGAAGCTATTCAATGTTGCCGAAAAGGTGCTGACCCTTTATTACGGAACCGAAAACGCCACCTACTCGTACGAGCACTACGGCCTCGATGACGAGCAAAACGACATCCGCCGTATGTTCTCCGTCGGTCACGCCGCCATGTCTACCCTTCGCATCATGGAGCTTGAATCCGGCGATATGCGTCAGATGGAGGATGAATTCGGCGTTCTTCCCATGCCCAAATACGATACCAACCAGCAGGGCTACAAGACCCTTCTGCACGACCAGTTCACCGTCATAGCCATCCCCACCACCGTCACCGGTGAGCGTCTCGATCAGATGAGTGCCGTTCTGGAATGCATGGCTGCCGAGGGCCACAATCTGGTCCGTCCCGCCTACTATGAATCCGCCCTTCGCTATAAATACATGAAGGATCCCGAGTCTTGGGAAATGATGGATATTATCATCAATAACATTTATATTGATGCAGGCATCATCTACACCAATGCTCTGTCCTCCTTCCACGACCAGTTCCGTCAGATCGTCACTAAAAAAACAAACACCGTGGCCTCTGACTATAAGTCCAAGTCGAAGCAAGCAGTGAAAACGCTGGAGCGTATGACCAAAAAATTGGATACGCTGGTGAAACGGGGCTCATAACCGTATAAAAATTTTAAAACAACCGTCCTTGAGGCGGTTGTTTTTTTGCCCAAAAATTCTCTTTTCTATCTCATTCAAAAAACTTGACTAAATCGCAAAAATATGTTAAAATAATATGTATCAAAAATTCAAAGGAAAGGAGCGTGACAAGATGGCACACGTGACAAACGAAGACATCGCCTTTGCCGCTCAAAACGACGAAGCCATGACCGAGCTTGCCCATAAATATAACCTGTTCATCATCCGTACAGCCTCGGCCACTTGTCGGAGATTCGTCACCAAGCATGACGACGAATACGCCATTGCGCTCCGAGCCTTCTGCGACGCGGTTCAGAAATTTGATCCCGACGCGGAGGTTTCCTTTGACTCCTATGCCAAGCTGCTCATCAAAAACCGAGTCATAGACTATCTGCGCACCGAAAGCCGCCACACCGGCCACCTCTCCTTGGAGGACGAAATGGAAAACGGCCGTGATTTTTCAGACGACGCGGATCGGGAACAGGCAGAAAATCAAAGCGCCGCCGCCGCGGAGATCATGCGGCTGTCCGCTGTCATCGGGGCTTACGGCATCACCTTCAGCGAGCTTCCCGAGGCGTCCCCGAAGCATCAAAAGACAAGAGAAGCCTGCGGTTTGGCCGTATCTTATCTGCTAAAGCACCCCGAACTGGTAAAGGAAATGAGGAAAAATCATCTCCTGCCTATGAAAATTCTGCAAGAAAAATGCGATATACCCCGAAAAACCCTGGAGCGCCATCGTAAATATATTGTGACGGCCACAGAGGTTTGCTTGGGAGATTACCCCGTCATCGCGGAATATCTCAAGCACATCATCACATCCGCCGAGAATATGGAGGAATAGCAGGCCTTCCTCGTCGGATAAGATCAACTCACACATTCTGAAAGAAAGGAGGCTTCACCATCATGAGAGTCGTCATCATGGAGACAAACGGAAAAGAAGCCGTGGCGCTGAGCCGAGACGGTCAATTTGTCAGAATCCGCAATCTGGGCTACGCGGTCGGTCAGGAAATACAGATCACGCCGGAAATGCTCATTCGCAAAGCCGATGCAGGTCGCGCCCGCGTCGTAACCAAAATCGCTACCTTGGCGGCATGCTTCTGCATCCTGTTTGCCTCTGTCCTGAGCTTTCTGATCCTGAACTCCCAATCTTACGGGTATGTGAGCGTGGATGTCAATCCTTCCATTGAATATCGCATCAACCGCTTTGACCGTGTCGTCAGCGTATCCGCCCTCAATGAGGATGGTATGGCGCTGCTCGAAAGCATTGGCACCCATCGGATCGAAGGAAAGGATATTGAGATTGCGCTGTCTCTGACTGTCAACGAGCTATCCGTGCAGGGATATCTGGACGGTCAGGACGCGGGCATCATCATCTCCTCTTCCGCAGGATCTACCCGTGCCTCCACCGCATTGAATCAGAAGCTGAAAGCATATGCCGCGCAAGAGGCTGTGCTTCAGGATGTGGAGGTCTTTACCGCGATCGTCTCGACCGAGACTGTGGAAAAGGCAAGTCAGCTTGGCACCACCGCCGGAAAGCTGCACTTGATCCAATCCATTGCGGAGGACGTCAACATTCAGGAATGGATCGACAAATCTGTGACAGAGATCTACGATGCCGTAAAGGATCATAGCTCTGACCTGCCCGCCGACCCTGAGACGGAGATCCAGCCTCCCCCCGAAGTCACCGAAGAGCCCGAAACGACTGTTGAGACCGACGTGGAAAACGCCACCTCCGCGCCCGTCCCCGACACGACTGACGAGCCCATCACGACAGAAGAGAACACGGTGGTGTTCCCTGAAACCGAAACACCTACCGATACTGAGGCAAAAACCGAAACGGACACAGAAACCGAAACGGAATCCGAAGTTGAAAAGGAGACAGAACAAGAAACAGAGAAACTGACCGACACGGAAACCGAGACTGAATCGGAGACCGAGCCGGAGCCCGAAACCGAAACCGAGCCCGAAACCGAAGAAGAATCCGAAACAGAAACCGAAACGGAATCTGAAAGCGAGACTTCCGAGGAAGAAAAGACTTGGCCCGAAACGTGGCCCGAAACTATGCCTGATCAATGGCCGGAGGAATGGCCCGAGCCTGAAACAGACGAGAGTGGGAACACGGTTTTACCCGAGCCTGAGAACAAGCCCTGGTGGTGGTTTCTTCTGGCATGGATCTTTGGGTGGAACTGACCGCCTGATCCCCATGTAAATTAAAAGAACGCTGATCCGACCGGATCAGCGTTCTTTTTTCTGTATGCAACAATTTATCTGACCAACCGCCTATCACGGGACACGGTTCGCATGGGTTAAACATCCCCGAGCGATGGCCGCGGGCACTGCCCGCTAAACAACAATTTATTTTACAAAAGCCTTGATATCCTCCACCACGGCTTCTCTGCAGGTATCGTTGAGGATCTCGTGGCGTCCCTTGTAGAGCTTGATCTCTACACGGCAGCTCTGCTTTTTCAGCTTGTTGAAAACCACCTTGACACCTTTACCATAGTTACCTACGGGATCATCGACACCTGCCACTAAAAGCACGGGCAGATCCTTGGGAAGCCGCTTGAACCAATCCTTGTGATTGGCACGTTTTGTCAGGTTGATAAGATCTCCCATGGCTCCCACGGTGAATCGGAAATTACAATGGGGATCCTTGTCGTACTTTTCACGGATAGCGGCATCCGACGTGAGCCAGCCACGATTGCCGTCAGCGGCAAATTTCTTATTGTACGCGCCAAAAGCCATCTTATGGACAAAATTGGAAATATCCCGCTCCCGTCCGAAAAGCTTCATGGCGGCGATGAGTAAAAGACCCGCGCCAGCGATAGGATTGGGACCACCCGTGCCCATGATGATAAGCTTGTCGGGAGTACGGCCATCAGCGGCGGCCAGGCGGACGATGAAGGAGCCCATGCTGTGACCCATGAGGATATAGGGGAGCTTCTCTCCGAAATCTGCTCTCATGGCGTTGCCGAAAGCGGTCACGTCATCCACCAGTAGCTTCCAGCCCTGCTTGTGAGCGATATAGCCCAGCTCGCTTGCATCCTTGGCAGTTTTGCCATGGCCCAGGTGGTCGTAGCCAAAGCAGATATATCCTTCTTCTGCCATTTCCTTCATAAAGGACTCGTAGCGCTCCATATGCTCGGTCATGCCGTGAACCACATGGAACAGTCCCTTTACTTCCCCTTGGGGGAGATACACGCGACCGTATAGCTCGTGCTTTCCGTCGGTAGACGGAACTTTTTTGATGTAGGTAGTGATTTCCATGGAAAAATCCTTTCTGTAGATTGGTGAGATAAAATGTTGTTTGCGGGCAGTGTGAGCAGGTTGTTTTTTGCCAACCATGTTTCCGCAAGAGAGGGCGGTCAAATAAATTGTTGTTTAGCGGGCAGTGCCCGCGGCCATCGCTCGGGGTAGTGCATCCTCTGCCTACTGCGTCACGCAATGAGTAGTTAGGCAGATAAATTGTTGTTTAGCGTCTTCTCAACTTTTCTCTCCTCAGCAAGAGAAAAGTTGCAAAAGAGTGCTGCTTAGTGCAGAACCTACGGTTCTCCCTAAGAACCCAACTCCCTCGTGACGCACGCCGCTCCCCAATGGGGGAGTGGAGCGGCTATCGCGTGTCACGTGTCAGCCAACGCCGATAACCCGCCTCTGCGGCGGAACGCCTTGAGGCTCATACCTCGCTGTTTAGAAAGCGTTAGTTGGTTTGAAAAAATTCAATATTGAAAAATAGCATTGAATCCATAGTTCTCACGGCGAGAGGTGATTGTTTGATTGAAGAACAACTATATTTGTCCATTCGCCATCAGAACTGTAGCTTCACTACGTACCCCTGAACATTCCCTGGTTCGACTAACAGGAACATGTTAATCGGCTTTTTGATGAGCCCCGAGGCGCTCCGCCGTGGGGGCGGATTTTCGCCGGTGGCTGACAAAAAACACGCTGTTGTCCGTTTGGCCTTTGCCAAACGGCTAGCGTCACGAGGGAGTTGGAGTCCAGAGGAGAACCGTAGGTTCTGTCTTTGGCGGCGCTCTTTTGGAACTTTTCTCTCGCCGCGGAGAGAAAAGTGGAAAGGATGCTAAACAACAATTTACAACCCTTTACACGCCCCCACGGCTCGATGCCAGCCGTCCAGAAGCTCAAAACGTCTGCTATCTGTCATCTCGGGGGCAAAGGTTGCGCCCTGGGTAAGCAAACGGGAAATCTCGTCCCGGTCCTTCCAAAAGCCTACGCCCAGGCCTGCCAGGAAGGCGGCTCCTGCGGCGGTGGCCTCTTTCATGTTGGGGCGGAACACCGAAACGCCCGAAATATCCGCCTGGAACTGCATGAGCAGGTCATCGGCCGAGGCTCCGCCGTCGGCGCGGAGGGAGGAGAGCTTTTGTCCCATGTCACCCTCCATGGCGCGGAACACGTCCTCGGTCTGGTAGGCGATGGACTCCAGGGCGGCGCGGATGATGTGGTTTCGTCCCGTACCGCGAGTGAGTCCTGTGATCATGCCTCGAGCGTTCATGTCCCAATGGGGCGCGCCAAGGCCCGTGAAGGCGGGAACGATATACACGCCGCCGCTGTCCTTCACCTTGCCCGCGAAATATTCGCTGTCGGCTGCATCGGTGATGAGACGAAGCTCATCGCGGAGCCATTGGATGACGGCACCGCCCACGAACACGCTGCCCTCCAGGGCATACTCCACGGGCTTTCCCGCCTCGGTGGCAGCCACGGTGGTCAGTAGTCCAAAGCGGCTGTGGATACGCTCACGCCCCGTGTTAGCCAGCATGAAGCAGCCCGTACCGTAAGTGTTTTTCACGTCGCCCGCATGGAAGCAACCCTGACCGAACAGGGCAGCCTGCTGGTCGCCTGCCATGCCCGCCACGGGGATGGTGGCACCCATGAGATCCACGTAGCCGTAGACCTCGCTGCTACTTTTCACCTTGGGGAGCATGGAGGCGGGGATATCCAGAAGGGACAGGAGTTTTTCGTCCCATTCGTCGGTTTCAATGTTATAGAGCATGGTGCGGGAGGCATTGGTGCGGTCGGTCATATGCACCTGCCCGTCGGTCAGCTTCCAGAGGAGCCAGGTATCCACAGTACCGAACAGAAGCTCTCCCGCCTCGGCAGATACCCGCGCGCCCGGAATATTGTCCAGGATCCACTTGATCTTGGTGCCGCTGAAGTAAGCGTCGGGACGCAGACCCGTGGCCTTTTGGATGTATTCGCTGTGACCATCCTTGATAAGCCCTTCACAAATGGGCGCGGTACGGCGGCATTGCCACACGATGGCGTTGCAAACAGGTTTACCCGTGTGCTTGTTCCAGACCACGGTGGTCTCACGCTGATTGGTGATGCCGATGGCAGCAATCTCCTCGGGATCAACGCCGCTCTTGGCCACGCATTCGGTCATGCAGGCGTACTGTCCCCCGTAGATATCCATGGGGTCATGCTCCACCCAGCCCGGACGGGGATAGATCTGAGGAAACTCGTGATGCGCCGTGGCCACGATGCGTCCCGCTTTGTCAAAGAGGATGGCGCGGGCGCTGGTGGTACCCTCGTCGAGGGCAAGGATGTATTTTTTCATAGTGATGTTGATTCCTTTCCGTGAGGAAATTGTTGGTTGCGGTGCGGCCACCTGCGGTAGGGCTCCTGCTCGGGGTAGTATATCCCATGCCAACCTCATCCCGCGAAGGGGGGGCGGTGCCCATTGCCAATACTGGGGATGCTCATTTCATGCGAACAATCTCCCGCAAGGGGATGTTGTGCGGTAAATTGTTGTTTAGCGGAGGTTTAATGAAAACCCGTAGGGGCGGATTCCATATCCGCTCGATATAAAAAAGCATTGATATTCATAGACCTTTAGGGAGGACGGGCGGATATGGAATCCGCCCCTACAGGTTCGTGATCATCCATGAAAATTGTTGTTTATATGTGTATGAGGGTGTTCCCTGCAACTGTCATTCAGAGGGAGGCCGCGCAAGCGCTCGCCGACCGAAGAATCTTTTCTCGAAGGGAAACCCTTATCCACCAACGGTTTTTGGTTGCCCTACGGGCAAAGATCCTTCGTCGGGCATCGGCCCTCCTCTGGATGACAGCGTTCGGTGGTTGCTCCGATAACCAACAACTATCTAACCAACCACCCATCGCGGTATGCGGCCTGCATGGGTTGAACATCCCCGAGCGTTGGCAGGCGGCACGGCCGCTAAACAACAATTTATCGGTGTATTATTCGACATAGAACCACACCCGCATATCCGTCTCGTCACGATTGGCGAAGGTGTAGTAGGGGATGAGCTTGAGGGTGGCCTTCTCGGTCTTGGGCGCTACGTTGCGGTAAAGGCTGCCACCGTCGGTCACGCGCTTGACACAGGGGACGGTAAGGGTGGGCAGACCGTACTCGGCATTGGCTTCCTCGGTAGCTGCAAAGTCGGCGGGGAGAATGTAGTTATGGAGGGTAGTCTCGCCGTTGTCCAGACCCTCGGCACAGTAGACCACGGGTCCCTTCATGACAGCGGCCTGCCCTGCGGTGCGGAGAACGCGGGGATCGGCCCACACGCGGCGAGGGGTGAGGTCGAAGGTGACCGTGACGGGAGTGCCGTCGTTCTCCACCACGGCGTAGCCCTTCTCCATGGTGTAGTCCTTGTTCAGCTTGAAGCTGTCACACCAGGCAGGGATACGGATGGCAATCTTGGCCGCGCCCTTGGCGGTGACGGTCACGGTGCCGTCGTTGGGATAAGCCGTATCGATGGCGGCGGTCATATCCCCGTCGGTCATATCCGAGGAGGCGAACTGATTGATATAGAGGGTGTCCCCTTCCCGTCCGTAGACGTAGCCGCCGATGGAGGCCAGCAGGCGGTTGACGTTGGGAGGACAGCAGGAGCAGGCAAAGCAGGCCACGCGGCGGTGTGCGGGGAATCTCCTCGCGCCCCACACGCTGGTGAAACGCTCGGAGAGGTTGACCTCCAAGGGGTTTTCATAGAAGAACTGATCGCCGCTCACCGAGAGTCCCGAGGCCACGCCGTTATAGAGGGCGCGCTCGATCACGTCGGCGTACACGGCGTTATTGTCCAAAGCCAACATACCGTTTCCGAAGAAGCACAGGGCGATGCCTGCGCAAGTCTCTGTATAGGCCTGATCTGCGGGAAGGTCGAAGGGGGTAGTGAAGGCCTCGCCGATATAGGTGGAACCGAGACCGCCCGTGATATACATTTTGCGCTCGGTCACGTCTGCCCAGAGCTTTCGGCAGGCCGCGATCAAGGCCTCGTCCCCCGTCTCGGCGGCAAGATAGGCCATGCCCGTGTAGAGGTAGACGGCGCGGACGGCGTGCCCTTCAGCGGACGCCTGCTCACGGACGGGCAGGTGGGACTGGTTGTAATTGGTCTTGTTATGCTCCTCCACGGTGCCGCGGGTATTGATGAAGTATGCGGCCAGATCCAAATATTTCTTCTTGCCTGTGTGGCGATACAGCTTCACCAGCGCCAGCTCAATCTCCTCATGACCCGGGGTGTGGAAGGTGGCGGAACGGTCTTCCATAAAGACCTTGGCGATATAATCGGCGTACTTTTCCATGCAGGCAAGAAATTTGGTCTTGCCCGTGGCCTCGGCGTAGGCAACGGCGGCCTCCATGAGGTGACCCGCACAGTACAGCTCATGCCAATCACGGTTCGCCCAGCGATTTTCGGGCTGGACAACCGTAAAGAAGATATTGAAATAGCCGTCCTCGCATTGGTTTTTCTCGATATCGTCCACGATCTCGTCCACCTTAGCCTCCAGGTCTGGATCGGGGGTATGCATCAGGCTGTAGGCCGCGCCCTCCATCCATTTGGCCACGTCGCTGTCCCAGAAGAAGTGGGGCTGGACGGGATCGTCCTTGGGATAGCCGAACTTGAAGGCACCGATACGCCCCGTCTCGGAGAAGCGGTCGTAAACGGCGGCGAGAGTGGTCTTGCGGTTCAATTCCTGCTTATCAAAGAAGAAACCGCTTTTCAGGTTAACTTGGTTGTGGGGGATGAGTTTCATGGTTTCACCTCATTTCAATATTCTAAAAGTCGGACAGGGCCAAGAAGACCCGAGGGGGGGATGGGCATGCAGTGGGAGAAGGGATCTCTGACCTTGCCAACAAGGGTGTTGGCCACTTCAACAGTGATGGTATTCTCACCCTTGTGCAGGAGGTAAGAGATGGGGCAGGCGTAAGGGGCGGTGATGCGGATACCCGCCTCGGTGCCGTTGACTATCATCTTGGCGGTCTGACCCACACGGCCGAGATCAAGCACGGCACCCACAGGGACTTCCTCCAAACAGAGGGTGAAGGTGTAGCGCATCAGCCCTGAGAAGGAGGGCTTTTCGGCGGCGGAGGTGATATTCACCAGCTTGTCGGTGGTCTTGTAGGGATAGAAGGCGGTGAGATCATCGGAGTCGGCCAGCTCTACTGTGTAGGTGGGGTGCAGCTCGGTGATCTTCACGGGGGCCGACAGACAGCGCATATAGCCGTGCGCCATGTCCTCGGCGGCAGAGCCGAAGACCAGGATCTCGGACTGGCCGGGGAGCAGCTCCACGGTGATCTTGCCGTCCTCGGTCATATCGGCAAACACACCGTTCTCGATGAGGCGGAGGCGCATGAACTTGCCGCTGACGGGGAGGGTAACGGTGGCTTTAGCGGTGTTGATGCTATCTTCGTTAAAGAGCATGAACACGTCTGCATCGCCGCGCCTCACATGATAGTGGCGCAAGAGCGGGCAGTTCCCTTCCACGGTAATGTCGGCAAGACCCAGCTCACGGATGCGGTTGGGGAGGTCGGCGATGGATACAACCTCACCGCTCAGCCCTGTGGGTCTTGCGTCGCAAAGGAGGACGGGGACACCCGCGGCGATGAGCTTGTCCACCACGGGAGTCAGGGCGGGGTTCAGCACCTTACCGTAGGGCACCACCAGCGCGCCGTATTTCTCGCCGTTCACCATCAGCTTACCATTCTCGGCGGCGGCGGTCTCCAGGGGCTCCTGGCAGATGATATCGTAGCAGAGGTGTTCGTCAAGAAGTGCTTTTGCGGGGACCTGGGTGAACATATACCCGCCCTTGTCATTCATCCACTCGCCCTCGGCGTGGTAGAGGATGGCACATGAGGTCATATGCTCACCGCCGTAAAGGAGGTGGGAGACCTTGTTGGTGTATTTCATCAGATGTGCAAAGCCCTCAAACTGAGGATCATGACCCTCGGCACCGAAGTGGGGGGGACAATCGGGATCGGGATAGTCGGGGGAAAAGGCGTGAGGGACAAAGTGGTTGATGCCTCGCACCAAAAGGAAGTCGGTGATCCACTTCATCATGGTACATCCCTCCGCCCAGCCGTACGCGCCGAACTCCTCGCACATGGCGCGTCCCTTCATCTGTGGGTACTGGTGGGCGAGGGATGCCCCCAGCTGACCCAGCACGTAGTGGTAGAAAGCAGGATCGCTGATACCCGTGGAGAGGCTGGTGTTATGGATGTAATGCGCCATACCGGGCATGACCTGATGAAGCACGACGTCGATGCCCGACATATCCTGCCCCTCCAGGGCGCGGAAGTAGTGGCCCGCACCCGTAGACATACGGGCGTGGCAGTTGAAGTCCTCGATGATGTGGCCGATGTACATGACCCCGTGATCGCGGCACCAGTCACCCAGGAGGTAGCTGAAATTATCGCGGTAGAGACGGGTGACGGCGTTCATGTAGGCCAGACGGGTGATGGGGGCGTGGTCGCTTGGGAACCAAAGCTCTCCCATGTAGCCAAGGGAGGGTTCCCCCATCTCGGCGTCCATCATGGCGGTGACCCGCTCGTTGTAGGGGAGGGCCATGCCCACGGTGCCGAGGGGTCTTTCATGACCGCTAGGATCCACGGGGTGTCTCGTGGCCATGCTGTTGCCGAAGGAGGGTTCATCCGAGAAGAAGCCCACCAGGGTGTTTCCGAAATACTTGGCGTAATGCTCATAGTGGGGCTCGTAGACCGCCTCGATCTGCACCTTGCAGGACTCGGGGTTTGTCATGTCGATATAATTGTTTCGATTGCCGCGGCGGGACTTGGTGTATACAAAGACACGGTGGAGTCCCTCGGGGACGTCGAAGTAGGCGCAGCCGTCGGTGATGGTGGGGGTGAGATCGATGGGGGCACCCGTGGTGGCCTGCCCCTCCCCCGTGCGTTTGAAGGCGTAGACACCCAGGATCTCATCGTCGGGCAGCACCTTGCTGACGAGAAATGCGGTATCGGGGGCAGGACCCAGGACGTCGATGTGCTCCTCAATGATCTCCCACTGGCGGAGGTGGGGATATTTTTTCTCGATGAGGCCGTTGGCGTAGCCTGTGGGAAAACGCTTATCGTCCAGGATCCAGACCTTCATGTCCCGCTTCTCGCACTCGGCGAGGATGATGTCCATATCCGCCCACCAGTCGGGACCGCAGAAGTCGGGGTGGGGGCGGGACTCCACGCAGAGGGCGCGGCAGCCGCTGTCAAAGATGCGCTGGATCTGGGCGGGGATGCGGTCGCGGTGGGTACCGTGCTGCCAATAAAAGGGCAGGAGATAGTTGTCCTCTCGCCCCAAAATCACGTCGGGAAGTCGGGTATCTTTCATAAGAGGCTCCTTTCAGCCGGCCGTGCCGGCGGCAATATCGGGAGGTGAAGCCCCGGCGAAGGGCTTCACGCATGGACATTCATTTTTCAAATTTGGGTTAGCGTTCCACGATGAACGTAGGGACGGATTCCATATCTACCCGTCAAAGAATCATGCTTTTGAATGCCTGAAAAGGGGTTCGGGCGGATATGAAATCCGCCCCTACAACCGTGGGGCATCTCTAAATACTCAGCGTGCGGCGAGATGCGAGGGATTTTTTCGTCAGACTAAACAAAAATCTGCACGCATAGTTGGCCCTATGCGAAAGAATTTTGTGACGTATGACGGAAAAAGCACCGTCATATCGGCGTGCGATGAGTTTTTAGAGATGCCCCGTGGTCATAAACCCTTAAACAATTTGAATATCACTCTTTAAATTTCATGGTGAGGGAAATCCTCTTTTTCTGCACGTCTACGGCCAGAACCTTGACCTTGACCACGTCACCGTAGGACACGGCCTCGGAGGGATGCTTGATGAACTTATCCGAAAGCTGTGAAATGTGCACCAGACCGTCCTGATGGACGCCGATATCCACAAAGGCTCCAAAGTCAGTAACGTTACGGACAGTACCCGTCAGGATCATATCGGGCTTAAGATCCGCAAGGGACATGACGTCCTCCCGGAGCACGGGCGCGTCAAAGCCGTCACGGATATCGCGGCCGGGCTTTTCCAGCTCGGAAATGATATCCATGAGGGTAGGCTCACCAATACCCAGGGATTCGGCTACCCGTTCAGTTCCCTTCTTGATGACCTTGGACTTGAGGAAGGTCAGCTTCCCTGCCCGCAGATCGTCCTCGGTATAGTCAAACATCTTGAGCAAAGCCTTGGCCGCTTCATAAGATTCGGGATGAACGCCTGTGTTGTCCAGGATTTCCTGGCCTCCCGGGATGCGGAGGAAGCCTGCGCATTGCTCGTAGGCCTTGGCACCGATGCGGGGCACCTTGGTGATCTGAGAACGGGTCTTGAACTCGCCATTCTCCTCGCGGTACTTGACAATATTCTTGGCGGCAGTGGCGTTGATACCCGCGATGTAGGCAAGGAGGGAGTGGGAGGCAGTATTGACGTCCACGCCCACGGCGTTGACGCAGTCCTCTACCACACCGCCCAAAGCCTCGTCCAGGCGTGCCTGCTTCATGTCGTGCTGGTACTGACCTACGCCGATGCCCTTGGGATCGATCTTGACAAGCTCTGCCAAAGGATCCTGAAGACGGCGGGCGATGGAGACGGCAGAGCGTTGCATCACGTCGAATTCGGGGAATTCGGCGGCGGCCAGCTCGGAAGCAGAATAGATAGATGCGCCTGCCTCGCTGACGATGATATACTTGGTATCGCGGTCGATCTGACGAAGAACGTCCGCAATGAAAAGCTCGCTTTCACGGGAGGCGGTACCGTTGCCGATAGCAATCACGTCCACGGCATAGTTGCGGATGAGCTTCTTGACCACTCTGGCCGCGTCCTCCACACGAGACTTGATGGTGGGGTAAATAACGGCGGTATCCAGCACCTTGCCGGTACGATCCACCACGGCCAGCTTACAGCCGTGGGCATAACCGGGGTCGAAGCCCAGCACCACCTTGCCCTTGAGAGGGGGCTGCATAAGGAGGTGGGAGAGGTTATCCGAGAACACCTTGATGGCGCCCTCACAGGCGGTGTCGAAGAGGTCACTTCTGATCTCTCGCTCGATAGACGGCGCAATCAAGCGGTTATAGCTGTCTGTGACGGCGGCGGTCATGTACTGCAAAGCGGGAGACTTGACAGAGGTGATGACGCTGTTGTAGAGGAAGCCCAGCACCGTCTCCTCGGGGACGGTCAGGGTGACCTTCAAAAATTCTTCCTTCTCACCTCGGTTGATGGCAAGGATACGGTGTCCGGGAATTTTCCGAATAGCCTCGCTATACTCGTAGTACATAGCGTAGACAGAGTCCTCCTCCTTGGCAGCCTTGGTCACGATAGCGCCGTAATCAAAGGTCAGCGTACGGAGCTTCTTTCTGTACTCCGCGTTATCGGACACGTCCTCCGCAATGATATCCATGGCACCCTGCAGGGCATCCTGCACCGTGGGCACCTCCTTCTCGGGATCCACGAAGGCCTCGGCCTGCACCTCAATGGAGGGCTCGTAGACCTCGTCCTGGCAGTAGATGAGCATAGCCAGCTCCTCCAGTCCCCGCTCACGGGCAACGGAGGCACGGGTCTTGCGCTTGGGGCGGAAGGGACGGTAGATATCGTCCACCTCGGTGACCGTCACGGCGCGGTCGATGGCGGTTACGATCTCGGGGGTGAGCTTCCCTTGCGTATCAATGAGATTTTTGACCTCCTCCTTGCGCTTTTCCAGGTTGCGAAGAGAGGTCAGACGCTCGTCCAACGTACGAAGGACAGTATCGTCCAAGGATCCTGTGACCTCCTTACGGTAACGGGCGATAAAGGGGATGGTGTTGCCCTCGTCAATGAGAGCGACGGTCTTTTCCACCTGATCTGTGGTCAAGTTCAGTTCTTTTGCAAGTGTTTCAAAAATGGTCATGTGTTGTGATTCTCCGTTTGAGGTAATATTGATTGGCTCCCCCCTTTGGGGGAGCTCCCGCGAAGCGGGTGAGAGGGCTTGCTACTTTGCGGCAAATGACCCTCTCCGTCACGCTAAAAGCGTGCCACCTCTCCCGCAGGGAGAGGCTTTCCGTTAGTTGACCCAGATCATCTCGCCGTCGCCGGGAGCAAGGGTGATCTTGTACTGTCCGTCGGTGGGGGTCATATCCGTCCACAGACCGCTCTGCTTGTCATATTTTCTGACCCGTTTGCCCTCGGCCACCGTAAAGATCACGGGCATGGGCAACTCATAGTCCTTATTGGCCAGCACCATATAGCCCCCTTCAAAGAAGCCAACGGTCATATTATCGGCGTTCATGGCGGTGATGTCACCGTATGCGCCCTGCCAGTAGGTCACCTTCTTGTCGGGCACCTTGCAGAAATGATAGACACCAAGGCTCTTACGGTCCAGCAGAATATTGCCCATGGGGAGCAACTCCTTGTTGATCTCCTTGATCATGTCATAGTGGGCGGTGCGCTCACCCTCCTTGGTGATCATGGCGTTCTGCCAATGCCAGAAGTCCTCTCCCTCGTCTCTGTCCACCCCGGGGCACCAGTAGGTGAAGTAGGACAAGCGCTTGGTGCCGTAGGCCAGAGATTGAAACACCTCCCAGCGGATCTCGGCCTCGGTGAGGTTGCGGTAGGGGCCATGCTCCACCACCAGAATGATGATCATGAAGGGCACGTCATGGGCAAGGCAGCAGGCGCGCACGTCCTCGATGTTGTCAAAGAAGCCCGCACGCTCGACCTTGGAGAAGGCCGCCTCGTAAATCTGATTCTGACGCTCGTCCCCCAGATCCTTCTTCTCCATGGGCTCACCCTTGCAGAAGTGGTAGTGATCGTAGCTGAGGATCTCGGGCTTTACGTCCTTGATAAATTGATCTACATGGTCGTAATAAGAGGGATTGCCCAGCATCTCAAGGGAGGCGTAGTTGGGAAACAGGTTATAGTAGGCCTCGTGGGCGGGGTCAAGCTCAGAAAGGATCTCGCGGATCTCTGCCAGCTTCGGAAACGCGCCGCTGTTGGGCTCGTCCACGATGTGGTAGCCGTGGAGGGCGGGATAGCCCGCGTAGTCACGCACCACTTCTTTGAGCAGAGCATATCGTTCCTCACGAGTTGTAGCGTTGTATACGGCTTTGCTGATGCGTCCGTCCATAATGTTGACCCGCATTCCCAGTTTTTCGGAAGCCGCCAGCATCTCGCAGTTGGTGGCGTAGCCGTAGTCGTAGGTGCTCATAAGGTTGATGCCAGCGTCCAGCATCTCTTGGATGCGCTCCACCGCCAAAGTCCCGTCGGCGTGACGGATAAACCTGTGGGGAATTCCGCACCAGTTGGTGATCATAAATTTCTTCATATCTGCCATTGTGTATTCTCCTTTAACTTTGGGGTACGCCAAGGGGAACTTTTTGAGAAAAGTTCCCCTTGAACCCTTCAAATTTTTTATGTGCCGTAGGGGCGACCCTGCGTGGTCGCCCGTTACATATCATTTATCGGGAGGCCACACAGGGCCTCCCCTACGGGTGTGAAAAAACTTACCTTCCCGCGTCCTCCAGCATCCCGATCTCCTCCTCCGTCAGCATCCGCCACGCCCCTGCCGCCAGGGCGGGATCAAGGGTCAGAGGGCCGAAGGTGACCCGCTTGAGGCGGGTGATCTGGTTGTGCCGCGCCTCCATCATGAGCTTGATCTGATGGTACTTCCCTTCGTGGAGGATGATCTTCCCCGACCGTCCCCGCTCGTCGGGGGCTTGGGGGTCAAGCACCACCTTGCAGGGAGCTGTCACGTAGCCGCCGATGTCCACGCCACGCTCCAAAGCGGTCACGTCCTCGTCGGAGAGGGGGAATTTGACCGAAAACTCGTAAGTCTTGTCCACATGCCGCGCGGGGGACAGGAGGCGGTGGGAGAGCTGACCGTTATTCGTGAGAATCATCAGCCCCGTGGTGTGCTTGTCCAGCCGTCCGCAAGGGAACAGGGCGGGACGGACACGGGTGATCTCCTCGGGGAGCAGATCCAGCACCGTCTCCTCCCTGCCGTCCTCGGTGGCGCTGACCACCCCGTCAGGCTTGTGCATCATGATGTAGGTAAACTGCCGATAGGTGACCACCTCACCTCGGAAGATGATCTCATCGGTATCGGGGTCAATATTTACGTCTGCTTTTTTGGCGGGGATGCCGTTGACCAGCACTCCGCCGCCCCTCACGGCCTTGCCCGCGTCGCTTCGGGAGGCCTTGCCCGTGAGA
Organism: Oscillospiraceae bacterium; assembly: GCA_015063685.1. GTDB lineage: Bacteria > Bacillota > Clostridia > Oscillospirales > CAG-272 > CAMEON01. The sequence goes on along the minus strand of SVTR01000019.1, from coordinate 27,939 downwards.
CTCAAAAACTTGTCCAAACGCATATGATTTCTCCTCTTTTTATCTATCTGCTATTTTACCACAAAACCGTCAGAATGTAAAGGGGATTTTGGATATTTTGTGGTAGAGAATATGGCGCAACATTTATCTCCCCACATCTTGCAAAATTCGCCAAACTATGCTATACTGTATAAGATATCAAGATTTCAGGAGACATCCATGAAAGTATTTTTCCGATTTTTCAAGCAATATCCCAAGGAAAGCATCCTGTCACCGCTTTTCAAGCTGCTGGAGGCTTGCTTTGATCTGCTGGTTCCCATAGTGGTGGCCACCATCATCGACGACGGCATCGGTGGCGAGGACAACAAGCTGATCATCCGCATGACCTTGGTACTGGTGCTCCTGGCCGTGGTGGGACTTTCCTGCGCTCTCTGCGCTCAATATTTTGCCGCCAAAGCCGCCATCGGCACAGCCTCAAAGCTTCGGCATGAGCTGTTCGCCCATATGCAGTCCTTCACCTATGCCCAAACCGACAAGGTAGGTACCTCCACCATGATCACCCGCATCACCAGCGACGTAAACCAGGTGCAGTCGGGCATCAACATGACCCTGCGACTGTTCCTCCGCTCCCCCATCATCGTGCTGGGCGCCATGGTCATGGCTTTTACCATCAATACAAAATCGGCTCTGATCTTCGTCGCCGCCATCCCCCTGCTTTCGGCGGTGGTCTTCGGCGTCATGCTGGGGGGTATTCCCCTCTTCAAGAAGGTACAAGCCCGTTTGGATCGTGTCACGGGTGTGACCCGCGAAAACCTGGCGGGTGTGCGCGTCATCCGCGCCTTCTGCAAGGAAGAAGAGGAAATCCGTGAATTTGACAAGGTCAACCGTGAGCAGACCTCCCTGCAGAACAAGGCCGGCATCCTGTCCTCCCTCATGAATCCCCTGACCTACGTCATCGTCAACCTGGCCGTGATCCTGCTCATCCGTCAGGGCGGCTACCAGGTCAACACCGGAGACATTACCCAAGGGGAGCTGGTCGCTTTGGTCAACTACATGGGTCAAATCCTCGTGGAGCTTGTGAAGCTGGCATCCACCATCTTCCTCGTGACCAAGGCCGTGGCCTGCGGCAACCGCATCGGCGCGGTTTTGGACATGCCTGCGGGCACTGAGATTCATCCCGATGGAATTTATACCGCGCCCGACGAGCAAAATGCCGCCGTGGTCTTTGAAAACGTAACCCTGACCTACCACAAGGGCAGTCATCCCTCCCTCTCGGATATTGATTTTTCCGTCCCCCGCGGGCAGACCGTGGGCATTATCGGCGGCACAGGCTCGGGCAAATCCTCGCTGGTCAACCTGATCCCCCGCTTTTACGATGCCACCGAGGGCCGTGTGCTGGTAGACGGCAAGGACGTCCGCACCTATGATCCCGAAGTTCTTCGCTCCAAGATCGGTGTAGTACCCCAAAAGGCAGAGCTTTTCCGAGGCACCATCCGTTCCAACCTTTCATGGGGCAAGGCCAACGCCACCGACGAGGAGCTTTGGAAGGCTCTGGAGCTGGCGCAAGCCGCCGATTTTGTCCGTGGCAAGGAGGGGCAACTGGACGCCCCCGTGGAGCAAAAGGGACGCAACTTCTCGGGCGGTCAGAAGCAAAGACTGACCATCGCCCGCGCTTTGGTGGGATCTCCCGCCATCCTCATTCTGGATGACAGCGCATCTGCTCTGGACTTTGTCACAGACGCCCATCTTCGTGCCGCGCTGAAATCCCTTCCCCATGATCCGACCACCTTTATCATCTCCCAACGCACCTCCTCTATCCGCCACGCTGATTTGATCGTGGTTTTGGAGGACGGGCGAGCTGTGGGAATTGGCAAGCACGACGATCTGCTGGAGACCTGTGACACCTACCGCGAGATCCATATGTCCCAGTTCAAGGGAGGTGAGGAAGCATGAAAAAGTCCAATAAACCAACCAAAACCGTGTCCTCCCTCGCCACCATGCGGAAGGTGCTGAAATACCTTGACCATTATCGCATCCTCTTTGCCCTGTCTCTCCTGCTTTGCGCCGCCTCGGTGGCCATGACCCTCTATCTTCCCGTGCTGACAGGCGAGGCCATCGACCTCATCGTGGCCCCCGGCAAGGTGGATTTTGACGCCCTTACTCCTCTACTTTTGCGTGGTGTTATCATCATCGGCATCACCGCCCTGTGTCAATGGCTCATGGCCATCTGCAACAACCGCATGACCTTCGGCGTGGTGCGCCGTCTGCGACAGGATGCCTTTGAGAGCATCCAAAAGCTCCCCCTGTCCTTTTTGGACAAGCACCCCGTAGGCGGACTGGTGAGCCGTGTTATCTCCGACGCCGACCAGTTCACTGACGGTCTGCTCATGGGCTTTTCTCAGCTTTTCACAGGTGTTCTGACCATCGCAGGCACTTTGGGCTTTATGCTTTCTCTCAACCTGTGGCTGACTCTGTGGGTGGTGATCATCACCCCGCTGTCCCTGTTCGTGGCCTCCTTCATTGCCAAGAACACCCATCATATGTTCAAAAAGCAGACCGAGACACGGGGTGAACAGACTGCCCTCATTGACGAGATGCTGGGTTCTCACAAGACCGTCGTTGCCTTCTCCCACGAGGATGAAGCGTTGGCGGAATTCGACGAGATCAACGGCCGTTTGGAGACGGTCTCCCGCAAGGCCACCTTCTTCTCTTCCCTGACCAATCCCTGTACCCGCTTCGTCAACAACCTGGTGTACGCGGGCGTGGCGCTCATCGGTGCCCTCATGAGTCTTGCCTCGGGGGGCGTGACCCTTTCGATAGGTCAGCTTTCCTGCTTCCTCACCTACGCTAATCAATACACTAAGCCCTTCAACGAGATCTCGGGTGTCATCACCGAGCTGCAGCTCTCCATGACCTGCGCCGCCCGTCTTTTTGAGCTGATCGAGGCCGAGCCCGAGCCTGCAGAGCCTCATGACGCCGTAGTACTTCCCGCAGAAGCCGTCAGCGGCGAGGTAGAGCTTTCCGACGTTCACTTCTCCTACGATCCCGAAAAGGAGCTGATCCGCGATCTCAACCTCAAGCTGGACAAGGGTCAGCGGGTGGCCATCGTCGGCCCCACGGGTTGCGGAAAGACCACCGTCATCAATCTGCTCATGCGTTTTTACGACGTCAATGAGGGAAGCATTTCGGTCAGCGGCACCGACATCCGCAAGCTGACCCGCCACTCTCTCAGAAACGCCTACGGCATGGTGCTGCAGGATACCTGGCTCTCGGCGGGAACGGTGAAGGAAAATATCTCCTTTGGCCGTCCCGAGGCCACCGAAGATGAGATCATCGCCGCCGCCAAGGCCGCTCACGCCGACAGCTTCATTCGCCGCCTTCCCGATGGGTACAACACGGTATTGGGAGAGAATGGCGGTACCCTGTCCCAAGGGCAAAAGCAGCTTCTCTGCATTGCCCGTGTGTTCCTTTGTCTGCCCCCCATGCTGATTTTGGACGAGGCCACCTCCTCCATCGACACCCGCACCGAGCTGAAGATCCAAAACGCCTTCGCCACCCTCATGAAGGGTCGCACCTCCTTCATCGTTGCCCACCGCCTCTCCACCATCAAGGAGGCTGACGTGATCCTTGTCATGAAGGACGGCCGCATCATCGAGCAAGGCGACCACAAGACCCTGCTGAAAAACGGCGGTTTTTACGCCGAGATGTACCACAGTCAATTTGAACAATAACAAAGGAGTATCGGAAACATGGCCATTCTCAGCAAACGCAACAAGTATCTTGTACCCATCCAGATCATCGTGTCGCTGGTGATCATTTTAGCACTCGCCCTGCTTTCTCTTGGCAGTCTCATCTCCATCCCCACGGAAAAAGACGAGCGGATCGCGGAATACACCGGTTACTTTTACAGCGACTACAGAGATTCCGAAGGAAACGAGCTTGGAAACACCGTGGAGGTGGGCTTCCTCAAGCTTTGGAAGGAGGCCTTTTACCTCATCGTCCCTGTATCCGAGCTATATATGCAGGACGAGACGATCTACCGCCTGTCTCCTGAGGATATTTACGGCGGCGAAGGCTTTTTGTACCTGACCTACCTCATACAGGAGGCCTTTTCCCTGGCCCTTTACGAGGGTGTGGCCTTCCTTGCGCTGCTCCTGTGTCTCTTGATCCTGCCGATCTACCTTTTCGTGTGCTTTATCCGGGGATTGGTCTCCGCCTTGATCCATCGCAGCACCCCCCGAACGGCCTATCTGAAGGTTACCCATTGTCTGGGACGGGCGCTGGGTTGTGTGGTCCTGCTGATCCTGATACTCTTTTTCAACCCCGCCTGCACCTTCGGTCCCCAGATGCCCTTTTTGATGTGGATCGTCGTTGCAGCCCTTGGCTTCCTCATCGTCATGTCTCACGTCAAGCACCACAGCAGAGATGAGAGAAATTTCCTCATTTTCTCTCAGGTCTTTTCTCTGGCAAGCTGCGGCGCCTGCGTCCTGATGATGCAACAGGCACAGAAAGCGGGCTTCATCTCTTCCCTTTACCAAAATTTCTACAATATGTACGGCACCCAGCTTTTCACCAACCTGTGGTTGGGAGACAGCGATACGGCGGGCATTCTGGTTTTCTTCCTTTCCACCGCCATGATCGTCTGCCTCTGCGCCGTGTTTTCCCAGCTTTTCCACGGCCTCACCCGCCTGTGCTGTATCTTCAACTCCAAGGAAAAGCGAACCAATGACCATCTTTTTAAATACGGTATCTTCCTCGTGGGCGCCTTTGTTCTGTATTTCTTCCTGCTGGATGCCTCGGGTGAATACGCCGTTCATCTGACAGAGGAAGAGCACCTCTGCTTTGTGCTGGCCTTTATCGCCGCCGCTGCCGTCCTGATCTTGGAAATCCTTCACAGCGTGGTAGGCTATTTCATCAGCGGCATCGACATGGTGACCCGTCTGGAGCTTCTCAGCGGTTACGCTGAAAACCGCATGACCATGGATGAGGAGACTTACCAAGCCGCGGTGGCATCGGATGACGATACCAACACATCCTTGCCATCTCCGTAACCTAAAAAATATCTCAAAAATCAAAGGCCCACAGTCCTCGTAAGACTGTGGGCCTTGCCTGTTTATTCGGGTCTGGGGCATACCGGCTCACCGACCGTCTCGATTTCGATACAGTCACCCCTCTCCCAAACAATTTCATATCCGATGCACAAATATTCATCCCAATCAATATACCAATACAGCTTGGACTTGTCAACGTCGCCCAGCTTGGCAATCGCTTCATCGGTCATCTCCTTGGTCACGTGCGGTATAAACGAATCAAATTCACCTATGTAGATGGAGCCATTCTCTCGATAATCCATGACCGTGCCGTCTGTGGCAAGATTTACGTAGAGGGCATCCATGGTGGGATATCCCTGGATATACACACGGTATTCCAGATTCCATTCGCCGTTCTCTCTACGTTTGATGCTTACATCATAAGAGGAAAGATCAGTCAGTCCCGTTTGACGCTTGACCTCTGCATCGGCAAAGGCCCTGACCTCTTCTTCGGGCAGGTCGATGTCGGGCATGACGGTCACGACGCCCGTAAATACCTTCTCACAGGACCAAAAGCCTACCACCAGGTCATATTTTCCCACGGGCGCATCCTCGGGAATGTAGAACGTCGCTTCATAAGTACCCACCGTGCCGGTGGGTACTGCTACCTGCGTGTAATCCAAATGATCATAGATGACAGCGGCATAGCCTTCCTCGTATGTACTGCCTTGAGGCACCAGCGCGGCGTACTCAATATGGAAAGAGCCGGAAGCACCCATATAGGAGAAGCCCTCGCCGACGTTGGTCACGCCGATTCTGATGGTGGTGGATTGTCCCGCCTGCATTCCGCGCCAGCTCAGGTCCAGATATTGCACGATGCTGAAGGACAATTCAGGCTCAAAATCCTCGGTGATAAGGGGCGGTGTGGTTTCAGGCTCGGAGATGGGGAAGGTCTCCACCTCCACGGGAACGCTTTCCTCCTCCATGGTAACGGTGAAATCGGGATCTATAGGTTCGCTGTCCCCCTCCGTGGTGTCGGGGGCATCGGGATCCGCAGGCGTACTTTCTTCCTCAGAGCTCACCGTGAAATCGGGATCCACGGGCTCGCTCTCATCCTCGATGGTGATAATGGCGTCGGTCTCCGGGGGAACATGGGTTTCGGCAGAGGTCATGGTAAAATCGGGGTCTATGGGGGTACTGCCGTGAGGGACAGGGGGTTTTACGGTGGGATCCCCCGCCTGTCCCGCCGCTACGATGCCCACGATGGTGCCAATAGCCACCAGCGCACAGACGGCGGCGACTCCCCAGCCGCTGTTCATAAAGCGGGAAAATCCGCTGCTTCCCCGTTCACGACGGGGGGGAATACCGCCTGCCCCCGCAGCGGGGACGAACGCGGCCTCCTCCAAGAATTTCTCGTTGATATCAGTGATCTTTTCAAATACGGTTCTGCCCTTCATACATCATAACCCCTTTCTGTAAGATAGACCCGCAAGGCGGCGCGGGTGCGTTTGAGTCGTCCCGACACGGCGTTTTCCGTGAGGCCGTAGTGATTGGCCAAAATCCGCACGGGATGAGCAAACCAATAACGACCCAGGAAAAGCTGACGGTCCAGCTTGGGCGTGGCCTCCAGAAATGCGTTGATCAAGCCGCACAGCTCGTCGGCGTCGGTTTCCTCAGGGGCGGGAACACAGTCTCCCAGCTCCTCAAAGGCAATCTCCAAATGACGGTTTCGCTTGGCCGCCCGGTTGATGCTCAATCTGTTCAGAGCAAGATTTCGGGTGATCTTCCCAAGATAGGTACGCAGCACCGAGGGGCGGTGGGGCGGCATGGCATTCCAGGCGCGAAGCCATGTATCGTTGACGCACTCCTCTGCATCGGAACGGTGGTTCAGAATGTTCATGGCCACCGAGTGGCAATATCCGCCGTACTTTTCCTCGCTCTCCTTGATGGCCTGCTCGTCGCGGGCGTGATACAGGGCGATAATCTCCTGATCCTTCATACTCATGTTGTGCCTCCTTTCTCAAAGTGGCTTTCACTTATATACACCGACTTTTGGAGAAGATCTGTCACGTTTTTCGAAAATTTCTGATTTTATTATACACGATTTCTCACCGAAGCGCAAGGGGGAGGGTTTCCTCTTGCAAGTCGCGCCGGTTTATGATATAATAGAAGCACCACCGTGACAGATTTTTATCCCTGCGTTGTGTATATAAGTGAAAGCCTGATCGGAAGTCTCCCAAACCCGAGACTTCTCACAGAAAGGAGGCCATCACATGAAAGACCATGACATTGTAGACCTGTACTGGGCACGGGACGAGCGCGCGCTCACCGAAACCCAGCACAAGTACGGCGCTTACTGTCACAGCATTTCCATGAACATCCTGGACAGTCATTCCGACGCCGAGGAGTGCGTCAACGACACCTGGCTGAAGGCATGGCAGACCATGCCCCCCAAAAGGCCCGGCGTTTTGCGCACCTATCTGGGCAAGCTGACGCGAAATCTGTCCATCAACCGCCTGAAGGAGCGGCACAGAGAGAAGCGCAACCCCGACCTGGTGGTTGCCTTTGAAGAGCTGGCCGAGTGCATTCCCGTCCCCGAGGACACCACAGACGAGCTTCTCTGCGCCTACCTCAACGAATTTCTGGAGATCACCCCCGCCCTTGACCGTCAGCTTTTCATGGGGCGGTACTGGTACGGGCGCACCGTGCGTGAGATGGCCCCCTGTTACGGGCTGACCGCCAACGCGGTGTCCCAACGGCTCAAGCGTACCCGTCAGGCTTTACGTACTTTCCTTGAAGAAAGGGGGTACACGGTATGAAGGCCATGAGCGGATTTGAGATCTTTGAGAAAATGACGAACGTCAACGATAGATTCATCGAGGAGGCCGCCGAGATGCCCAACCCCGAGCTGGCGGTAGCGGTAAAGATCTCCCGGCGGGAGAAATTCAGCCGCTTTATGAACAGCGGCTGGGGCGTGGCCGTGATTTGCGGGATCGTAGCGCTGGGCGTGATGGTAGGCATCATCGCGGCGGGGAGAGGCGAAGGGCCTGTGAAGCCGCCCGTCGGAACCGAAGCTACGGAAAGCGAGATCTTCCGAGAATCTGATGAAACTCAAACGGAGCTTCCGACCACTGAGGATAGTACGCTTCCCGAACCTCCGATCACAGAAACGACAATCGCGGAATCCGAGACACAAGAGTCCGAAACAACGCAAACGACAGCAGACGAAACAAAACCCGAGGAGTCTGAAACGATACAATCCCCTGACTTTGAAGCGGATATCACCATTTCTGTTGGAAGCAGAAGCATTTCTCTATCCTTTTTGGAAAGCGTCACCGTTGCCCTTCCCACAGGTACCATCGTAGAAGATAGGTACATAGATATCAATGGGAACGAATACGTAATGTTCGGCAGCACGCAGATACTCAAACGGTTTACGGATGAATCCCTTATGCAAGCAGAGGTGTCCATCACGAAAGAAGAAGCACGGGAAATGGTCAAGCAGGTTCTGGAGGTTCACGCATGGCCGATGTTGTATCTCCCGGGCTTCTCGGTAGCCGAATCGGAACACGGCTTCATCTGCACGTTTGAAAATGACGCAGCCAGGAGTGTCTCCGGTGTAGGTGAAGATATACTGATCATCAACATGAATGGCGCAGGCGAGGTTTATGCCTTTGATTTCGTTCAAAGCAGTTTGATGACTTTGTGCATTGAACGCTCCACGCCTGCTGACTTTGCCAACGCCTACAAGCGCATAGCCGGTGGGAAATCACCGGTATATTACGGCGTTGAAAATAATCATCTTTGCCTGAAAAAAGAAACTATAAAATACATCATGCCCCCCGAGGCGGGAACAGACGAATACGGCTACGATATTCCCACTTCCGGTTGCGGTATTGATCACATACACGTTTTCGAGACTGAAGAACTCCTTGATCTTACCATAGATGATCCGTCGCAAAAGATATCTAAAAATACAATAAGATCGGGTAATATTTTATTTTCTTATACCATAATGCCCGACACATCACTTGCCGAGCATAAAGGGAACATACTCATTAAACTGACCGTTAAAAACATGGGAGATACCTTTCATTATCCCAGCAATACTCATTCAAAGCCATTTTGGGGGCAACTGACTTGTATCTATAACGATAGCGATGCATCCTCGTATCAATTGGAGCCCTTAAGAAATCCGCTGAAGGAAACGGATGGTACTTATACAATAGAAGGAGACAGTGAAGTTACAATAAGCTTTGCTTATTACGAAAAGCACCCAGATGCTCAACAAATCGATTTGAAATTTACCGCTTATGGAATCACGGTAACTTTTGAAGATGCTCTTAATTTCAAGTGATAGTTTACCGAATGGTCTTTGACAAATTTATTTTTCATACTTTTCATGAAAGATTCCCCCCAAAATGTTGTGTATCAGGGTGAAGGCGCCTTTTACCTTTACCCGAACACAGAAAGGAGGTCTTGGTATGGACGACAGAGACATTGTGTCCCTGTATTTTGAGCGGGACGAAGCGGCTATCGCGGAATGCGAGCGGGCATACGGCCAATACTGCCGCACCGTGGCCATGGGCATTTTGGACAACCCCTCGGACGCCGAGGAATGCGTCAACGACACCTGGGTGGCGGCGTGGGGGTCCATCCCCCCGAAAAAGCCTGCCGTGCTTCGGACGTATCTGGGCAAGCTGACCCGAAACATTGCCATCAACCGACTCAAAAGCCGCAGGCGACAGAAGCGCAACGCGGAATTTGTACTGTCTCTTTCCGAGCTGGCAGAATGTATTCCCGCGCCCAACGAGGAGGAGGACGACCGCCTCCGAGACCTTCTGGATGAATTTCTCGCATCAGCCGAGCCTTTGGACAGGAAGCTATTCGTGGGTCGGCATTGGTACAACCGCTCGGTGTCGGTGCTGGCACAGGGCTATGGCCTGACCCCCAACGCGGTGTCCATCCGTCTCACAAGGATGCGGGAGCGACTACGCACATTTTTGAAGGAAAGGGGGTACGACCCATGAAATCCCTCAACATTGCAAGTACGCTGACAAATATCAACGATCTTTACATAGCCGAGGCGTCAGAAATGCCTTACGAAACGGCGGTGACACCTCCCCCCAAGCGACAAAACGGATTTGTCCGCTTTATGAACAGCGGATGGGGCGTGGCCGTGATCTGCCTGTTAGTTTCTGTCTCGGTCACCGTGGGCATCCTGGCGGCTGGACGGGCAGATGGGCCTGCCGCAACGCTCCCCGGCGCGGGAGAAACCCACCCGACCTTTGCCTTTGACTATACCCTTGAGCCTCTGCAGGCTACATACCGACCGGGAGACCACTTCTCCATCCGTACCGAGGTGAAAAACCTGGGTGTTCCCTTCACCGTCAAGGGGAGCAGTCAGTCATTTTCCGCAACCGCCTGGCTGATCCCTCATGGAACCGAAGACGTGTACAGCGCCGAGGGCAGGATCATCGGTTCCTTTGCCTTCACCGAGGACTACTGTGTGCAGACCATTGAACAGGGTGACGTGGGCAAACTGAGCGGTCATATCACCATCCCCGAGGACGCGGCGTCGGGCGCCTACGATCTGGTGCTTTCCTACAAGGACGAATATCAGGTCTTTGAAAAAGCCATCACCGTGGCGGCGGAAACTGAGACCTTGACAGCCACAGATAGCCATCCCACTTTTGATTTTGCGTATGATATCAGTCCTTCTCAAAAAGCATTTATCCATGGGGACACCTTCCAAATCGAAACTCATATAATCAACATGGGCGAGGCCTTTACGGTCACGGGTAGCAGCAAGGAATTTTCTTCCCGGGCAAAGCTTGTGCATCACGATGACCCCGAAAAGGTGATCCACGCGGTTTTCGTCTATCCTGAGGATATGGTGACACAGGAGATCCCCGCCAAAACGCGTTGGCATCATGAGGGCACCTTCACCATTCCCAAGGATGTGCCCACGGGCAATTACGATCTTTACTTGTACTACGGGGAGGAATATGAGATCATCGAGAATGCCGTCAGCATCCTTGAGGACACGAGCCCTACCTTTGATTTTTCCTATGCCATTGAATCTGACCAAGCTTCCTGCTTGGCAGGGAAAGTGATCACCATTCGTACAATCGCGGTCAACAACGGCCAGACATTCACCTTTGAAGGAAGTCTGACCAACGCTTACGGCGTCGACGCAACGCTGGTGCTTCACGGCACCGCCCCGGACGGAGACCACGTTATCCGCGACGGCTATACAGAGGTTGACGATTTTGTCACCCTTGAGGTCAAGGAGGGCGATACCATTGAAAGGAAGACCGATCTGCCCATTCCCGCCGACGCTACGGCCGGGTGGTATGATCTCCGTCTTTCATTCAGAGGGGAATATGTCATTTTTGAAAACGCTCTTTTTGTCAGGCCTGCCGATTGGGATACCTATCAGATTCTATCGTCCGGCGGAAACGTCTCATTGATGGATATACCCGGAAAAGATCAAGAAATCATCTCTGCCTATTTGACAAGCGCAAGCACCCTGGGGCTTGACCTGACACGTCTGACAGGCGCAGTTTTCCATGATGAATCCCAAGCCGACACACAGCGGACAACGCCTTTGGGCAGATTTGTCTACGATCATTCTAAAAACACCTCCCGCTCCGACGGCAACGGCGGTTACCTGATCTGTGATTTTTACAAAAAAGAACAGGCGTACATCGGTTATCTCCGCGGTACCGACATCATTCTTTCCTATAACTGCGACGAAAACGGTGATGGGAATGACCTCGCCATACCGCTGACCGAAACCGAGGCGCAAGCCGTCGCCCAAGATTTTCTGAAAAACCTTCTCCCCGAAGATGTATGCGCGGCATTGGGACAACCCCAAGCATATGACTATGCGGATACCCCGCAGATGCAGGATCTTATGTCTTTTACCTACTCATATCAGGTGAGCGGGTACGATACGTTTGAGAGACACGCGATTTTGGTCTCCCTTTCCCAAGGAACCGTGGAAAACTACTCTTATATCACCGGAACAAGTCATCTCACGCCATCCGCCGCCCCGTCGGGGGAGCGTCTCCAAGAGGCAGAAAACGCCATCATCGAAAAATTGAATTCCATGACCATCGAGGGGTTCAGACTGGAAGAGGCGCGCGGTGTGGCTCTCAGTGAAAGCGGTGAATGGTATATGGTCGTTGGTTTCAGCGCGATCTGCTACAATTCAATCATCTTCGAAGGTGAGGAACCTGCGCAAAGTCGCACCTATTACATGATAACAAAGGTATCTTGATTCCATGAAAATCCCCTTGGCGTATGCCAAGGGGATTTTTGTACGGACAGGCCATCATTTCTCCGCTTGACATTCCCTTCGCCTTATGATATAATGGCTATAGAAAATTGCAACCCGGGAGGTTCTCATGCTGAAAGTAGACAGATCTGCCGTTATGAATATGGATAACGCCATCCGCGGCGCGCGCAATCCCATGAATAGCTGGGATAAGTCCGACAGCTATTACGACGAAAAGGGCTCCTTCGTGGTAGGCCCTGCTGATTTGGATCTGGGTCACCGTCTGGCTACCGCGGGCTCTGACCACAGAAAATTCCTCCGTCAGATCTTCGTGTCGGTGGACATCACCGCCCCCCTCTACTGGTGGAAGGAATTTGACACCTATAAGGTGGGCACCGTGGCCAACTCCACCTCCACCATGCACAAGATCCACGCCAAGGCCTTTGAGCGTGATGATTTCTCCCACGACCGCATGGACGAGGGCGGTCTGGCGCTCCTTGATGCCACCATTGCCTATCTGGAGTCCGAGCGTCAGAAATTTTTGGAGGACAAGACCAACCGCCAGCCTTGGCACAACATGATCCAATCTCTCCCCTCCTCCTACAATCAGATGCGCACCGTCACCCTCAACTATGAGAACCTTGTCAATATCTACTACGCCCGCCGTCACCACAAGCTGGCCGAATGGCACGTGCTTTGCGATTGGATTCTGTCCCTGCCCTGCGCCAAGGAATGGATCTGTGTGAAGGAGTAAGGAATATCCACATGAAATCCATCAGAAGCATCTATAAGATCGGCATCGGCCCCTCCAGCTCTCATACCATGGGTCCCGCCTTTGCCGCCAAAAGCATGAAAAAAGCCTATCCCAACGCCACCCGCTTTGAGGTCATCCTCTACGGCTCTCTCTCCAAGACGGGCGAGGGTCACGGAACCGACCGCGCCGTGGCCGACGCACTCTCTCCCATCCCCGCGCACATCATTTTTGATACCGAGGATCGGCCCCTGGCCCATCCCAACACCATCGAGCTGATCGCCTACGGTGATCAGGGCGAGCTGGGACGCAAGACTTATCTGTCAGTGGGCGGTGGCGAGATCCGCGAGGTGGGCGTACCCAAGGCCGTGGCCGAGGACATCTACGCCGAGAACAGCTTTACCGAGATCGCCGAGATCTGCCGTTCCCGCAATATCCGTTTGTCTGATTACGTTTTTGAGCATGAGGACGAGGAGTTTCCCCACTTTCTTTCCAAGGTATGGGACACCATGTGTGCCGCCATCCGCGAGGGTCTGATACACACGGGTACCCTGCCCGGCGGACTCAAGGTGGAACGCAAAGCACAAAAGCTGTTTAATCAGCGGCACATCGACGAAAGTCCACAGACCCGCGAGAACCGTATGGTCTGCGCGTATGCCTTTGCGGTCAGCGAGCAGAATGCCGACTGCGGCAAGATCGTCACCGCCCCCACCTGCGGCTCCTGCGGCGTGGTGCCTGCGGTCTTGAAATATATGCAGGACAAAAACGCCTTCTCTGATAAGGCCGTCATCCGCGCTCTGGCGGTAGCGGGACTCATTGGTAACATCGTGGCCACCAACGCCTCGGTCAGCGGCGCTGAGTGCGGCTGCCAAGCTGAGGTCGGCACCGCCTGCTCCATGGCTGCCGCAGGCCTTTGCGAGCTGTTTGAAATGGGCATTGATCAGATTGAGTACGCCGCTGAGATGTCCCTGGAGCATCACCTGGGTCTGACCTGCGACCCCGTTTGCGGTCTGGTGCAGATCCCTTGCATCGAGCGAAACGCCGTGGCCGCCATGCGCGCCATCAACGCCCTGTCCCTGGCCAACTTTCTATCGGGTAGCCGTAAGATCTCCTTTGACCTGGTGGTGGAGACCATGTACCGCACGGGCAAGGATATGTCGGCTCTGTACCGCGAGACCTCCGAGGGGGGGCTGGCTCAGCTTTATCAACATCCCGGCGAACCATAATCCCAAGCTCCCGCACGGAAAGCGGGAGCTTTTTATATGCAGGACATAAAAAGCAGCCTCGGCTTTTCCTCAAAGCAAATTTGTACCTACATTTTTCATAATCCCATCATTTTTGCAACTTTTTCACTTTGCTCGGTTATATTTCCAACAAAAAAGCCGCATTTTTTTGATATTATCAATTATTTTTGCAAAAATGCTTGACAAAAACTTGCAAATGTGCTATCATAAATACAATCGTTTTTGAAAGAGCGATCTGCCGCTTGCGGAGCTGTCAAAAACACCGTAAGCGTACTATTTTTTCTTAACGGAGGTTCATTATGAACAGAGTCTTTAACTTTTCGGCAGGCCCCTCTATGCTTCCCGTCCCGGTTCTCGAGAAAGCAGCGTCCGAGTTGGTCTGCTATGGCGAGTCCGGTATGTCCGTCATGGAGATGTCTCACCGATCTCCGGATTATGAAGCCATCATCGCCAAAACGCAGGCTGACCTGCGCAAGCTTATGAATATTCCCGACAACTACAAGGTGCTCTTCCTCCAGGGCGGCGCCTCCACCCAGTTCGCCTCGGTCCCGATCAACCTGATCGGCCGCACCGGCAAGGCTGACTACGTGGTCTCGGGCCAGTTCTCGGGCAAGGCCTTCAAGGAAGCCCAGAAGATGGGCTACGACGTCAAGTGCATCGCCACCACCAAGGACGATAACTTCGACCATATCCCCACCATCACCGCGGACATGGTGCGCCCCGACGCCGCCTACGTCCACGTTTGCTACAACAACACCATCTACGGCACCAAGTACGCCGCTGTCCCCGACACCGGTGACGTGCCTCTGGTGGCCGATATGTCCTCCTGCATCCTCTCCGAGCCCGTGGACGTCACCAAGTTCGGCGTCATCTACGCCGGCGCCCAGAAGAACATGGCTCCCGCTGGCGTGACCGTGGTCATCGTCCGCGAGGATCTGCTGGATTACTGCGATCCCAAGGCTCCCACCATGCTGGAGTGGAAGACCATGGCCGACAATGACTCCATGTACAACACCCCTCCCTGCTACACCATCTACATGCTGGGTCTGGTCTGCGAGTACCTCCTGGAGCAGGGCGGACTGGAGGCCATGAAGGAGAAGAATATCAAGAAGGCCGCGCTTCTGTACGATTACCTGGATAGCCAGGACTACTACATCGCCCCCGTCAAGGCTGATTCCCGCTCCATGATGAACGTCACCTTCGTTACCGGCAACCCCGACCTGGACAAGAAGTTCGCCTCCGAGGCGGCCAAGGCCGGTATGAAGAACCTGAAGGGTCACCGTTCCGTGGGCGGTATGCGCGCCTCCATCTACAACGCCATGCCCTACGAGGGCGTTGCGGCTCTGGTGGAGTTCATGAAGAAGTTCGCCGCCGAGAACCCCAAGGCGTAAGGAACGCAAGGGCTCTGCCCCTGACCCCCGCCCAAGAACCTTTTGAAAAAGGTTCTTGGGGATCTCCAAAACTTTCAAAAAAATATTTACTCTTTGGAGTCATCCTGAGCGAAGCCTTAAGGCGTAGCCGAAGGATCTCCAATTGCAACCAACTCATAAACAGCACAACCGTAGGGGCGCACCTATGTGTGCGCCCGACTTCATTTCACGGGCGCGTACAGGTGCGCCCAGATTATTACCGATACAGGAGAACATCCATCATGAAAAACATTCAACTGCTCAACAAGATCGCCAAGGTCGGCACCGACAAGCTGGACGCCGCCCTCTACAACGTCGGCACCGACGTGACCGCCCCCGAGGGCATCATGGTCCGCTCCGCCAATATGCTGGACATGGATTTCAACCCCGAGCTGCTGGCCATCGCCCGCGCAGGTGCTGGTGTCAACAACATTCCCCTGGACAAGTGCACCTCCGAGGGTATCGTGGTCTTCAACACTCCCGGCGCCAACGCCAACGGCGTCAAGGAGCTGGCCGTCTGCGCCCTGCTCCTGGCCTCCCGTGACATCGTGGCGGGCATCGAGTGGGTCGGCACCTTGAAGGACGATCCCGACGCCGCCAAGACTGTGGAGAAGAACAAGTCCAAGTTCGCGGGCACCGAGATCCAAGGCAAAACCCTGGGCGTCATCGGCCTGGGTGCCATCGGCGGTCTGGTGGCCAACATCGCCGTCCGTTTGGGCATGAAGGTGGTGGGCTGTGACCCCTACCTGTCGGTGGATGCCGCCTGGAACCTGAACCACAACATCACCCACGCCGCCTCCTATGAGGAGGTCTACAAGGTGGCCGACTACATCACCATTCACGTCCCCGCCACCGCCGACACCAAGGGCATGATCAACGCCTCCACCATGGCGAACATGAAGGACGGCGTCAAGATCATCAATCTCTCCCGCGATTCTTTGGTCAAGTCCGCCGACATGATCGAGGCCCTGGCCAGCGGTAAGGTCTCCCGCTACGTCACCGACTTCGCCACCCCCGAGCTGATCGGCGTTCCCGGCGCCATCCTGATCCCTCACCTGGGCGCCTCCACCGAGGAGTCCGAGGACAATTGCGCCGTCATGGCCGCCCTCCAGATGGACGATTACCTCCAAAACGGTAACATCAAGAACAGCGTCAACTTCCCTGCCGTCTCCATGCCTCGCTCGGGCGATACCCGCCTCTGCGTGCTGCACGAGAACATCCCCGGTATGCTGACCAGCCTCACGGGTGCCGTGGCCGCCGAGGGGCTGAACATCGAGAACATGACCAACAAGTCCCGCGGTAACGCCGCCTACACTATCCTGGACGTGACGGGCGAGGTTCCCGCCGCCGTGGCCGAGCATCTGACCGCCGTCAACGGTGTGCTTCGCGTCAGAGTGCTCTGATTCATTTCACCGAAATACAATACCCACCAACGACTGCAATGATCGTTGGTGGGTATTTTATTTTATATCAAAACGGATTTGTTCTTACTTGCGAAACAGTCCCAACAGGCCACCCGCTTTGGCTTCCTCGCGGGTCAAGCCACGGAAGTCGTAGCCACTTTCCTTGATGGCGGCAGCAATGCGCTCATCCGCTATGTCGTGTTCACTGAGGATTATCGTCTCCCCGCGGCGATGATTGGAGGTTACTTTCTTTACGGAGAGGGTGCGACGGACGGCGTCGTTGACGTGGGCTTCGCACATACCGCACATCATGCCGTCAACTTTTACGGTGATCTTGATCATTGGGTTGCTCCTTTCTCGGCCTTGGGAGTACCATCGTTCTTGGTCTGTCCCGTTGACTTTTGAGCAGCGGGATGACAATGACCGCTCATGGCACAGGAGGAGCAACAGCCGCCGCAGGAGGACTTTCCTTTCTTCTTATCTCGGATCATGCTCCAGATGAGCAGGCCGAAGAAGGCGGCGAGGACGATACATATGATAATGGTAGGGAGGTATTGCAGCATGGAAGTACTCCTTTCGTGGGGATTTTGAAGTGTAAATGTTATTTACGGGGTGTATAACCAATGTGGTCGTAGGGGCGGATTCCATATCCGCCCGAAAACCTCCGAAATGTCTATGGGGATCAATCATTTTTTGTAACGGCAGATATGGAATCCGCCCCTACAGAATCACAATAATCCCACTAAACAACAATTTTATTGATTAAACTTTTTTTGCAGATGTCTTATAGGGTCTGAACAGCTGGAACAGCATACCCAAGAGCAGGACACAGGCGATGACCAGCCACAGAATATTGATCCCGCCCATAGCCCCTGTGAACAGGAGGCCGAACTGGTAGACCATGAGGGAGATGGCGTAGGCAAAGAGGCACTGATAGGTGATGGCGAAGGCCGTCCATTTCGCGCTGTTCATCTCGCGGCGGATGGCACCCATAGCGGCAAAACAGGGGGCGCAGAGCAGGTTGAACAGCAGGAAGGAGAAGCCTGCCAGCTTGCCAAGACCCGCGAACTCGGTGACACCGAAGACGGCGACAACCTCTTCCTTGGCCACAAGACCCATGAGGGTGGCCACGGCGGCGGTGGGATCCGAGAAGCCCAGGGGGGCGAAGATCCATCCTACGGCGGTGCCGATGTAATCCAGAATGCTCATACCGCCCTCGGGCATCTCCAGGTACAGGCCGAAGGCTCCATTGGCCACGCCAAAGGAGGAGCCTGCCCAGATGATGACGGTGGACAGCATGATGACGGTGCCCGCCTTCTTGATGAAGGACCAGCCGCGCTCCCACATGGAGCGCATAACGCTGCCGAAGGTGGGCCAATGGTAAGCAGGCAGCTCCATGACGAAGGGAGACAGCTCGCCCGAGAAAAGCTTTGTTTTCTTGAGCATGATACCCGAGACGATGACGGCGGCAATGCCCGCGAAGTAGCACACGGGGGCCACCCACCAGGCACCGTCAAAGAGGGCGGCGGTGATCATGGCGATGATGGGGAGCTTGGCGCCGCAGGGAATGAAGGTGGTGGTGATGACCGTCATGCGGCGGTCGCTCTCGTTTTCAATGGTACGGGAGGCCATGATGCCGGGAACACCGCAGCCCGTGCCGATGAGCATAGGGATAAAGGACTTGCCCGACAGACCGAACTTGCGGAAGATGCGGTCAAGGACGAAGGCGATGCGGGACATATAGCCGCAGGCCTCCAGGAAGGCCAGCATGACGAACAGAACAAGGATCTGGGGCACGAAGCCGAGAACGGCGCCCACACCGCCCACGATACCGTCAAGGATCAGGCTGTTCAGCCACTCGGGGGTACCTGCAGCGGTAAGTCCCTGCTCCACCAGTACGGGAATGCCGGGGATCCACACGCCGTAATCGGCGGGATCAGGCTCCACGAAGCCCGTACCGTAGGCGAATTCGATAGCCTCGGTAACCTCGTCGGGAGTCATATACGCGGTGTCAAAGGTCTCCTCATCCTCGTAGGTCCAGAGGTAGGGATCCTTGACGCCGTCACCGTCGAGGTCAAGATCGGTGGACAGGGGGAACGCGAGGAAAATATCGGTAATGGCGTTCTTGGCCTCACCCGCGTTGCCCGCAGTCACGGCGGCGGTGTAAGCGGAAACGTCGATGCCCTTCTCTTCGGCTTGAACGATGAGCTCATCCACGGTAGCTACAGAGCCCGCGTCGGTGTCATATTCCTCGGTACCGATGCCCAAAAGACGCCAGCCATCACCGAACACACCGTCGTTGGTCCAGTCGGTGACCAAAGTGCCCACGGTG
This sequence comes from Oscillospiraceae bacterium, assembly GCA_015063685.1. GTDB lineage: Bacteria > Bacillota > Clostridia > Oscillospirales > CAG-272 > CAMEON01. Next base: position 8,509 of record SVTR01000019.1, on the reverse strand, counting down.
GATACCGAGATGTAGTAGACCAGGAACATGATGACCGCGAAAATGGGGAGAGCGGCGAATCGGTTGGTCAATACCTTGTCAATCTTATCCGAGGTGGTCAGCTTTCCCTCGGCCTTGCGCTTGAAGCAGGGCTTTAAGATGCGGTCGATGTAGAGGTAACGCTCGTTTGTGATAATGGACTCAGCATCATCGTCCAGCTCACGCTCGGCGGCCTGGATATCCTTTTCAATATGAGACAGCTTCTCTGCGGAAAGCTGGAGCTGGGACAGAACCTTTTCGTCACGCTCAAAAATTTTGATGGCATACCAGCGCTGCTGCTCCTCAGGCAGACCGTGAACGGCGGCCTCCTCGATGTGTGCCAGAGCGTGCTCCACCGCACCCGAAAAAGCGTGAGTGGGAGCGGCTTTTTCATTGAAGGCGGCCTTGATGGCCTCCTCGGCGGCCTCGTTGACACCGTCACCCTTGAGGGCAGAGATTTCCACGATCTTGCATCCCAAACGCTGAGAAAGCAGTTGAGTGTCCAAGGTATCGCCGTTTTTGCGCACCACGTCCATCATATTGATGGCGATGACCACGGGGATACCAAGCTCGGTGAGTTGAGTGGTCAGGTAGAGGTTGCGCTCCAGGTTGGTGCCGTCGATGATATTGAGGATGACCTCGGGACGCTCACCCACCAGATAGTTTCTGGCCACGATCTCCTCGGGGGTGTAGGGAGACAGGGAGTAGATACCGGGCAGGTCTGTGACGGTGACGCCATCATGCTTTTTCAGCTTACCTTCCTTCTTCTCCACCGTGACGCCGGGCCAGTTGCCCACGTACTGATTGGAGCCGGTCAGCGCATTGAACAGGGTGGTTTTACCGCTGTTCGGATTGCCTGCAAGGGCGATACGAATGTTCATGTTGATCCTCTCTTATGTGTGCAAATATTTGGATACGAAACAGTTTTCCGCAAGGGTGCGGACATAGGACGGTAGGTCTGTGAGCCTCGGCGATTAGCGTAGGCTAACTGCACGGCTTAAATAGGGGAGAGCCCGAGGGACTCTCCTATATTCAAGATCACTGAACCTCCACCATCTCAGCATCAGCGCGGCGCAGGGACAACTCGTAGCCTCTCACGGTCAGCTCCATGGGGTCTCCCAGGGGAGCTACCTTGCGAACGTGGATCTCCACGCCTTTGGTAATGCCCATGTCCATGATCCTGCGCTTGATGGCACCCTCGCCGTGGAGCTTTACCACCGTGACGGTATCACCAACCTTCGCGTCTCTGAGCGTTTTCATGATCTTTCCTCCATTTCCATGAGTGGCGGCACTCATATCTTGTGCGCGAGCCCCTTGGATCAAGGGGTCCTCCGTGTGTTAGCATACGCTAACTCCTAACAGTATCATTATACCACTTCGATAAAATTTGTCAAGTATTTTTGGATAATTTTTCTGATTTTTTTGAATTTTGGCATATCTTACAAATTGCCAAAGCTACGAGAGAAAGCCTTTTGTCCAAAAATCTCACACGCAACATCTTGCGTCGGTTTTTTAACCAAATCTTTGTATGCCTACTGGACAAACAGCCCAAAATGTGATATACTATAGAGGAATTCGATTTCACGGAGGTTTTTATCATGACTCCCGCATATATCACCCCACCCAAAGAGAGCAAAAGCTACCGTTTTTCGGTACCGAGGATCCTCATCCTGGGGCTTATGTTGTCGGCGCTGGCGGCCGCCTGTCTCTATCTTCACCACACCGCCTTCCGGGAATTTCTATCCTACCTGACAGCAGACGAAAAGAAAACCACCGCCTGGATCGTGGAGCAGGTCAGCTTTGCGCTACCCTTTCTGGTGATCGCCATCATGCAATGCGCGGTTTATGCCAAGCATGACCGTTGTGACGGCATTCTTCAAAAAGAAAAAGCATACGAGCTTCTGATCGTGGCCCTTTTAACCTATGCCGTGCTCCTGCCCCTGGTGTGGCATTACAGCGATACCCAATTAACGCTCTCCCTGGCCGCAGGCGCCACCGTGGAGAAAAATGAAGGCAAGGAATATCAAACCCTCATCCTCTCCGTCATGGAGTGGTTTGTCCGTTTTTCCATCCCCCTGTGCCTGCTGTTCGTATATCACATGGCTCGCGCCAAGGCCGAGGTGACCGAAACCGCGGAAAATGCCGCTTTGGAAGCGCAAAAGGCCTCTATGGGAAATCAAGCCGCCGAGACCGCCGAATCGGTTGACGAAGCTGCCGTCGAAGTATCAACAGCAGTCGTATACCATTCCGACGGGGAAGTTATTTTGGAAAAAGCCACCCAAGGAGAAGAGTCATGACCCCTACCCGCCGTCTCTTTGATGAAAACAGCCATCTGTTTGATTTTTCCGCCACCGTTCTGTCGGAGGAGCCTACCCATATTCCGGGCGTCCTGCACGTTGTGCTGGACGCCACCGCCTTTTTTCCCGAGGGAGGCGGGCAATCCCCCGACACGGGTGTGCTGGGTGGTTGTCCCGTCATGGACGTACAGGAAAAAGACGGGGTCATTTATCATTCCGTCAAAGCCGACGCCCCCTTCCCTGCCGTTGGAGAGACTGTCGAAGGACATCTTGACCGCGAAATACGCCTCAGAAAGATGCAAAACCACTCGGGAGAGCATATCATTTCGGGCATCGTCCACCGACTGTACGGGTACACCAACGTAGGATTTCATTTGGGAAATGGCGACGTGACCCTGGACTTTGACGGCGTGCTGACTCGTGAGCAGCTCAACGCCATTGAGGACGAGGCCAATCGCATCGTGGCGGCCTGCCTGCCCGTCAAGGCCTATTATCCCACCCCCGAGGTGCTGGCAACCCTGACTTACCGCGCCAAGCTGGATCTGACCGAAAACGTGCGCATGGTGGAGATCGGTCAAGGAGACGGCATGATGGATCGCTGCGCTTGCTGTGCGCCTCACGTGGACAACACGGGAGAGATCGGCCTCATCAAGCTTCTGGATTTCATTCATTACAAGGGCGGTGTGCGCATCCATATGCTCTGCGGTCTGGATGCCCTGGAGGACTACCGCCGCCGCTACACAGACGTGGCTTTATTGGCATCCCGCCTATCGGTGAAGCAGAACGATTTAGTGGCAGGCTTTGACCGTCTCACCGCCGAAATTGAGGAGAAGAAGCAGGTGATTTTTGACCTGCGGCAGACCATTCTGACCATGACCCTGGCCGCCCTCCCCGAAACCGACGGCAGTCTTTGCCTTTTTGAGGAAACGGGGGACGCCAACGCCATGCGACGACTGCTCAACGAGGCCGTCAAAAAATGCAAGAAGCTGTGCGGCGTGTTCTGCGGGGATGACGAGAACGGCTACCGTTACGTTATTGGCCGCGGGGATGCGTCTCTGGACTTGAAGCAGTACAACAGAGAGATAAGTGCCGCCTTGAACGCCAAGGGCGGCGGATCATCCGAGATGCTCCAAGGGCGGGCAAGCGCTACCAAGGAGCAGATCGAGGCGTTTTTTGAGAATTTCAGCGGTTGAATCCGAAAACCGCAGACGAACAACAGGACATCTCAACCCAATGAAGGAGACAATCATGATCATTTCCACCATCAAAAAGCTCCGAGACCCCTTTATCGTGGTTAAGGACGGCATCTATTACGCCCACGGTACGGGCTGGCATTGCTACAAAAACGCCTCCGGCTCCCTTGCGGGAAGCTGGGAGGATCTTGGACAAGTTGTTCCTGACCCTACGGATGACGGTGGCCAGCATTGGGCACCCGAGGTACATCTCTATCGCGGATTCTACTACATGATCACCACCTACTGCTCCACCAAAAACAACCACAGAGGTTGTGTGATCCTCAAATCCGACACCCCGGAAGGCCCCTTCTCCTATCATTCCAACGGCCACGTCACACCCGCCGATTGGGATTGCATCGACGGCACCTTGTACGTTGATAAAGAGGGCAAGCCCTGGATGGTCTTCGTCCACGAATGGACCTGCCAGCCCGATCACGTGGGCACCTTTGCGGCGGCACGGCTGTCAGATGATCTGACAAGGCTGATCTCCGAGCCCATAGAGCTATTCCGGGCTGATGAACCCGCATGGGCTAAAGCGGGAGTTACCGACGGATGCTTCATGTATACCGCCGCCGACGGACAGCTCCTCATGCTGTGGTCAAATTTCACAACCGACGGCTACTGCGTGGGCATCGCCCGAAGCGATAACGGCAGACTTGACGGCCATTGGAGCCATGACGAAAAGCTCTTGTTCTCCAAAGCGATTTCAGGCGAATACGACGGTGGCCACGGCATGCTGTTCACCGATACCGACGGACAGATGTACCTGTCCATCCACTCTCCCCAAACCTTGGAGGAAGCCGACCGCCTGGAATCCCCCGTATTCGTGCCTGTCAAGGAGCAGGACGGTACGCTTGTGTGGGATAAGTAAATAAGTATTACAAAAGCGCAACCGCGAAAACCGCAGTTGCGCTTTTGTATTTTAGCATGCTTATGTTGATCAATCAAGCTTTACCATGGCGTTGACAACGCCTTTATCGCCGAAGATCACGACATTGCCGATCTGCTCCGCCTTGTCGGCCAGATCCTCGTCCTCAATGAACTCGACAACCATCTCAGCGTCGTCCTTTTCTTCAAACTCAACGATCACACAGCTGTCGCCATCATCGTATACGCTGTAGTACATGATAATGTCACCGTCAAGACGCTCATCCATCTCATCTTCCAGCTCATCGGCCAGATCCTTGAGACTGCTGCGAGACTTTCTGGAATAAGCCGCATCCTTATTCTCCTCGCAGTATTTTTCCAGGCGGTCTCCCCAGGAAAGCTTACCGCTGCAGGCGATCATGGAGAGCAGCATGACTGCCGCCAATACCATGGATACCATCATAGTAATTTTTCTCATTTTGTTTTCCTCTCTTTGCTACTATACTCGCAAGATATTTCTCACAGTTGTATTATACATGTAGCTACCATATTTGTCAAGCCCGAAACCCCGTTTATTAAAAATATTTTCACAAATTGTTAACTCAAAAGACAAGCTTCGCAGTGAAGAGAAACTTCCGTATACCGTTTTTCCTCATAAGGGCATCTCTACATACTCAGCGTGCGGCAAAATGCGAGGAATTTTTTCTTCAGACTAAACATAAATCCGCACGCATAGTTGACCCTACGCGAAAGAATTTTGTAACGCGACGGAAAAAGCACCGTCATATCGGCGTGCGATGAGTTTTTAGAGATGCCCATAAGCTAATCATCCGCTTCTTTGGATAAAATGCAGTCCCTTGACAGAAAATAACGTGTATGGTATAATATGAGTGATCATTGGATCCTTGCCTTCTGGAATCCGGATGACAAAAACTATACATGTCAAATAAGGACAACATATGAACTACAGAAAACTCGGAAACACAGGACTCACGGTCAGCGAAATCGCCTTGGGAGGCGAGTGGCTGGAGCGCAAAAGCGCAGAGCAGGTTAAGGCCGTAGTGGACGCCTGCCGCGCCGCGGGCATCAATACCATTGATTGCTTCATGTCTGAACCCAACGTCCGCTCCAACATCGGCAACGCCATCAAGGGCGAGCGGGAAAAATGGATCATCCAGGGCCACGTGGGCTCAGCATGGAAGGACGGCCAGTACGTCCGCACCCGCAAGGTGGAAGAAGCCAAGATCGCCTTTCAGGATCTCCTTGACCGCTTCCATACCGACTACATGGATCTGGGCATGATCCATTTCGTGGATCGTCTCGATGACTGGCAGGACGTCCTTGACGGCGGCCTTATGGACTATATGATCGAGCTGAAAAACAGCGGTGCCATCCGTCATATCGGCCTGTCCACCCATAGTCCCGACATCGCCCGCCTGGCGGTGGAGCATGGGGTGGTGGAGGTGCTGCTGTTCAGCATCAATCCGGGCTACGACCTGCTCCCCTCGGTGGAAAACGTGGGTCTGCCCGATGAAAATGCCCCCATCCTGCGGGGCATGGATGAAAAGCGCGCCGACCTGTACCGCCTCTGCGCCGAGCGTGGGGTGGGTATTACGGTGATGAAATGCTTCGGCGGCGGCCGTCTGCTGGATGCCAAGCGATCCCCCTTCGGCATCGCCCTTACCCCCGTCCAGTGCATCCACTATTGCCTCACCCGTCCCGCCGTGGCAACGGTGATGTTAGGCTTTGATAACCCCGCCGAGGTGCCCGCATCCATCGCCTACGAGACCGCCACCGACGCCGAAAAGGATTACGCCTCGGTGCTGTCTCTGTCTCCCCGCGAGACCTACTACGGCGCGTGCACCTACTGCGGTCATTGCAAGCCCTGTCCCGTGAACATCGACATTGCCATGGTCAATAAGCTTTATGACCTCGCCACCGCGCAAAGCGACGTCCCCGCCACCGTCCGCGAGCATTACAACGCCCTGGAGATCAAGGCCTCGGCGTGCCTCGCTTGCGGTAAATGTGAGACAAGATGCCCCTTCCACGTCCGCGTGGTGGAGCGGATGAAGAGGACGGCGGAGCTTTTGGGGTAAAGAGCGTCTCTTTCTATAAATTGTTGTTTAGCGAGCAGTGCCCGCGGCCAACGCTCGGGGGAATATATCATATGCCTACTGCATCTTGCGATGGATAGTTAGGCATGCCTTTTCATTATCAATATTTATCAAATACATCAAAAAGGAGCCCACCATGAAAAAAATCATTCTCCTTGGCGACTCTATTCGCCTCATGGGCTACGGTGCGTCCGTAGCCGAGACCCTCACCACCCAATACGGCTGTGAGGTTTGGCAGCCCGACGACAACTGCCGCTTCGCGTCCTACACCCTGCGGATGTGCTTTGATTACAAGGCGCAGATGGAGGGCTCCGACGTGATCCATTGGAACAACGGCCTCTGGGATCTCTGCGACCTGTTCGGTGACGGAGCCTTCACCCCTATGGAGGACTACGTCCGTACCATGGTGCGCATTGCCCGCGTGCTGAAAACCTACGCTCCCGTGGTCATTTTTGCCACCACCACGCCCCCCTCGCCAAAGATGTGTGGTCACGATATCGAGCGCATCAAGGCCTATAACGCCGCCGCTGTGGAAGCTCTCACCGCCGAGGGGATCTTGATCAACGACCTGTTCACCCCCGTCTATGATGACGTGGAGGGCATGATCTGCGATGACCTCATCCACCTGTCCGACAAGGGTATCAAGGTATGCACCGAAAAGGTGCTCACTTCTATTGTTCCCCATCTTACCTGATATCCGAAAGCATGGCATCCCCATCGTTGAACGACGATTATGTTTATGCTGTTTTCGTGCTTATCCCGTCCAAACAAACAGAAAAAGGGTGTTCCGAATGCCAGGCATTCGGAACACCCTTTCGTACATTATAAAGGCTCAAATCTCAGTGCGCGTAAACAAGAGATCAATACGCATACTCCACGGCTTCTTCCTTTGTCTCAAAGAAAGCAATGTACTCAATATCGATATACTCTGCTTCGGCGTCCGTGGTTCCGAGCTTGCCGCCGTTACCGGTATAGTCAAAGAAATTGTAAACCAAGGACTGGATAGCGGCACCGCCCGTCACATCAGTATCAGCCACGCCGCCGTCGCCGTTCTTGTTCTTTCTCATATCCAGGATCAGCACGTCCCAGCTACCGTCGGTATAGTACATGAACCAGTTGTCACTATCGTAGCGGTTGCCGTTGAACACATCCGTTCCGTTGAGCAGGAAGGTGCCCCAGAAGTTAGAGCCATAGCTGCCGCAATTGGTGCGATACTTGATGGCAATGACATCGCTGAAGCCGTCGCCCTCAGCAACAAGGGTAATGGAAGGATTCGTGGAATTGTCAGAAGTACCGGTCAGGAAGTGAGCGCAGTCACCTTCCAGTGTTACAGTTGCGTTGGTTGCGGTCATATTGGCCAGATCCTCAGCCGTGTAGATAGCCTGGGGCTCAATAGGAGCCTCGGTAATTGCTTCTGTGGGAGCCTCAGTAGGAGCTTCAGTGGGAACCTCGGTCAACTCCTCAGTAGGAACTTCGGTCAGCTCCTCGGTGGGAACCTCGGTCAGCACCTCGGTGGGAACCTCAGTAGCATTCTCGGTGACAGCCTCGGTAGCCTTCTCGGTGGCAGCCTCAGTAGCCTTCTCGGTGGCAGCCTCAGTAGCCTTCTCGGTGGCAGCCTCGGTAGCCTTCTCGGTAGCCTTCTCGGTGGCAGCCTCGGTAGCCTTTTCGGTAGCGGCATCAGTAGTCTTCTCGGTGGAAGGCTCTACGGGTGCAATGGTAGCGGACTCAGCGGTGGTCTCGGCGGGGGTATTGCCTTCGCTGCAGGCAACGGCAGTCAGAGTGAGCGCCAGCAGAAGCAGAGCGCAGATCCATAACTTTTTCATGTTAAAACTCCTTATTTTATAAAATTGTTGGGCATCTCTAAATACTCAGTGTGCGGCGAGATGCGAGGGATTTTTTCGTCAGACTAAACAAAAATCTGCGCGCATAGTCGTCCCTATGCGAAAGAATTTTGTGACGTATGACGGAAAAAGCACCG